>CAZEMX010000042.1:0-13799 GCA_964513415.1 uncultured Nitrososphaerota archaeon
CCGATGAAGTCGTTTTGGCCGGTGATCGTCCGCAACACCGATGAGATTTTGCTGCACTGCTACCTGAAGTCGTCGGCCATGACCGCGGAGATGATGTACAAGTACGTCAACAAAGACTCCAGCGGACACAACCGCTTGGATTCTATTGCCGCTGCCGGCCAAAGCCTGGGGCGCCCGGTCAAGGTATCGATCCTGTTCAGCTGCGAGGACAACACGCAGCCGGAAGAGTATGCCTTTACTTATTTCCGGACAAACCCCTGGACAAAGCCGCTGCAAGACTTTCTGACGTACTATAACGCTACTGCTTCCCAGATCACAAAAGACACGCTGATCATCACCGATATGGCCTTGTTTGGAGCCAAGTGGGCCATGAAAGCCAAGCCTTGAATGAATTATGCTGTTAGATCCGATACCAGCCGACACCGTTCATGCAGCGGTCGGATTTGTGAAGTATGTTTCCGGAGCAATCAAGTCCATCGAAGACCACTATGCTGTTTACACCGGAGTCGGAATGGCTATTCTGATATGGTACAAGCGAATTCGACAGGCGTATCAGTGGGTCAGGAAGCAGTTGTCGGATCTGAACAAATGGTTTCTTCGGCGGTTTCGTGAATATGTCATAAAACATGTGATCAAAATGGATCCTCTTGAGTTACACAAAACCATCTCCGAAGGGTTCTCTTACATCAACAGCGCTCTGACTGCTCATCGTGAAAAACATGATGAGCAGTATTCAGACTTGCTCAAGGTTCTGAACAATCAAGATCAGTTGCTTCAGCGTGTGGCCAAAGAGACCCTGCCGAACGGCGGGGAGCATAGCATCAGCGACAAGCTTGATCGGATCCTAATTGCCAGCAAAATTCAATGGGATAGTTCGCCGCATGGCGAATTTGAGACCGGCCGCGACGGTCGGTATAAATTCGTGAGTTCTGCATACTGCGATATCACGGGCCGGTCCCGCGAAGATCTTCTTGGTTGGGGCTTTATTTCAGCTATACACGAGCCCGAACAATCGCAGATTCGTGAGTTGATTGAAGAAGGGGTAAAAGATCGCCGAAAGTTCGATGTGCAATACACGATTCAGCGGCGAGACGGATCCTTAGTAAAAGTCACTCATTACTGGCAACCAATGTTTCGCAACCTCGACATCGAAGACGAATTTTATGGATTTATGGGCAGAATTGTTACCTTGGAATCCTAAACCTAAACCTCAAAATCACACACTACCATGAAAAGTTTCATTCAGTATCTGGAGGGCCTGGCAAACAAAACCCAGGCCGTGTTCTTCATCTTGGCTCTGTATCATTCCGGCCTGTACCTGAGCCTGGTGCCGGCATCGTGGATGCCTTACGTGGACTTCGCTTGCGTGTTGGCACTGGCAACGTTCAAAGCCATCGCTCCGACCGGAGTTCTTACCAAAGGTCAAACGCTCTTTTTCTGGGTGTCCACCGGACTGGGCCTGATCATCACCTTCGGTCAAGCCTTCCTGGAGACAGCGTTATTCAACATCAATCCGGAACTGATCGGAAAGGTAATTACGTTCGCCACCGGGCTTCTTGCTTTCTGGCAGTATATCAATGGCGTAAACCTCAGCAACAAAGTCGCGGTGCTGAAACTGGAACAGAAGCTATCGCCAGACGTTATGGCTCCGGACGCCTTGCCCACTCTTTCCGATAAGATCCGGGCAAAGTATGTAATCCCCAAGGCTGTCATTCGCAAGTACAAACTGGCTGCGTAATGGAACTGCTGCTCACCCGCAATACTTTCACCCCCAAGTCGACCATCGGGAACCTCACGGATCTCGATGGTCGCTTGCTTACCGCTGTGTCGGCTAAGCCAATCTACATCTTGGAGGACCGCGACCGGGGGCTGAATGCTTCCATGACCCTGTCCGAGATTGCTTCCAAGAAAGTGCATGCACAGACCGCCATCCCCGCCGGCCGGTACGAGATCATCATCAGCTTTTCGAACCGGTTCAAGCGACCCCTGCCCCTGCTCTTGGACGTGCCTGGATATGCCGGCATCCGGATTCACAACGGCTCTTTCCCGGAGCATACTGAAGGGTGCCTGTTGCCGGGGCTGGTCAAGGGAGTTGATTCAGTGACCCAATCCCGCGATTTTTTCAATAAAAAGCTGTTTCCGTGGATTGAGTCGGTACTGAAAAAAGAAAAAATGTTCATCACCATTACGCGGGATGCTGCCGAATGGAACTATTTTCAGGTCCGTGCTGCATGAAGATCAACGCCAATACGATACTGATCCTGATTGGATTGGCGATTTTAGCCTATCTTATCTGGATGCGGCCGGCGCCGCCTTCGGTTACCACGGTGTACCGGGATACTTCCAGGACCCCGGCGGTGGTGATCACCATGCCGCAGCCCACGATTCAGATCCCGGGCCCGGCCCAGGGGCCGCAAATCAATGTCAACGGCCTTGATAGCGCCACCCTGCGAACCATGCTTGTAGACCTCCTGGAACAGCACCGGAGGCTGTATGCCGAACATTCGACCTACCGGCAGTACGATACCGTCCTGGCCGACTCCAATGCCGTAGAAAGCCTTTCCGTAGCGGTACAGCATAATAGGCTGCAGCGGCTCACGCGCAAGCTTGACGTCATCAATACCCGAACCATTGAACAGGCCGCTGCGCCTTGGATCTATGCGGGCGTGTACGCCCTGGCAGACAGTAGTGGCATCCCGTCATTTGGCCCTACTATATCCGTTGCACTTCGATCAGGCGCCGTGATCAGGGCTGGAAAGTCCCTGCAGGGCAACCAATTCATGTTGGGCGCCGACTTTCCCATACTGAAAAAGAAATGGAAGCACCGCGCACGAGACACCGCAGATTGAATGGCAGGATAAAAAAAGGCCCCCTTTTCAGGGGGCTTTTTCATTGCATGATGTCTACGGTAGCGATTGGTTTGCGATTGCTTTCAATATAACAAGTGCCTGAATTGCTAAAAATGCAACAATACACGCGTTTCCAACGGCCGTCAACATTAACCATGTATTCCGTAGGAATTCTTTTTCCGTATCCGCTTGCAGTAAAGCTGAGGTTTTGTTTTTGCCACCATAGCGGACATCTCTTTGCTTCAGCTGAGACGGTTTGAAACGGTCCTTTTGGAAGGCCTACAAACACTCCTCCATAATGAATGTATGCCTTCATAGCGTTACGCGTTTGCACAGTTCAGGAGTAATCTCCTTGCTTTTTTGCAGGTCATCGATAAAACATGAAAAAGCATACTGCACGTCTGCTGAATAGTCGTTATGCTTTTTGCTACTTCGATATTCTACGGCAAGTTTTGAATGGTTGTCTTGCAACATCCTCCAAAACGCTTTTCGAACTTCTTTGATGGTTTTCATTGCGATAATAGTAGTTGATTTAGATTTGATTGAGGCGTTTCTGTTTTCTCTCTTTCTTTCCACTTCTTTTTTTCTTCTGGCGGTAACCAGTTTTTCATGTCGCAAGCAATCATGTTTAACAGATCCCAGAGCTTATCGTCTTTAAAGGTAATGTGTATTGTCCCCTTTTTCCAGAACTTGATTTTGAAAAAAGTCGATTCAAGCTCATTGTCAAACTTGTCTCCGGGGCGTACCGTTCCAATAATGTGAAACCTGTCTTTCAAAGCTTCTTCAATAGTTACTGAATCGCTTTTGCCAGAAAGGTAACACATGACCTTATCGATATCCCAAAAGTCCTGACTTTTGTGGTAGTTGATAGAAAATTTGTCTCCGTATTGTTTAATAGAATGTTGATTCATGTATTCTCCATAACGGACAACCCAGGGAACGATGATTTTCTTGTTGATCTTCCAGCAAGAGTTTGTTTTCCAAGATTCAACAACCATCTTATTCTCTTCGCTGTATTTGGTAAACAAATCAAACACATCAACAACTGCTTGCTTCATGATTTCATGTCGATTCATGAATATCATTTCAATCACCTTGTAAACGTTTTCTTTGGATATCTCCATGCTTCCGGTGGACGCAACAAATTGCTGCCAGTTTTTCTGAACATTCGAAGTCATGTATTCAGACACTTTGCTTTTATTAAGCATTTCCATCCAGATACTTGTTTTTAAGGAATCGTTAAATGCGTTGTACTGCAGCTCAGCACTCTTTTCCTGTAAAATAGTCATCAGCTTTTCCGCGCCCAGCTTCATCAATCCTCTAGAGTAAAAAGAAACAGCTTGATTGCTTCTGATAAGCGACACCATTGCTGTTCTTAATTGCTCTGCTTGGATGATCATCGTTTCAACCTGGTCGTTCAGTGCAACTTTGTCGTTGATCAGATTGGTATCGCCGAAGTCAACAACTTTTGCTTGCTTAAATTCTTTAGGCTCCCAATATAGTCGCTTCTTTGTTACCTTTTTGTAAAGGCGAACAATGCTGCAAGACACGTCGGCTTTTACTTCTGCATCAATAAAAGCTCTGCCGATATGCTCAATAGATCCGTGTGCTTCAATGATTGCTATCAAAGCTTTCCTTTTGGCGGAATAAGGATTGTCGATTGTTTCTTTGTTCAGGATTGCATGGATTTCACCGCTTTCCAATATATCCCATGCATGCAATACATGTTCAGCACCGTATGCAAAAGGAGGGTTCATTAAAATTGTATCAAAATAGTTTGTAGGCCTTGTAGTGAGAAAATCATTCCCGATCACTTGATACCCTTTGCCATGCAAGATGTGAATCAGGTTAGGATCTATCTCGATGCAATAAGCGTTTAGCTTGCAATGTTGCGCGTATTTTTCTTTGATGTAATCAAGAATGTCTCCTTTGCCTGCGCTTGGTTCAAGGAATATTCGTTCAGGTATGCTTTTTTTGCTGCTGTTTTTTCTTGACTCTGTGTTTTCAACAACAATCGGTTCGATCAACTTAGATATTACTTCTTTGGGTGTAGGATAAAACTGCTCTCCAAACATAATGTTGAATAAAAGAAAAACCCCGGCTTTCGACCGGGGCTTTTTTCAGAACAGTACTTCGTTGTGCAAATCAATCTCGCGTGGTTCCTCGTTGTCGCGATTGTGAAAGCTATCTCGAGCACTTCTTTCGAGCTGCATAAGGTGTTCAAAATAGAGAGTCGGGTGAATCTTCATGACTGCTTGAACTGCGTATGCATCAATGATGTAAAGCGGTTCAAACGGATTGCTCGGCACAGCACGGACCGGCACAAATGCAAATCCGCTCATATCCGTTGCTACAACGATATCGCCTATGCCAATTTCTTCGCTTACAGGACCGGCAACACTGGCAACAATCATAAACCGATACCGGTTTGACGGATCAGTGTTGATGTTTACGTCGATTGAAGAGTTGGTAGTTTGCTTAATATCAAGCACTTTTCCAATAACGCGACCTTGCGAAGAGATTGCCCTGAACGGCATTCTTAGTGCTTTTTGAATACTTTCTTTGTCTGCATTTGCAATGTCAAGCCTTTTAATGCTCAACGGATGCATGTGTTTTTTTGCCCATTCAGGCAACTGATTCAGGTTTTGTAGCGTGTTCATACGGATTGATTTGAGTGAATTGTTCTTGAGCTTTCTGAAATGCGTATTCCAGAAAAGGATTGTCGCTTGATTTAAGATGATAAAGAACGTAATAAAACTCGTGTACGCGGTCTTTTTTTGTTAGCACGTTTTTAAGTCCCTCTTGTTTGTCGATTGCAATCATTTCGATTGGTGCCAGCGGATGATTTTTGAGGCCTTCAGTGATGACTTCAATGCCGCGATTTCGCTCATCAGGATTTCTTATGTGAAGCCCATAGATTTCCTGACATGAAGAAGCTGTCCAGATCAGTTTGATTTGATTGCTGTCAACCAGGTGTTTTGCTATGCTTTTCCTGAAGAAGAACAAGCAAAGCCTTGCCGGAATTATCCGGATATAGCTGACAACCAATTGATGCCAGGCAGTCCTTTTTGTTGTAGCCATTTGTTGCATTGTATGAAATGATTGCTGTTGCGGAATGTTTTTCCGTTTGGCTTGTAGATTTCAGAAGCGGGATGAGGCGCTTTTAAGATCAACGTCATCAACGGATCTCGCGTGTATTGGTTGATGAGCTTTTCATGCTTCTGTGCTTCTGCGCCCCAAAGCATGTATACTTTTGGCCGAAAGTCTTTGCTGAGCACTTCCAAGATTGTTTCAAGCAATGATTCCCATCCTTTGTTTTTGTGAGAGTTTGCTTGTCCTTTCCTTACCGTCAACGACGTATTGATGAGCAATACTCCTTGTTCGGCCCATGATGTGAGGTCTGCATTTCGGATCTCGGCAATCGGTACGTGCTCAAATTCTTTGCAGATTTCTTCGAAGATGATTTTCAGCGAAGGTGGCACATATCCTCGCTTGCCGCTACTGAAAGCCAGCCCGTCAGCCACTTCAGGTGTATGATAAGGATCCTGGCCAATGATTATAACTTTGACTTTTCCGGGAGGGGTAAGCTGAAGCGCTCGAAATACTTTTTTCTGCTCAGGAAATACTTCGTATTTGGAGCGCTCTTCACGAATGAATGCTTTGAGTTGCTCTGCCTTAGTCGTATTAGACCAGGCGTTCACAACGGGATCCCATGATTCGGGCATTGGTTGTCCGATACTCATTGTAGTGTTGTTCTATAATTGTTTTGAAGGTTTGAACTGATTGGCCGACTATTTTGGTTGGTCGTATTTCTTGCAAATTAAAGCATTGTGTTACCGGGTTTAGATCTACTTCTTTTGTCATTTTTGATCCGAGCTTTGCGCTCATGATAACTTTGTTGATGGCGCTGCAGCTCAGCATATAGTATTTCTCCGGGATCAACAACGTCACTACCTTCCGGACAATCAGAAAGTCCTGGCATTTGTTGAAGGTGAATACCCAGTCGGCCTCGCAAATCAGTGGGTAATTTGTATCCAAAAAAGAATGTGGTGTTTTCATAGCTCCATATTTTGGTTACTAGGCCAACCGCAACAGATTGATCTTCTTTGAGCAAAGAATCCATGACTGCTTTGAGCGCATTGTCAATATCTGGCTTGTTTTGGTGAAACTGACCAAACATTTTTTCTTTGTTTTTATCGCTCCACGATTTTGGCATTTCCACCAGGTAGTACAAATGCAAAATTGTTTTAATGTCTGGAAGTCTTGACTTATACACATTCAAAACGTCTTTGTATGCGCGGTAATTTTCGACAGTTGGTCTTTTTTTCCACTTATCATACCGCGTCATTCTGGGCTTTGCGTGCATTTCGAGCTTTTCGATTTTGCACCACTTTACGATCTGCATATTTGCTAAGTAGTTTTTCTGAGCTTTCTACATTGTAAGGCATAATCAGTACATCAATCTTGATATCAATGCACCATCGCCGGCACAACCATTCTATTTGCTCATTGGTAAGCGTGCTCAACTTGTACTGCTGCTTGTTTTTTAAAAACCGAGACAAGGATGCCGGACTAATCCGGACACCCTTGTTTTCGGCATCTTCCACTATGGCTGATTGTGTAAGAAACAAATCTTCCATACGACGAAGTATTGCCTCTCTGGCTTTTTCACGAATCTCTTTCATCATCGTACGTTTTTGCTGTATTTGCTCCACTTTGCTTCTTCTGCTGTGGGAGGATGAATATCCTCATTTGCAAGCCAAGTAAGTATCTTTTCAATCAATTCAGACACTTCTTTTTTGCTCAGCTCTTTGATGCTTCGCGTGAATCGGATTAAGACTTCTTTTCCAGAAACCTCTTTTGTAATGACCCTCGATGCGTATTCTTGCATAAAGAATCGATATACATCATCCTCTTCCCATCCTCCGAATGTTTCAGTATTTACAGTCAGCCACCGGCATAATGCATGGATATAACCGCGCTGTTCTGCCGAATGCTCAATACGTCGGGGCTGAATGGTAAGCTCAAACTCTTTCCCTTCCAGTGCTCGCAATAATTGTTGAAAGCTTACCGGTTTGTGAAGTTTAAGATCACCGTTCACAACCCTGCCAAAAAATCTTTGTATCAGATCAGAAGTCATCTTCAGACGTTTGAACTTGTTCTTTGAAAACCTGTTTTACCTCAATTCCTTTGTTGATAAGGAACTTTCCTGAAGGTATTCCGTTGTTCTTGTCCGGATGTCCGTTAAAGATCGGAGCAAAGCCTCCCTCGAAGTAAGGATAAAACTCCATTTTCATTTTTCGGTTGTAGAAGAGCGTTCCGTCTGGATTGGTTTTCAGGCGTTCATTCTCGTCCATTTCAACTTCCGCAGCAATAATGATGTAGAGCAATCTTCCTTTAGCTTCTGATGCAGATATGCTGCTGTTGCGATTGTCGATCATTAACGCTTTGGAAAGTGAGTCCCAGATCCATTGACTTTTAGGATGTGTCGAAATGCGCTCCACAACTTTTTCTCCGGAAGAAAGAAAGGTAATTTCTATCACCGGATGCTCTTCCTGCATGATCAGCTCGCCTTTTGTGTTGCGAGCATAGTTCACACTGACAATACTTGCCAGGTGAACCCCGACAGGAAGGCGATGATCCTGCCGGGGTTTAGTCCACTTGGCTTTCATGATCAGAAGTCCGCGTCTTGGTCAGCCAGGTTGCCGTTTACCGGTCCGCCTCCTTGAACGCCGTTGAGTTCAGCATATTCCGGGGACTTTTTGATGATGTCCTGAACCCAGTTGTAGAGCTTTGAGAAATCAACAACAGGGTTGTTGCCCGGGACATCCATGTCCATGTCGAAGTAGAACAGCTCATTAACCGGCTGTGCAAGCTTGGGAAGGTTGGCCGGGTACTTCATGACCGTACTGATGTTGCGGTAGTTTTTGCCGTCTTTCTCAGTGATCGTGATTGAAAGATACACCGGCTTGCCCAACAAAGTCTTCATGAATACAGGGTTGTTGGCCTCTTCTTCAGCCATGTCTTTGTTGCGCCACTGCTTCAAAAACTTCCGGAGGTTTGCCTTGTCAGCAAACGACAAAGTGAACTTTTGATTCATGACGAAAGGCTGCGGGCCTTTGGATTCATCGAAGATGGCTTCCGTGCCAATGAGTTCAAAAAAGAACATAACTTGACGCACATGTTTTTTCTGTCCTTTGAACGTGGTTTCTTGCGTCCCGAGATCCACGATTCCGATGCAACGTGCACCATACTGTCCTTCTTCCGGTTGCGGCCGGTTGCCTCCGTGAGTGTTACCTTTCATAGTGTTTTGTATGAGATTGTAAATGTAGTTATTGTTGCTGGCAACAAATCAAGATAGATGGCTTTTTTTGTTCACAATGCGTATACCGGCCTCTTTTTTAAGCCGATGACGCATCTTTCGGAGCAAAACGCCTTCTGGTCTCATGTTAAGAAATCCTCTGATCCTCACCGTCCAGTGAAATCGAAGGGCCATCATAAAAGCTGCCTTGAAAAAGAAGCGGATCGTTCGATCCACTTCTTTCGGGTCCATGTTCATCTCTTCTGCTATCTGTTTGACGGCAGTTCGATGATCATCATACCCAGGCAGGGTTTCTTTGGCTTTTGTGCTTTGCTTGTGATGGATCATGCCAGTCGAGTGATTGCCTCCCGAATGAATCGGATACCAAAACGCACTTCTCCGTGAGCCAGGTTGCTTTTGTTCTTTTTGATGTACTCCCTTACTGCAGCCTCGTCGACGCATTTGAACTCTTCAGGCACTTTAGAGTAGTCTGCCAGTTCGTAGTCCCACTTTGAAGGACCGTAATTGCCGGCAGTGCTCACATCAATAGCTGCGGCTTGTATTTCAGCAGCAGCAACATTTGCAGCATTGGCTATTTCTGTCCCGAGAACGTTAAGAGTGTCTTGCATCTCTTGTTCAAAGCTGATAAGTGCACTTCGTACGTCCGACTCTTTGACGTTGGGATTCTTGCCTGAAATCTTGTCTTTCCACAGGTCTTTCATGATGCTGCAAACTTGCCTTGCAACATTGAAAAGACTGGTGAAGTTGGGTGCAATTTCAGGTTTGAGTACACTGGCGCCATTTGCAGTGCTGTACTTAGCATGCCACACTTTGAGTTCATCCATAGTTTTGACCAGGAATAGCTCTTTTGTAGCCGTTTCCATCAATACTGCCAAGCCGTTTACTTCATCAGTCTGTTCATTGTTCTCTTCTGCGACTTCTTGAAGCTGGGCAGATGCTACAGTTTGAGCTTGTAATGCCAGCTTTTTTGCTTCATTAATTTCGCGCTCCTGCTTTTCAACCACATAATCTGATATGCGTTTTCGGCCGTTTTCGATTGCTTTGTTGGCGAGTGCTGTAAGCTCTTTTGCAGCCGCATCGATTGCATTACATTCTGCCAGCGGACGAGCTTTGACTTGCTTTCTTTTCTCATCAATAGTCTTGACAACTTTATTCAAGTCAGAAAGCATCTCCTTAGCTTTCCCTTCGGTCACATCATCGATAATTTCGATTTCTTCGCATAATGCTGCAAAAGTATCGATGCTTTCTTTGATTTGGTTGTACCGGAGCAGCGTTTTTGCTGTCTTATCATCAATGATGACAAGGTTAGAAGTCTTGTTCTGGATCGTTGGTGTTTGTTCCTGTTTGGCCATTGGTAGGATTGTTGGTTAATTGAAAAATAACGTCTTGAAAGTGGTCTCGTACGCGCAGCTCTCGACAAGCGTCAAACAATGCGTTCTGATTGTTTTTCAAATTTTGGAGCTCTCTTGCATCAAACTCGCGTCCGGATGCAATCTTATTCAGATCCCTGCTTTCAGCTTCTTTGTACGCTCGCTGAATATAGCTGTCTTGTTCTTTTTGAGAAAGTACTGAAAGCAGCTTTTTGTTCTTCAAATGCGCATAGCAAGCAAGCCAGTTTGCGTATACAGGCATCTTTTTGTACTCACGAATGTAGTCGATTGTTATCTGATACATTTTGGCTGCATACTCTTTCATTTCCTCTGCACTCATATTCATCAGCTTTTCCTCCTTTTCTTGCTCTTCTTTTTTTGCCGCCTCCCGTATCTTCTTGTTTCGAATGTCTCTGTAAGCATTTAAGACTATCGATATCAAGACTGTATTGAATGAATTGAATGGTGTCTTAAATTCAGGCACCGACAACCGCTGACTCGAATACAACTCAAAAGCGTATAGAATTTCTTTTGAATTGAAGTCTGCGTAGTATCTGAGTATGTATTTCGCAAACTCTCCGAGTAGATTTTCGTCTGGCAAGTTGGTGATTCCAATCTTTTTGATTACTGCAAGCAAAGTTAGTTTTACCTGCATAATCGTTGTATTTGAATCATCCTTTTTCCACATTTCAGCATAACTCTGAAACTGGAACAAGGCGGCCAACTTATTGCCTTCAGAAATCGTCGTCGTCTGTAATTTGGTTTCTTGAGACAACGTTGCGGGCAAGCTCGTTGATCTTTTCTGATGTGCTGCCATGAGATTTGGGTTTTACTATTTCGTCCTTCCAATGCTGATACTTTGGATTGCAGTAAGATGAAACATGCATAATATACGTTGGATCATCTTTTGTTGCCACGTATCGTTTCGCTGCCTCATGGAGCTCTTCTTTACTGACTACTTTTCTGGCATTCATGTAGGCAATTCTACCTTTAGGTTTATTGCCTCGGCGTTTCATAATTTGCCAAAATCCTGGATCATTAGGATCTTCATTGTCAAAATCCGACTCCATGTCAAAGTGCTTATTCCACTCCGGCCCGGTAATGTATCTGTTGCCGTTCAGCGCCAAAATGTTTTGTTCTGCCAGCTGCTCCAGGGCCATTTCAAGTTCTGCTTGCGTAATGACGATCCCTTTTGTGTCAAGAAGTTTGTCCGCTATTTGCTCGTGTTCGTTTGTCGCAATGAAGTCGACCAGGACGTATTCAAACAAGGTTATCCCTAAGTTTGCCTGGACACGATGATCAATAATAGTAGACCCCTTTACTCTTGCTCCCGTTCCTTTTTTGCTTTTGAATGTTTCCATAGGGGAATATATTGATGTAAAGAAAATTAAGACTCCGATTCTTTCGGCGCCTCAGTTTCTTTTTGCTTTCCTTTTTCTACTTGAGCTTTGAGGTATTCTTTGTATGACTCAGAAAGCTTATCCAGTGCTCCGGTCATCATTTCGATGCACACGCCGGTCTTTTTCAAAGCGGTGTAAGTCATGTTTCCTCGAGCATCCCGAAGGGCTTTTTCGCTATTAGGCATTCGATGTCTCATTACGAATTCTTGCCTTACAGCAACTTCTTTGTTGAATTGCTCTATAAAGATCTCTCGTACAAAAGCAAGCGTCCCGATAATGTTTTCCAGGGTGCGATCACTGTATAAGATGTCCAGCTTGTTTTCTTTTGTCAAGCCAAGCATGTAATTTATCATGCCTTCATGTGCAATGATATACGTGCTTTGTTGTTCTGTTCCAGGTTGTTTTTCTTCGCTCATTGGTTTTTGTTTATTAGTTGTTTAAATAGGATTGAATGGTTTTTCCAGTCGCTTACTTACCACGGCTCACCTCCTTCCGTGACCGGAGGCTGTTCCGCCAGTCGGGGTTGTGGGTGACATTGCGGATTTTTAGCCAACGAGTATCGGAAGCGGTAACCCAATAATTATCAATATGCTTTATAGCCGGCCTTTCTTCAAAAGCAAACATTTCGTTATCAACATCAACCGCGGTCCAGTTGGCCCACTTGGGCCACGTTGCGGGGTCTGTGTAGTAGGGGTCGGTGGGTTGTTGTTTATTATCTCTCTCGAACCGAAGGCGGTAGTCGGCGTAGGCTTCGGCGAACTTAAAGGGACTTGTAAACGGGTCAACGTTTTGGATTGCTTCTTCTTCCCAATACTCTTCTGCCGTCATCGGCGTGGGGGTGGGTTGGTTGGGCATGTGGGTGGTGTTTTGATTGATTAAGCAATTACTATCGGAGAAGAAGGAAGCTCGCACCAGTATAGAGGGGTGCAACCGTTATAATGACGATCCCTCCATGATGCAGTTTTACCAGCAGATGTTTCGATGACACTTTCGCATACAACTATTTCATAATAACCGAAAACATTGCCGGTTTTTTTCCCTTTTGAGTCCGTGCCCTCAATAGTATAGAATGCCAAAACCTCTTTATTAAACGCTGGAAAAACTTTTTTTGCATCAAACCACTCGGCCCATATTGGTTGTTTGCCGCCATGCGGGGGATTGTGTTCGTTACTCATGTTTGTTAGTTTTAGTTTCGCCAATCCTCCCCTGCGGGTGGATAAAGCGAGGTATTTCGTTTATCTTGGAGTTAGCTTCAAGTTTTAAAAATTTTGCCAACGCACCACTACGCAAGTTTATTACGTCTAAGTTCTTTTGCATCTTCTTTAAATTCTGACCTTGTTCTAATCGCCAAATCCATTATCTGCTTGTAAGTTTCTTTTTGCAAAACAGTTTTAGCAGCCAATCTGAAATTGTAATTTATCCTGCCTTGTTCGTTTCGTTCTTCTCTGTCAATTTCTTTTAATTCCGAAACTCTGTTTTGCAAAACCTCAAGCATAGAATGATAAATTCCCAAATTGCCTTTAGCTTCGGATTGCTCCATTTTAGTTTCTGCCATTAAGTTTTGTTGGTGAGCATTTTTAATTAGTTTACTCAAGTCAATTTGGATTTCATACAGGCGATTAACTTCCGTTTCCTGCAAAATCTCTTGTTGTAATTCTTCAATGTCTATCATTTTAATTTGTGTTATTAAAGCCACCCTAAAATTTTTAAAACCTAAAGCTAACATAGGGTTGGCAAAATGCCGCTTCAAGTTGGTGCTAAATATTGAGTTTTAGGTTAGCGGCACTATCGCCAACCCTCAGCCGTTAGCGGTCATGGCTACTTTCCATTTCCAACCGACATTTTTCAAAAAATATTT
>CAZEMX010000043.1:0-9634 GCA_964513415.1 uncultured Nitrososphaerota archaeon
GCCGATGCGTTATCAGCGACGATATGACGTAGCTCGGGACCGCGCCCGCAAGCCGGAGCATCTAGCAAGCACCTGAATGCAAAAGTAACTGTCGGCAGGGTTAAATGCCTTTACGAGGGCGAATGTGTGGCTGAGAAACCCAACCGGCTTCAGCCGTGGGGGCACGTCAGACAAGCCAAGCGCCCGGATGATGCCCTCATGCCGTCAAGCGCCTCCGGAAGCCCTTCCGGCCTGTACTGCCGTGCCGATCCGCTCTTAATGGGTGGCGGCTCGGCGGCTCCGGTTGCACCTGTTACGGTCTATGGTAAATATGTTACGACACAGCATTTATCGTAACAAAAAGTCTGTTACGATCTGTTACGATCGCCTGTATGCCGTCCTCGACCCTCTCCCCTGCCTTTCGACGATACCCATCTCTTGGAGGTCCCTCAGGCGGCGCAGGGCGGTCATCTTGCTGATGCCCAGCTCCTCGGCCAGCGCCGATGCCGTCTTACCCTCGCCCGTCAGCCGCTCCAGAACCTCCATGAGCTCCTTCTCCAACGCCTTCTCGATCTTCCTCTCGAATACGACTTCCGTGAACCCGCTCGACATCTTGTAGCTCACTCTGCACAGCGGGCTCCTCCGGCACTGCTCAAGGATTAGCTTGATGCCGCTGCCCTGCTTCTCGACGTAACCCGCCTGAAACATCAGCTCATAAAGTAGCGGATTCCTTGGCACCGGTCTTGGGTCGTCAATCGACACCCCCGGCGGAAAGCTGCCTGGGTTAACCACCCTCAACCTATCCCCCTCGAGGTATACAAAGACCTCGCTCTCGACGGCATAATTCCTATGGACAAGCGCGTTGATCACCGCCTCCCTGACGGCGGACATCGGGTACTCCCTATGGTCCTCCCTCCTGAATCCCGACTTGATGGAAACCGTCTTGATGTTCTTCTCCAGAATCGCCTCCGCCTGATCAGCAATCGCCCATATAGCCCCTCCGAACCTGACCCACTCGCCATTGATGCTGATCCTGAGATACGTGTGGGGCAGGTATGATTGGGGGTCCTTCGAGAAGAAGAGTAGCCCCGCTAGGCTGAGCCTCTCAGACCCATTGGCCTTGACTACTGCGCCCATCTTCCGGAGCAGTTCCATGAGCCCCGCGTACTTGAGCCCCCTGCCGGCGCGCCTCTCCCCGAACCAGCTGACTGCCTTCTCGTCGATGTCCTCCAATCCTGCGACCGTGAGCTGCCTGTCCAGCGTAGTCGACAGGACGCTCTCCGAGGCCAGGGCGACTATCTCATTAAGCGACATCGGCCTCTTCGCGACACCGATCCTTATGTGCGCCGTCCCGCCGACGGCGCACAGCCCCTTGACCTTTCCGACGGTCATAACGACAAAATCCTTCTGGCCGACCGTCACGTCTTCAAACCTTATCGAGGGTGCGGGGAAGACCGAATTCATGGCGGCGCTGACCTTCTCCTTGACCTCCTTCGCGTTACAGCCGACCAGCTGCCCGCCATCGCTGACACCGAAGACTATTGTCCCCCCATCTGCATTGGCAAGGGCACAAACATCCGTGGCTATGTCCTTCGGGCACTCGCGCTTGAACTCAAGCATCTGCCCTTCGCCTGCCTTTATCACCTCAAGGAGCTTCTCCGGTTCCATGCCTTATACTGTTACGATCAGGCATTAATATGTTACGATATGCCACACATCGTAACAAAAAGCCTGTTACGATCTGTTACGGTCGCATGATCGGTCGCGTACCTCCCCATACGGCCGCCGCCCCCGCCGGTGGCTCCTGCGCTACGCTTCACCTTCGAGGCCGACCAATTGCCGCCCGCTCCTGACGGTCCAAAATCCCTCCTTTGCCCGCCGCCATGCTGCAAAAGGATGATATGGACCTTGCGCGAGTAATTAAATCAGGCAGCAAAGCGCGCCCCCTCTGCTGCCACCTGATCCAAGGCGGTGCTTGGCATTCCATCAGACTTTGAGATTAGGCGCAGGCAGTTCTACCTCAAGGAGGACATCAAGTATGCGCGGCTGGGGCTTCTCCTAGCCTCGATCCCGCTCTTGGCATTTGTCTACAATGATTACCAGTTCTTTGGGGTATCCGACCTCCTCATCGCACTCGTCTCGACGAGGCTTGCCTTTTTGGCTGCCGCCGCCTTCGTATTCGCATACTTGGGGCGGGTGAATGATTATCGGACGTATGACCTGATCGTCTTCTCATGGTCGATACTAGGGATGTGCCTTATTACATTCATCGATGCCACGCGCCCGAGCAACTTCCTCTTCCACGTCATCATAGTGATCATGATCATATTCCTGCTGTACCTTGTCGTCACTTACAGGCGCCCCTACCAGATTACCTCCGCCCTCGCCTTCACGGCCTCCGAGATAATCGTGATGGCCGTGTCCATCGCGCAGGTCCCAGCCACGAGCTTCTTCACGGCGATCTTCTCCCTGCTCCTGGCAAACGTGATGGGCTTCTTAGGATCGAAGGAGATGCTCTCCTACCGGATCAACGCGTTCAGGATGATGGAGGCGCTGGAGGCCAATGAGCGGAGGTACCGCGAATTCTCCGACTCCCTGCCGGAGATAGTCTACGAGGCCAACTCCGAGGCGAGGCCGACCTTCATCAACAAGAGGGCCTGCGAGATCCTCGGATATACCGAGGACGAGCTTAAGGGGATGACCGTGCTTCAGCTCGTCGCCCCCGAAGACAGGCAGAGGATCACCGAACGCTTCCAGAGCCTGATACGGGGCGACGCCGCTCAGACCCGCCTGAAGAGCACCGAGTACTCCATCCTCAGGAAGGACGGCACGAGGGTGCCTGTCATGTCCTTCATCGAGCGCACGGTTGACATGAGGGGCGCGCCGGTCATCAGGGGGATACGTGTGGACATCTCCGAGCTGAAGGCCGCCGAGCAGAAGATGGCGGCGCTGAACGAGAAGCTCCGCGTCGTCGGCAAGCTAACCCGCCACGATGTCCGCAACAAGCTCGCGGTGGTGCTCGACAGCGCCTACCTTGCCAAGGAGGATGCCGGCGCCGTCCCGGACGCGGTAGCCCGCATCGAGCGCATCGAATCCACCGTCGACAAGATCGTCAGGATACTCGACTTCAGCGCAGCATACGAGAAGGTAGGCATGGAGGGGCTCTCTTGCGCAGACTCTGGGAAGTTCTTCGACGAGGCGGTCTCCCTCCACCCCGCACTGCACGGCATCAAGGTGGTGAACGAGTGCGGGGGGGTGCTCGTGATGGCCGACTCCCTGCTCAGGCAGGTCTTCTATAACCTCCTCGACAACTCCATCAAGTACGGCAAGACCCTCACGCAGATCCGCCTATACTGCAAGTCGGCGGAAGGCTTCAAGCGGCTGATATACGAGGACGACGGCGTGGGGATATCCGCATCCGACAAGGCGAACCTCTTCGAGGAGGGCTATGGCAAGGGGACTGGCTTCGGCCTCTACCTGATCAGGAAGATCTGCACCTCCTACGGTTGGACCATAACCGAGGAGGGGGAGCCGGGGAAGGGCGTCCGCTTCGTGATGGCGACTACATGCCCCGACCCCTGCTGATGCCCCGGCGGCTGGTGCGCCTGCCCCGGACCGGCGTCCTGCGTACCCGATACATTCTTCTCTATCAGCGCGACTAGTGACTGCAGGGAGCGATCAGGGAGATCTTATGCCATCCGACATCATCTACCTCATCGACTGCTCCGGCAGCATGGCCAAGGGCAAGGGGATGAAGGGGCTAGAGGGGTCGAAGCTGGACGCCGTAAGGGACCGCCTCTCTGCACTCTTCGCGGAGGCCGGCGCATTCGGAGCATGCGACCGCGTGGCGCTGCTCTCCTTCAGGCAGAGGAGCCTTGACGCCGCCGAGGTGCTTGAGCTCGCGCCCCTGCAGCCTGCCGGAAGTGCCGGCGCCCTCATGCAGGCGCTCGACCGGATAAGGGCGATGGGCGCGGAAGGCGGGACACCGCTCGGCGCGGCGCTGAGGCACGCCCTGGCAATCCATGGCCCACCATCCGACAGCACGAAGGGCATCATGCTCATCACCGACGGTCCGAATAGCATAGGCGAGGATCCCCGCCTGACGGTCTACGATGCGCTCGCGGGCGACGTTCGTATCGATGCCGTGGGGCTGGGGAGCAGGGCGGACGCCGCCACCCTCGGGCACATATCGAGGAAGACCGGCGGGATGCTGACCCTCGTCAGCGACGCGAAGGACCTCCCGGGCGCCCTCAGGTGGAGGCTGACCTCGACCCCCCTGCCGGCAGACGTGAGCGCCGCCGTCGATTCCGCCGGGCGCATCCGCCTCGCCATGGCATGCGCGAACGCAGAGCGCTCCCGTGGCGCCATCAGCGCGGACGAGCACTTCAGGCGGACCTCCGCCCTCCAGTCCGAGATGGACTCGCTCGCCCAGCAGTTCCGGGACAGGCGCGCAAGGGCAAGCCAGGAGTACATAGGCCTGCGGCTCGAGCGAGACTCGGCTATGGCGCTGCTTGCCGACCTGAACCGCGCCTTCAGGCAGAAGTCGATCGACAAGAACGGCTATCTGGAACGCGCCTCCCCGCTCGAGGACAGGGTAGCCTGGATCAGCCGGGAGATCGCCGTGAGGAGGGCCATCCTGGACCTCCCCGCGTAGCCTCGCCATGCGTCTGCCCCCCCATCGCCGCCGCAGGACTCCCGCAAGAGTGTCGACAGAGGTCGGATTGCGCCCCCTCAGCCCCCGGGTATATGCTATAAATAATCAATGCGCACTATCTTGTCACAGCGCAGGCGCATCTTCATGAGCTCAAAGTACAAGGAGCTATTCGTATTCGGGGAGGACTACGGAACATCAGACTACAAGTTCGGGCCGGCCTCCCTGGGGAACGTCCCTGACATGTTCGAGAACAGGGGGTACCTCCCGGACATGGGCAGCGTCATCGCCCGCATGCAGGGGTTCGGGGAGGGGACGCCCATCGTTGTGGGGCCGGAGGTCTCGACCTACCTCGAGGCGCGGGGGGACCTCGCAGAGCGGCTCATCTACCCGATGAGGGAGAGCACGATCGAGGAGGGCGACGAGAGGGCATGGTCCGTCGTCAAGGAGGTCACGCGCTTCGGCCTCAGCAGGTACGCCCCTTTCAACAACGAGGCGTTCAAGGGCTTCTTCGGCGTCGCCTCGATAGTCGCGGGGGCGCCCAAGTACATGTACGAGCGCCTCTTCAGGATCCATGAGGAGATCAACACCGAGTCGCAGAAGGGCCCCCTCGTCAAGGCGGTCACGATCATCCCGCAGCCCCTTGCCGTTGCGATCGCCCAGAAGGCGGTCACCTGCACGGTGATCGAGAGCGGCCACGGGAACACGCAGGTCACGCCGATCAGCCGTCAGGTCATACAGCACGCGCTGATACCGCTCAACCGGGGCGGCAACGACGCCAACATGATCACCCAGCAGATACTGAGGGACGCCGGCTTCGGCGAGTTCGCGAAGGAGCGGCGCCTCGTGAGGATGTTCAAGGAGGCGGTGGGCCTCATCCCGGGGGACCTGAACTCCGCTATCGACGAGGCGAAGAGGGATCCGGACCGCTTCAGGGCGGCCTTCAGGGTCCCAGGCACCAGGATAACGATCGACCTGAAGGAGAACAGCTGGCAGAGGTTCCTCATCGGCGAGTACCTCTTCAACCCCTCACACGATGTCTTCCAGTCCTACTACAAGCGCGGCTTCCTCAAGCCATCCGACACCCACGTGGGGCGGGAGGTCATCTTGGGCACTACGGACCTCGCCGACGCGATAGCGACGTCCATCGAGAGGTGCTCGATTGAGGTCCAGCCGTACCTCTTCAAGAACATACTCCTCTCGGGCGGCAACTTCGCATGGAAGGTCCCGTACGGGCTGGAGGGCGTGGCAGTCGACGCCGCGACGAAGCTGACTAGGCTGCTGCAGGCAAGGGGCATCAGCGACGCCACGGTGAGGCTCGTCAAGAACCCCCAGTACAGCGTCTGGCAGGGCTGCATCGTCTACGGGATGTACGTCCCCGAGGCCTTCAAGTGGGACTGGGCGCGTCTGGAAGGGTGGCACGCCCTCGACGGGCAGTGATGCTGCGGCGCAGACAGAACGAGAGGCGCAGGCGAGGCAAAATGACCAGAGACCGGCAGGAGAGCGGCAGCGGCCGCGGCAGCGAAGGCGAGGGCAATGGTGAGAGGGAAGCCCAAGCCGAAGCCAAATCAACATCCGGAGCTGGATGCAATGATTCCGGCGCCGCCCCCGCCCCCGCGCCCGCAGGCGCGCCGTCATGGATAGGCGCCCTCCTCCGGCATCTTCGCCGCGCCATTGGGGCAGCCGGCGCCAGTGTGCGGGGCCTCTCCGCCCGGATGATCTCCCGACAGCCGCTCCAGATGCTGCCCGTGACCCTGGGCGCTGCTGGGGCGCTGCTGTTCATCGCCTTCCTCATGACGTTCTACAACAACCTCTTCATACGCGAGTGGCCATCCGGCGTCGCCTACTCCGTTCTGATCAGCGAGACGCTGCCGTGGCTGGAGGCATCCGTCATACTCTTCGCCCTCACGCTGGCCACGCTCCACGTCAACCGGAACAGGCTCTTCTTCGCAATCATTGGCGCGCTAGTGTCCGCCTATGGCATCTGGAGCACGGTCCAGTTCTCATCGCTCAGCGCGGGGACCTTCGAGGCATGGGCCCAGACGCTCTTCATACGGATTGTCGTCCCCATCTCGATAGGGGCGCTGATGATCGCCGTGATACCGTTCGTCGAGGAGACCTCGAGGATAGAGCGGACCATGACCAGCCTCTCCTCCAGCCTCACGAACCTGGAGGCGATAGTCGCCAGCATGGAGGCGCTCTCAAGCAAGCTCGAGAGCGTGAACTCGATCAAGGAGCCGCTGAAGGACGTCGGCGCCCTCAGGGAGCAGATACAGTCGCTGGGGGAGCAGGTCAGGGGGCTCAGGTCAAGCGCCCTCTCTTACGGCGCCGCCCCCGCCCTTGGCGCTGGCGCTGGCACTGGCGCTGCCCAAGCCGCCGGGCAGGGAGCCGGAGGAGCGGCGTGGTCCGGCGCAACCACCATCACCCTGCCCAAGGCAGCCAAGAAGCTGGCCCCGGCGCCGTCGCCCGCGCGGGCGCCCGAACCGCATGCCGAGGCGCAGGAGGCGGGCAGCGGGGACGCGCCGGACGCCGCAAAGGACAACCCGTGGGCCGCCATCCTCTCCGACAGGAAGGAGGAGAAGCCGCAATAGGCTAGACTGCCCTGCCCCGCCAGCTAAAGCTTATCTTTTTGATCCTCCATACTCACCAGCGTAATCCGGCGGGATGGTAAATTTGTCAATCAACGTCGTCTACCTCATCGACTGCTCCGGGAGCATGGGGAAGCAGAGCGGCCTGAAGGGGCTGAAGCGGTCCAAGCTGGAGGAGGTCTCGATCTGCCTGAGGGAGCTCCTGTCGCGCCCCGGGCCGTCGAGCCTGGGCAACCGCATCGGGATATGCGCCTTCAGGCAGAGGAACCTGGCGGCGCCCGAGATACTCGACCTCCATCACCTGCAGGCGACCGGGGCTCCCAACCTCTACGATGCGGCGCTCGAGAAGCTGACATACTTCGGCGCCGATGGGGGGACGCCCATGAACGCGGCGCTGGATCACGCCCTTGAGATGCTCGAGGGGAGCACCGGCGACAACACGATCATCCTCATTACCGACAGCTCCAACACCGTCGGGGAGGACCCGCGCATCGCCGTCTACCGCGCCCTACAACAGGACGTCCGCATCAGGGCGGTGGCGCTCGGGAAGGGCTCCGACCGCAAGCTGCTGGAGCGCATCGCGGTCAAGACCGGGGGCACGATGACGCTCGTCGAGGACGCGAAGGCGCTCCGCGATGCCCTCGAATGGAACGGATACTCCGCTGCCCTGCCGTCGAGCGTCGCGCCTGCCGCCAAGGCCTCCGAGCAGCTCCGGATGGCGCTGGGGCGCCTCGAGAGCGAGTACGCCCGGGACCTTGTAGACTCGCTGGAGTTCGTCAGGAGGAAGACCGCCCTCAAGCAGAGCCTGCACGAGATCGCCCTGCAGACGAAGGAGGTCCGCGAGAAGGCGGAGAGGGAGCTGTCGTGCCTGCTCATGGAGAAGAACGCGATGATGGGCCGGTTCTCTGACATCAGGAGGCGGTACGGCTCGAAGGAGATCAACCGGAAGGCATACCTTGAGCAGTCCGCCCCGCTCGAGGACAAGCTGGCGGCGCTGAAGGACGACATCACCCTCAGGAGGGCGATACTCGAGCTGCCCTCGGAGGAGTACGTCAGCATGCTCTAGCGCCGAAGCCCGCGCCGATCAGCCGTCGGCATCTCTTTAAATTTCTAGCGCCCTATCCTTAATCACAATCCGATATGGCGAATGACCTTGCCCATTCCAACCCGCCCGCACAGGCGCTCCCTTGAGCATCCGGCGCTTCTAATCGCATCATGGAGGGGCGTTCCCTGAGTCCACTAGATGACGCCCTCCGCTGGTCGACCCTGCTGCGGGTGCCCTTCGCCCTCATGGGGCTCGCCGGCGCCGCCCTCTTCCTCTACTCACTGATGGGCGCATACTCGCCAATCCTCATCGATTATGCTGTATGGGGCGCCTTCCTCGCATCGTCGCTCGCGGTCGTCGGGGACATGCGGAGGCACTGTAGCTACGCCGGGCATGCCTCGACCCTCTCCCTCGAGGTGATCGCTTTCACCTTGCTGATAATCGGCAGGCTCGGATCCACCGCCTACGCGCTGTGGGAGATGAACCTGCAGACCCCGATCGTAGGCGGCGGTGCGACCCTCGGCCCCTCTGTAGCGCTCGCCTCGCTCGTCGCCCTTGGCGGGGTCTTGGCCTCGATCCCAGTCCTTCTGCATGCCGCCCTCGGGCATCCCGTCGTGCTCAAGGACACGGCGCCATACCGGGAGACCCTCGTGCTCCTGAGGGCCGCCATCAACTCCGCCCTCGGTGCTGCCGGGCGCCGGCCCGTGCTTGCAGCCTTTGCCATAGGATTCGCGGTAAGGCTGATCCCCGAGGTGATCTATTGGCCATGGCCCATCGGATGGGACACGTTCGAGTATATCGCCCGCCTCAACGACTTCATAGCGTTCCCTAACCCCTTCTCGCCGGACTTCGCCCACGGCATGATGCACTACCCCCCGCTGGTTGACGTCGCGCTGGCGATCCCCGGGCGGCTCTTCGGCAGCTGGGCTGTCTTCAAGGCATTCCCGCCGATCGCATACGGCGCCATCGCCGCCCTCATAGCGCTCACCTCAAAGCGCGCCCTCAAGATGAATGACAGAGAGGCACTCCTTGCCGCAACAGTCTCCGCCTTCTTCATACTCAACCTCAGGATATCGTGGGACTACCAGAAGCAGGTCCTCGGGACGATAATGCTCATGGCTGCCCTCGTCTGCATCAGGGGCGACGGCAGCTTCAGGCGGCATCTCGGCGTCTCCGCCCTCCTCATGCTGGCCGCCATGGCATCGCAGGTTACCGCGGTCGCCGCCGTGCCCGCGCTGCTCCTGCTCATGATCGACGCCGCAAAGCTGAGGCGGCTGCCGGGCATCCTCCTCCACTCCGCCACCCTCACCGCCGTCATACTGGCACTCCAGTGGTACGCGGGAGGCTTCGTCTGGGGGAATGCGACCTTCG
>CAZEMX010000043.1:9644-11464 GCA_964513415.1 uncultured Nitrososphaerota archaeon
CCACCACCCGGGGGGCATCTCCCACCCGCCGGATCACCTCGTCCCTCTCCTCCGCCTCCACTCTCGTGGCCTATATCGTAGCGGGCTTTGGGGTCGTCCTCGTGCCCGCCATGCTGGCCCTCCGATCATACAACAGGTACTATCTGGCCGTCATCGCGACCATGCTCGCCGCCGGGATCTCGCCGATCTTCATGCCCTATACATCCCTCACTGCCCCCTACAGGTTCCTGATCGAGATCGCGCCCTTCATGGCCCCGCTGGCCGTCAAGGGTATACTGTCCGTCAAACGCAGGTCCCCCGCCGCGGTCTATTCCATCGCGATAATACTCGTCGGGTGCTGCTTCCTCGCCCCCGGCGGGCAGATCTATACGCGCGGGCTGACCGACACCTTCATCGAGTTCCCGCCCTCCATGCAGCCTGATCCGCAGTACGATCAACTGCTGGCTGACCTGACCGGCTTCTCGGCAAACCTGAGCGGCATGGGCCTCCGCGAGGGCGTGCCGATCATCACACCCTACTACCTCTACCGGTACGTCCACCTCGGGATCATCAACCCCGAGCCGGGAAGCATCGTCTCCGTCTCATCCGGGGGCTGGCCGGTCCTGAACCAGACCGTGTCAGCGCTGAACGCCAGCTCATTCTACTACTTCGCCGACGTCGACCCGGAGAGGTTCTTCAATATGCTCGAATCTATGAGCAACTCCACCTTTGAGCCGATAACCTTCACCTTCTCGACGCTGAGGGAAGGGATATACTGCCTCTACGAGGTCAACAGGTCTGCAGGGTAGCCTCCGCGCCCATGCCGCCGCATCCTACGCGGCCCTCCAATCCATTGTTCAGTTTCTAAATACCTATCTTTTACTTATTAAAACAGGGTGTCGTGGACCCCATTACGTTGCCGGCACGGGATTCTGGTCATGGCACTTGGTTTAAATACTATTCGGTATATTAGGTGTATTCAGTATGAGTGGATTCTGCATGAAGGCAAAGACCAGCATCTATGTGGACAAGGACAAGTGGGCGCAGTTCAGGGGGCGCTCGGCTATGAGGGGCCTCCAGGCGAGCGACCTCTTCGAGGAGATGATGGACGACGATGCGGCCTCCGAGTGCCTGCTCGCCGGGCTCCTGGATGCAGGCGCGCCGGAGCAGGTGGAGATCGACTTCGACCCCGTGGAGCCCAAGGGCTCCGTCAGCCAGCTCGTGAGGGGGGAGAGGGATGGGCGTAGCGACGCACTCGGTCTACCTCGATAGCAGCGCAATCGTCAAGAGGTATGTCAGGGAGCCCGGGAGCGACGCCGTAAGAAGGCTCTTCCTCAGGGCATACTCTGGCGAGTGCACGCTTGCATACAGCGTGTGGAACATCGGCGAGGTGCTCGGCGCCTTCGACAGGGCAAGGAATACCGGAAGGCTGGGCCAAGAGGGGTATTCTGCTGCCCGGAGGAGGTTTGCTAGTGAGACGCAGCGGACCATGAGGCTCAGGATAGCCACTGCGGTGCCCATCAGGAACCGGATACTGATGGATGCCTGGCGGCTGACCGAGGCGTACCACATCTATGAGGCCGACGCGTTACAGATCGCGACGGCAAAGCACGCGCACGCCTCCTCCTTCCTCTCCGGGGAGCATGCGCTGCACGACGCTGCCACCGCCGAGGGGCTCAATAGCCAGTGGCTGCACTGACTCACTTGCTCGCACCCGCAAGCGCTGCCGCCCACAGAAAGTGACGTTTCATGCACCAAAAATGTCGCTCTGCAGGGGTGCCCCGCCGCCTCCCCCTCAGCTGTTTAAGCATGCTTAATCCAGTGGGGCTGTGTCTATCCGA
>CAZEMX010000043.1:11564-13741 GCA_964513415.1 uncultured Nitrososphaerota archaeon
GCCTCCCCCTCAGCTGTTTAAGCATGCTTAATCCAGTGGGGCTGTGTCTATCCGAAACACATTTAAACAGACAACACGATGTATTCTAAACTGGATATCGTTGAGCACTGTACACCAACGCAATGAGTATTATCTGGCGATAGATGTTGGAAACCATCAGCCATGCCGAGATGCTTGAACTGTGGGAGCGCGCCCGCAAGAACGGCGCACTGCGCAAGCTAGGCTACATTAAGCGAGGGCTGTTTTGTGCCGCACTTGAATACACCAGAACGGTGGGCGAGATCGTCCATCCGAAGCTTATCGGTGCTATCCGCGGCATGGCTGACCTGATACGAAACACGATAGGCCGCCGCATATGGCGGCAGGGGATGAACAGGGCACGGGCGTGGCTTCACAACGCCAGGCTGATTGCCTTCTTCCCCAAAGTAAGAAAGTGGCTCTGCGAGGACTCGTACATCTTCTGGCTTGGCACCGAGCTGCTGGCCAGGCGGAGGGCATGGGTCTTCATGATGCCTGCCGTCCGATAGACGCCGGCAAGCATACTGCCGCCTGTACTCCTTGCACGCTCCTGATTCACGTCACGCAAAGCGGGCGCTGGCCCTGCTGCTACTGCTGATCGTTGTCCCGCTTTCCGCAGCCGGGGCTGTCGCCTCCGAGCCAGCCCTTGAAGTTGTCGCGATGGTTCCCATTGAGGACCGCCTCCGCTCCGAGCTCGATGAGGTATTCGCCCTGCTGTCGTCCGCAGAGGACGCCGGCGCGAACGTCGACGCAGCAGCCGCCAGCCTCAACCAGGCGCTGGCGCTCATCAATTCGGGCACCGAGCAGGACCTCCAGGCTGCCGATGAGATGATCCAGCAGGTGACCTCCTCCATACCCGGGCTGATCGCCGAGGGGGAGGCTGCGCAGTGGGCAGGCACGGTCGGGCTTGCCGCGACCCTTGCCGCCCTGGCGGTTGCCGCCGCCCTCGTGTACTTCTTCATGCCTAGGCTAGTCTGGCGCCTCTGGTCCCGGGGCAGAAGGGACTGGAGGGTCTCCGCGCAATGATGGCGAAGGATAAAAGCCGCACCACGAATATGTTACCGAGTGCTATGCAGAGCATCGATAATATGAAGCCGAAGATCGTTCCCATCCTCATCAGGAATGACGTCAAGAAGGCAGCGGTTTTCGGATCATTTGCCCGAGGCGATGCCAAGAAAGGCAGTGATATCGATCTGGTGGTAGAATTCAAGGTCAGTAAGGGTCTCTTTGACTTCATTGGGCTCCAAATGGAATTGGAGGATGCCCTCGGCAGAAAGGTTGACCTCGTGACTTACCGCTCACTCTCTCCTTATTTCATGGATGACGTTATGCGTGAGCAGGTTCAGATACTATGAAGCGCGACATAGTGCTTCTGCTTGAGATAAACGAATCCGTAAAGCTGATTATGGAATACTCAAAAGGCAAATCAATAAACGATTACCATAACTCACGAAGCCTTCAAGACTCCATTCTATACCGCTTTGTCATTATTGGGGAGGCAACTAAGAACCTTTCAAAGTCGATCTTCACGGCCTATCCGTCTATACCTTGGTCAAAGATGGCGAAGATGCGCGATTATGTAGCGCACAAATATTCGCACGTTGACGACGAGTTAATCTGGAAGACCATTGTTGACGACATGCCCCCTCTGAAACACGCTATCGACGAGATCCTAGGCGAACTCTCCAGCAGATGATAGACGAAGAAGCCCGGGCGGTCACACTCGCCATAATCGCGATAATAGGCGTCGCCGCCGTCTCCCAGGCGATAGTCGCCGGGCGCGTCGTCGAGCCATTCTCGGCGCTCGGCACGCTGGGGCCCAACATGAAGATAGGCGACTACCCGAAGACGGTCCTCGTGAACGAGACCTTCCGTCTCTACTTCTACATTGAGAACCAGGAGGGCAGGGCGATGTTCTACGAGCTGAGGGTGAAGCTGGGCGACAACTCGACGGTCGTCAACGAGACCGTGCCGGCGGACCTCCCCGTCCTGCAGAGCTACTACGCCATCCTGCCCCACGCCGCCAACGCGACCATCCCGGCGGACGTCAGCATATCCTCGCCGGGGGTGGACGTGAAGGTGATCATCGAGATGTGGGTGCACGCCGCCAACGGGACGTACTACAACGGCCGGTGGAACCACTTCTGGATGAACGTGAC
>CAZEMX010000044.1:0-9793 GCA_964513415.1 uncultured Nitrososphaerota archaeon
CGGGAACCCTCACACAGGAGAAAGTTGTGTCGTCGATCCGGGGGTATAAAACGCCGAAGGAGGTCCGTGTTCTCGCCAACACCGAACCCATCATCCAGAGGACGGGGGATGGTCAGTATTTGATCCTTGACCCTCTCTTAAAAGTCCCGAAGATCACCATCACGGTCGTAGGTCGCAGAAAGACGCACACGCTAAAATGATGAAAGCGATGATGTGGTTTATGGCGATCTGGTTGTTGATGGTGACGATTTTCTGTATTGATATTGAAACGAAGTTCCGGGACTGCTTCGACGTTCGCCAGTTGCAAAACAAATGATTTCGGTGTATATATAGCACGAGGGCACGCGCATAATCGACTATGCGACAGCCCTCTTTTTTTGCGTATGCCCTCAGCAGCGCAACCCTGTCCTCTCAGGAGGCAGGGTCTTTTTTATGAACGAAACTCCGAAGAAGACAGTCGGACGCCCCCGAAAAAACGTTGATGTAAAAGAACCCCCCAAAGATACGGAGTCGATGGAATATCTCCTTTACCGATTTAAGAAGCGCGAGCAGGAACGTAAACGGTTATGAACGAACTCTTGAAGTTAGCGGCAGGAGATCGTCGCGCTATCCGGATTGGTGATTCGGTGATGTATCCGCCGACCATGGTGGGACAAAAAGCGTTCCACTTCGATCCTTACCAGAACGGGTTTCTCTTTTACTTACAGGAATCCAAGGGTGATATCGAGCTTGCTTGTCAGAAGATCGGGAAACCTCTGGAGTGGGGGCAGAAGTTCATCTCGACAAGAAAGTTCAGGGAATTCCGCAATGCTCGACTTCAAGCGATGGCAACGACTTCCGGAAACGTGGTGGACTGGTGGTGGGAAATGGGCTTGGCTGGAGCAAAGGGATATACCGAATGGTATGAAGCTCTATGTCAGCTTTGCCACGAAACCAATAAGTATTCGGTCGTGGAATTTGAGGCGTTTAAAGACGAGAACATGGCTGTTAAAGTCTTGTGTAAGGTGTGCTTCCAAGAA
The DNA here is from genome assembly GCA_964513415.1 of uncultured Nitrososphaerota archaeon. Classification (GTDB taxonomy): domain Archaea; phylum Thermoproteota; class Methanomethylicia; order Methanomethylicales; family Methanomethylicaceae; genus Methanomethylicus. Next base: position 1,020 of record CAZEMX010000044.1, read on the forward strand.
GTCCCCGGTTTTGAGTACAAGAAAGAAGAGTTCAAGCCGAGTCGCGAGCAAGTTCAGTTCTGGAGCGAAATTGGGAACCGGGTTTCGCCAAAGATTGAGCGTGTACAGCATGAGTTCTCAACAGAGACATTTACGTTCGCTGAAGGAGACGCCGCATGATCGACAAGATGCCAAAACACCCGCCTATCAATATCACAATTCAAATGCCAACGCTTGCAGATGCTCTTGAAGATTCACAGGAAACCAAGGCAAAACTCAAAAACATTCGCACGAAGTATGGCCGTCCTGATCCGAAGGACATGACGATGCCGGATATGCAGATGGAAGGCGACGACAGGAGCTAATCATGCCTTGGACAAAAGTGATGGGGGAGTGGAAGAAGGGGACTCTTCATTCAGGTTCCAAGAAAGGACCTGTCGTTAAAAGCCAGAAGCAGGCGGTAGCGATCATGCTCAGTGAGAAAAAGAAGGGAAACGATTTGGCGAAGGCGTTGGGGAAGAAGTGAACCTGATTGGGAATTCCCAGTCGAAAGAAAAAGTTTTCCGTATTCCGCTGTCGCTACACCCGGTTCAGAAGGAAATCTTTGACAACCCCGCCAGATACAAGATTATCAGGGCGGGTCGCAAGTTCGGGAAAACTACTTACGCGCTTTATCAGGCGCTTCGGTGGTTGGGCCCTCCAAATTCCAGGGTATGGTTCTTGACCAGCACATATAAGCAGGGAAAACTCATCGCGTGGGCTGATTTTAAGCGGCTCATCCCAATGGATGCGATGAAGCGTAAACCTAACGACACGGATTTGACGATAACACTTAAAAATGGATCTGAGCTTTCTGTTCTTGGTACAGATGATATGGATTCTCTTCGTGGTCCAGCACCAGATGGAGCGATATTTGAAGAAGCGGCACTTCATAAAAGAGAAGTCTGGCACGAAGTCATCCGACCCAACTTAGTCCCGAAGAAAGCCCCGGCTCTTTTCATTTCAACTCCAAAAGGATTCAACTGGTTTAAAGACCTAGAGGATTCAGCGACCTTAAGTATCTTGCAGGGTGGTTCTGAATGGGCTGTTTTTCACAAGACGATTTACGATAACCCGCATCTGGACCCGAAAGAAATAGATCAGGCCAGACGCGATTGCGATAACGATGCGGTGTGGAATCAGGAGTATCTGGCGAAGTACGAGTCGCATGCCGGGAGGGTGTTCGCTTCTTTCTGCGATGTGAGACACATGGGGACAGTCAAAAGACCTGAAGATGTCGCTGGATCAAGAGCCATTGACTGGGGGATGCGCGATGACACGGCGTGTGTATGGGGATTTACTCAAAAAGAGGATGGAAAGGCAAAACTTAAAGTGTATCGTGAGTATGCTGACAATAACCTTCCTGCTTCTTCTCAGGCAAGCATTATCAAGGCCATGACCCCTGAACCCATTGCGAGAAATATCATCGGACACGACGCCGCCAAGCAAGATAGCGAAATGCGAAACTTGACCGTGAAATGGCATTTCGGAAATGCGGGGATTACGCCTTTGAAAGTCGGAAGCAAGGATAAGAAAGGCAATCGCAGTATGCTTCAGCAGTTGATTGTTGAAGACAGGCTCGTTATTGATAAATCTTGCGTTAAGCTCCGCAAGCAATTGCTCGGATATGAGTGGAAAGATACGGTTTTGGAAAAGACGGAAGATGGCAATGACGATTTGGTAGACGCGCTTCATAGCCTTGTGGAATTACATCAGCACGATTTGTTTCAGAACAGAACAGAGGAAAAAGAATTGTCCTTAACTGAAAAATATAAGTTGATTGCTTTGGAGCATAAGAAAAAGAAGCGACATTATTTCCCTGTCGATTCGTCTGCTTCCAGCAATTACAACTTCGATGATAATGCGGCGGGATACCTTCAATGATTGATCCAAACATTAAAGACCCACATCTTGAAGTTAAAGAGAAAGTCGATTTCTGGCACAGTAAACTAGAAAGCCGCCTTCTTCGCTTTAACTCTATGGCGAATTTCTATCGGCTTTTGAAGCCTACCCGTAGTGCTGATTTTTCAGGGTTCTCGAACCCCCAAGTTACAGAAACGACTCGCGCCACGGAAGCAATCGCAACATTTATTTACAGGGCACTGACATCAGCGCAACCGAACTTCCAATTTCTCTCCAAGAATCCGATGGTCACGCAGGAAATGCTTTGGCAGGCTGAATCTGTTGTGGAATGGCAAAAGACTGTCACGAACTACAACCGAAAACTAATGCGCGGATGTCGTAGCGCGGCCTTGTTCGGGACTCTTCCCTTTGAGGAGCCGTGGGTTGTCAATAGCCCGTATTACGAAGCGACTGATTTTTGCCCTTTAAGTCTTTTGCAGTTTGCCTTTGACCCTCTTTGCTTCGATATCACGCTTTCGCCGTGGCATGCCAAGATCGACTATGTGACGGAAGGACAGCTTCGGACGATGGCGAGACAAATGCCGGATGTCTGGGACCCACAAGCGATTGAAGAAGCAATTCAAGCCAGCCAGAACATGAAAAATCTTAGCTCTGAAGTTCTTGCCAGAATGACGGCGGCAGGATATCAGACGTATTCTGGAAGTGGCGGATCGAACGTCAGCCACGTTTATCAGCTCATTACTTATTATGGCCCTCTAAAAGACGATCCGTCTGGCCGGGACTGGTGTATTGGGACGATTAATGATTTAAAGACGGTTCGGTTACACACTTCGGAGTATAAGAGACGTCCATTTAATGTCGGTTACATGGCTGAATTTGAAATGGAGCCTTACGCTTATGGGGTTGGCAGTATCGCGGAACAGACGCAGCCTGAGATGAACTCCAATCAGGGCCGTATCCATGACGTTATCACGTTCTCTCTTTTTAATCAATGGCTGATTGATCGAAGCGCCAATATCAAGGCCAGCCAACTCCGCATTAAGCCGTGGGGTGGCATTGAAGTCGATGGTAATGTCGAAACAGCCATAAAAGCCCTGCGTCCCCAGATTGAAGGCGCGACGGTGGGGATGAATCTTCAGGATCGCATGGAACAACGCTTTAGAGCCACGACCGGGGCGAGCGACAGCCTTCAAGCCATTGTGACTCAGGCAACCGCTACGGAAAGTTCGATTGCTCAGACCGAAGCTGTAAGACTTTTGTCCGTAAGAGCAGAGCTTTTCTCCGAATCCGTCTTGCGTGAGCATATCTCGAAGATGCACGAAAACAACCAGACGTTCCTTGACCAGCCATTTTCTATCGCAGTGACGGGTCAACCAAAACCGATGCGTATTTTCCCAAGCGATCTGGCGATTGATGTTGAAGTCGCTACGAAAATCGTCACCGACAAAGACTTTCGTCCTCAGCGGAACAAAGACCTTCTCCAATTTCTACAGGTGGTGACAAGCATCCGCAACCAGAACCCTCAGATGGGACAGGTGAACTTAGAACCATTTGTAGAAGAGTTTGCGCGTGGTGTTGGGATGAACCCAAAGAACGTGTGGGCCGCAATACCGGCAATGCCGGGGGTGATTGCTCCTCCCGTGAATGCCGGAATGGGTCCACAGGCTCCGACCGCGATGGATCGGGTTTCAAATATCCAGAATACCATGCAATCCGTAAGACAATCCGCTGGAGAGTTGGGGCAAGCGGCTCATTCTAACGCGATGGCGGGTATTCCTTCGTGAGCATCGAAAATAGAGCCGATTATCTGGCGTTAATGAGGTTGAAAAATAACCCGGATTTTCAGGTTCTTCAGGGTCGGTGGCTTTATAAGTTAAGCCAGATTCAGACCGCTAGAGACAATGCGGCGGCTCGCGGACAAGAGGGCGCGTGGCGGTACTACGCGGGACAGGAAAAAGGAGCCCAGATCATTTTGTTGTCGTTGGATATGGCGATTAAAGAGCTTGAAAGCGATAACGAAGAAGTTGAGGCATCTGGGAAATATAAAGAGATTGTGGATGAACTACTAGGAGAAAAAAACAAATGAAAAGGCTATTCCTTATTTTGGCGTTAATTATCCCGGCTTCGTTTTCGCATGCGGACTATCGTATTTATCGAAGCTCTAACACAGCAACAGCTGATACGGCTCAGGCGGTTTGTCGTCAAGTAAAGGCATCGCGTCATGGACTTTTGCGTGGGGCTTGCGTAAATACTGGCGTTGCAGGAACGTTTACGATCTACAACGCTTCCAGTACCGCCGTTAATCCTGTCGCTGCGATTAATACGACAAATGCTGGATGTTTTTACTATGACGTTGCGATGTCGAGTGGAATCGTTTATACGAACTCTGCTACCGCAAACGTGACGCTCTTATACGACTGTTACTGATTTCAAATACAGACCGAAGGGGAAACCCGAATAAGGAGGTTACTGTATGGATGGAGTGGAACAAGAAACAGAAGGATTACCCGATGCATCTGCCGGGGCAGTGGCGGTTGAAGCAGAACCCGTTGCTGAAAAAGCAGATCAGGCTGGAGGGGAGCAATCTTCCTCCGATGGCAGCTCGGTTGAAGGACAGCAAAGCCGTCAGCGCGGGAAGTCCGTGTACTCACAAGTGCGCGAACTTAACGCGAAACTGCGTGAACAACGAAGCTACTGGGAATCTGAGGTTGGGACGTTACGTCAGCAACTAGATGAAATCCGTAGCCAAGTTGGATCGAGGCAAGCGACTCCTAAACAGGGCAAGACATTTTGGGAAGCGCCGGAAGAGATACTTGAAGAGCGATTGTCGTCTCATATGAGCGAACTGGAAAAGCGTATGCAATCCACGTTCGAGCAGACTCAGGCACAACGCGAACAAGCGGCTCTACGGTCGCAAGAAGTGTCAGAAGCTGCCAAATTCATTCGTTCCCAGAAAGGCATTACGGAAGACGATATCGAGGATATCCGCGAGATTCTTCAGTCTAATCCGAACTTGAACAATCTGTCCCCTATGGATCAGGCAGAATTTGCCCTCTATAAATGGCAGAAAGAACGAGGTATTACGGATAAATCAGCAAACAAGGCGAGAGCTTCCACCACGGTTGGCGCTCCTGCTTCTGTTGCTGGACCGAGGACTTGGACGGAAGCGCAGATTGAGGCCGAAATGAGCAAGTTCCCGTCTGATGTTAAAAGTTGGACGAAAGAAGAAAACGAAAAGTTTGCTCTTCTCGACCGCGAAATCCAGAACGCCTACAGGGAAAAACGAGTGACTAAATAAAACTCTAAAAGGATAAGAAAATGTCTTCTTCAGCAACAATGACAGGTCTTGATTCTACAGGTATTAGTACGACCGTACCTAAGTGGCTTCGCACTCGTGCCCTGAAAGCTCGATATGCGGCTTCTAAGGTGTGGACTCGATGTTTGAACGGCGTTGAAGGCGATCCGCTTATTTCCGGATCGATCAAAAAGGCGGGAGATACGGTGACGTTCCAAATCTTCCCCACCTTAACGGCGAACGACATCTCGACCACGGACGGTTCGTATACGGCCACTGAAATCAGCCCGACCCCGGTGAGCATCACCATTAACAAATGGAAATCCGTGGCGGCTGATATCGTTGACATCGTTGACGCTCAGTCGGTGTTGCAGTATGACGCCGAATTTGCGGAAGCGTTTGGTAAGGCTATCGGAGTTCAACAGGATGACGATGTTTTAACCCTCGTTGCTTCTTTGACCACCAACGTTGACGATTCGGGCGGTGCGTTTGCGGACGCGAAGATCCTCGCGGCCCAGACGAAATTGGATAACTTGGAAGTTCCGAAGGAAGATCGGACTTGGGTATTGGCTCCCGTTTCACATGCCGACATCTTGACCGATCCTCGCTTCAGTGAAGCCAACGTGACTGGTTTCTCCAAAGGTGTTCAGGTTGGAGATGGCCGGGTGGTTGGTCTTTACGGGACTCCTGTAGTTGTGACCACTCGCGTGACGACTTCTGGTGCTAACCGGAACAATGTGCTTTTCCACAAAGAAGCCATTGGCGTTGTCATGCAGCGGGAATTCAAAATGGAGAAGTTTATGCGTCAGCAGTTCTCGACGCCCTATGCTGGCTCGGCCCTGTATGGTGTGGGTATCCTGCGCGATAACCATGCTGTGCGCGTCACGAGTGCGGCCTAAAGGAGGAACTATAAATGAAAACTTCAATTAAAGTTCTTCTGGCGGCTGTTGTAATCGGGCTTGGGATGTCTGCTGAATCGGAAGCGGCTTCTGCGTCGATGCGTGGCGCTAAGTCTGCCTCCGCAGTTAACTACACGACGACCATTAGCGCCATTGCTACTGGTCCTGTCGCTCTCTACGGAATCGTGATGTCTTCTGTTACGACCGCTGGAGATTATGCAGTTATCTGGGATTCTGGGTCTACGACTGGCTTATCCATCGGCACGACCACGAATCTTCGGGCGAAAATTGTCGGTCCTAGCACGACTTTCCCCGGACAAGTGGTGACGTTTGACCCTCCGATCCAGTTGAACCATGGATTGGCTGTTGGTCTTTCGGCGGCAACCAATGCGGCGACGTTCATTTATGAACGAGGTCGCGTAACGTACTAAAAAGGGTATTCCCGGCGGGGGTGAAATTCCCCCGCTGGGGATTCTTTAAAATGCAAAAAGACTGTTCTTCTTGTAAAAAGCCAGCCACAAGCCTGTTCTTTGAAGGCGAATCTTGGATTTGCAAGCATTGCTACAGGTCTGGCGGCTCCGATGTTCCGTACTTTAAAGAGACAGGGGAAAACCCTTTTAACCCACAGGCGTCGAAGGTACACTTAAACGACGTAAGGCAACGAAGGTTAGACCCGAAGACGAACAAGATGTTTTATTATCAGGCTCCAAAGACCTATTTCTTTCCAAAGGGGCAATAGATGGCCTTAACGCGAGTCTCTATGACAACCGCTGTCAGGAGATACATTAACGAAACAGATTCAACCAATAGCCATTTCCAAGATACGGAAATTTACGACTACATCAATCAAGGGATTCGTTTTCTTGGAACTGAAATGGAATGGCCGATGCAGACGGCTGAAGCAACAAGCGTTGAAGATCAGGCCGTTTACACGCTTCCAGAAGACTTCATTTCACTAGTAGACTTCTACTTCGATAACAAGGATTTACCTATTATCGAACGTGCCGACCTATCTGCACTTCGCGTAGACTGGCAAAACGCGGATTCTGCTAAACCTCAGTATGCGTATAAGGCAGACAACGCTAAAATCGGCCTTTATCCTCCACCTGATGCTGACAATGCAGGGCTTACGCTACAAATCCAATACATTAAAGTTCCGCCTGATTTAGCCGATGATTCTACGTCTCCTGATCTGCATGTTGCTTTCCAAGACTGTATTCCTTTCTATGCGGCGTTCCTTTGCGAGCTTCGTATGGGAAACACGAAACGCTCTGACTACATGATTAGTTTGTACGAGTCCCACAAGAAAAAACTGATGTCGAAATTGCAGCGGTTTGCTGATGATGACCTTAGATTTAGATGGTCTGATCCGAGGATAACCCCATGAGCGACTTCACAGCGTCTCTTAACATTGGTGTTGTTTTCTCAAAGACGGAGTTGGACACTGGCGTTGACTTTACGCCTTCCGGAGATTTAGGGCAGATTATTATTACTAGCACCGGAGGATTCGGAGAAGGCGGGTTTGGTGAAGGCGGTTTCGGCGGGAGTACGACAACTCTTGTTTTGAGTGGTGGATTAACGACTTGGACGAATATCGACACTCCCTGATATGGTATCGACTTTAGAAGACGTTCAGCAATTAACGGTAGACAAATGGGGAACGCTTAACACGGCGGCGTCTCCACAGCGTCTTCCTGAAGGTCATTCCCCAAATAACCAGAACGTCTGGATGGATGAAAAGCCGGGCTCTATCGTTACGGCAAATGGGTACACGAAGCTAGGCGAAAACCCTTCTGGGAATCCCACGACGTTTCTTATCAACTTCTTTAAAACCTCTGATGGCTCTCAGACGGTCGTGTTGTCCGATGGAACGACAGTCTGGAAGACAACCGATTACGTTAACTCCACGTCGATAAAGACGGGATTATCCTCGTTTTTCCAGTTACGGGGAGCCGTTATCCGTGGGAAGTTATGGATGACCAATGGATCTGACCCCGTAATGACTTACGACGGCACAACTCTCACTCTTCTTGACGGAACAGGCGGAACTCCAAATGCTCCTTTGGGAAAATATATTGCTTACCACGACGAGCGCGTTTGGCTCTATGGTATTAGTGGAGAACCTTCTAGTTTAAGATTTTCGGACCTTGCGGATTCTTCTGGGACGGAGATAACTCCTGACAATTCTGCCGCTTGGCCGACGGATAATGAAATTCAGATTTCTGAAGGCGATGATGATATCGGAACAGGTCTGTTTCTTTACAGAGGTAACCTTTATGCTTCCAAATCCTTCTCCATCTGGCGAATCGTCGGATACGACGAATACACCTTCTCGCGGGTCAAAACACGGTCCTCGACGGGTACGCGCTTCCAAGAGTCGGTCGCGGAAGTGGACAACCTCATACATTTTATTGGAGTCGATGGCCTTTATGTATTTGACGGAGACGAGTCCAAGCGTATTTCAGATATTATTGATCCCGTCTCTAGTGACCCCGGCGTCTTTGCGTTCCGGAACCTTCAACAACCTCTCTTAAACGTTAATTTCTGGAATGTCTCCGACTCTACGGATATCGCGGCTGGAACATTCCCTTCCACTATCGGATCAAGCAACAATAGGATTTCTCTTGTTGCGGCTGATAGTTCGCAGAGCGATTTCAACGCAGGGGCTTTACTGACGAGAGTGACAGCCGATGACAATG
>CAZEMX010000044.1:9893-13547 GCA_964513415.1 uncultured Nitrososphaerota archaeon
TCAGCAAAAATTCAGTATTCGACAGATGGTTCTTCGTGGTCTGACGCAGGAACACTGTCTCTTCCATCGACTGTTTTAAATCCATTTAATACTTCTGGACTTTTCAGATCTGCGGCTGGAAGAGCAACACAATGGCAAAGCATCGGGCCATCGGATGTGACGGTAAACATCGCAACTACTGCTGCTCAGTATTGGAGACTTTACATCCAAGCCAACCCTGCTTATATCGTCATCACGGAGATGGAGATATACGATTCAGGGTATCAGTCGGATGGGAAGTTCATTTCAAAATCTATAGATTTCGGAAGCGCTCCTGCTTCTTTTGGACATCTGGCAGCGACTATTACCACCAACAGCGAAAACTACCAGTTTTTCACCCAATCTTCTGCTGATGGATCAACTTGGGATTCGGAAGCAAACGTCTCTAACGGATCTCTTATTACCTCAACCGTAAGGCGGTATTTAAGGTGGGGGGTGTACCTTTACTCTTCTACTGGCGTCTATTCTCCTGTAATTGCAGATGTTTTTGTAGGCGGCACTTACTTATCCCAGATCCACGACACAGGCGGGAACATCTTCCAGTGGGGAGCCTTCCAATACGCCGGGAATGCTCTTGGACAAAGCATTAAAGCGTACTATCGGGCAGCTTCTAGTTCTGGGGGAGTTTCTTCGGCTTCTTGGACTGAGATTGTTCCCGGCGCTATTCCCGCCGCCGCGACTACGGATACGTTTATCCAGATTCGCATTGAACTTTCCACGTCCGATGCGGCTTACGCTCCCTACCTGACAGGGTTTACCGTTAACTGGGTTGTAGGAAACGGAAATGGCGTCAATACTCTTCAGAACGTGGCCTCTTTTGTGTGGCTGAATCGTTACTGGCTGGCGGCAGCCACTCTTGGAGCCTCGTCAAACGACATCGTTATCGTGAAAGGGAAATCCACTTTTGGAAGTCCCTTCCATAAAAAAGACTTCTCTATTCTTTCGTTCGCCAGATTTCAGGACTACTTTATTGCAGGTTCCAGCGTTGACGGATCAATCTATAGAATGGAGTATGGGTATTCCAAGAATGGAAGCGCGATGGATGCTTTTTATGAAACAGCCGATTTCAATAAGCCGGGCGCTTTCATGTATCAGGGCTACGAAATCATTTTCAATGGCGACCGGACTGGCCCTTATACAGTAAGTGTTGGTATTTCGATTGACGGGGGTATTACTTTCGATGAAGTCGATGTAGACTTAACACGGGCGACGACGACTACAAATATCGGATTTACGAAGAAGCTAAATGTTAGTTTTATGGCTGATAAGTTCAGATTAAGGATCAGGAATAACGCAGCGGACCAGCCGTTTTCGGTAGATAGTCTGGATGTTTTCTACCGACTTCTTCCTGAGCGAGGCAGCTTGAACTAATGGCAACTACGCCAAAACAGCCGTATTTAAAAGAGGGCGCCTACGATCAAGAGCAGGCGTCACACGGAGACTTGAACAATTTGTTTCGCTTTTTCGCAACCAAGAAGTTGCGGTACAGCAAAACATCGCCGCCACTAATAAGCGACGTGCCTGAAGGTGAGCAAATTTTAGACAAGAATTTAAATCGCATCTACCTAACTGTTGACGGCGTATTGAGGTATATTCAATTAACATGATTCCACGTTTTCCTACTAATAACACAACCGATATTGCTTGGAGTAACTCCGAATTTATTCGCAAGACTCCGGCATGTATCTTCCCCATTTTTATAAATATTTCTAATACGGATAACGTCTTTTTCAGTAAGTTTTGCGTGATTTGTTCTTTTTCCTTTTGCTTGTCTATTTTTAGAAACAGCGTCTCTTACATTGTCTCCGCGAGTTCCAAGAAAAAGGTGGTCAGGATTAACGCACGGCGGGTTGTCACATTTATGACAGACGCACATCCCTTTTGGTATAGGTCCCTTGTGAATTTCAAAAGAGTAGCGATGAGCATCTTTGTTGGCTGTAAGCGCCCCATAGCCATTCCTAATCTTTTTTGTATATATCCAGCAAGTAGGGGTTTTTTTTGTATATCTCCAAAATCGAGATGCAGGGCTTTTATAGATATCATTGCATCTTTTACATCTAATGATCCTTTTTGCAGGAAGGTGAACTCCGCAATCAGCGCATTTCTGACTTGGATTAAATTGTGTTTTCATATTGTCGATTATGGCATGTTTAGGAGGGTGTATGGCATTATTTGATTACGGCAGCCAATCTTCGTTAGCGGATGTTCTTGGGGATCAAGCCAAGACCGAGACGCAATCTATTTCACAAGACTACGCCAAGCAAAAGCGTAAAGCCGTTTCTCAGGGTGCGGCATCCGGAAGGCTAACTTCTGGAGTACAGAACTACACGATGGGCGATATCAACGCCAATCAAGCCAAAGAAGTGGGTGTCGTTCAATCAAACTTGGCAGATGCTTTAGCTACTATCCCGACAAATGATTACGCTTCAAGCCAAGAATTCGACAGGAACATCCAACTTGCAGAGCTTATCGCTAAACTAAACAAGCCAAATCCATTGATGGGTCTTATTGGAGGAGCGACAGGCGGTGCAGGGGCCGGATCTGCATTTGGACCTTATGGAGCGATTATCGGAGGAGTTGCTGGTGGCGCTGGTGGTTATGCGGCAAGCAACTAAGAGGAGAATGAAATGTTATTAGCGTCTGATGTTAAGTTGGCCGAACCATTAAAGAAAAACTATCGAGAGTACGACGCTTCTTCTCAGTCAAGTCTTGCGAATGCTCTTGCTGATATGAAAAATCAGTCCAGAACAAGCCAGATTGCCTCTGGAAGGACACAAGGAGAATATACTGGCGTTGCTCTTGATCGTGCTGGCAATCTTGCTTCACAAAATATCGAAAACTCTCTCGGTGCAAAACTAGGCCAAGCGTCTCTTGAAGACATTATTAAGCAACAGGAGTATGAAAGAAATTATGCGTTAGCTAAAAAGATTGGAAGTCTTAATGCTCCAAACAATCTGATGATGGCTTTAGAAGGCGTTAAAGGCGCTGCCAATATCTATGGAAAGTACAAGGGAGCTAAGGGGCCAGAGAAACGATCCCCTGTTTATTCGAGCCCTGCATATCAGACATATCAGGGCGCTGACTTAAATTACAACAACAATCCGTCATATTCTGAGACATATTACGACTAAGAGAGGACCATATGCCAAGTGACGCGCTATATCAGGCTTTAGCAGAGGCTCTTGCCAAGCCAAACAAGAACTATCAGGCTCTTCAATCTGCTTTTGAAATTCCAAGTGCTGCCATGAAGGGATACGAGGAAGGTGCGAAGTTCTCCGATGCTATCCAGAAAAGAAAACAGGCAAATATGACCCTCTCTGAAATGTTGAAGGCTTCTGGTGCGGAAATGCCAGCAGGAACCGAAGGGTATGGAAATCTTACCTATTCTCAGTTTGAGCCAACGGCAAAGCTGCTTTCAGGTCTTGGCGCAATCGAAAAAGTAAAAAACAAAAAAGAAGATTACGTCCCTAGGTCGATGGACGCCATTCTCGCTGAAAATGTCAGAACAGGGAAAATGACGGCAGATGAGGCGTACAAAATAAAGAATAGAGGATTACTGCTCCGTGGCGGTTACGAGGAGGGGGAGGGCGGAACTCTGAACCCTGTTCCCGGAGG
>CAZEMX010000045.1:0-13419 GCA_964513415.1 uncultured Nitrososphaerota archaeon
ATCATGATGAATCTCTTGGGATGAGCCATATTTGGTTTGCAGAGATCATGAATGACCCGACAAATTCTGCTCAAAGTATCTTTCCTCTTCCTCTCCCGGCTTCAGATTTTTCAGAAGACGAACTAGAAAATGCAGATGGAGCTTTCATTACAATTGACCCAGCAGGATTCAGAAAGACTTCTGATGATAATGTAATCTCGGTCCATCTGAAATTCCAAGGAGTCGGAGTAATTGTTGAAACAGTCAAAGGTATTCTTGACCCAGAAGAATTGATTCTTAAAACTCTTGCTTTAGCTACAAAGTGGAGATGTTCTTTAATTGGAGTTGAGGATACAGGTTATCAGATGACTCTGGCTTTCTGGTTTCAAAAGTATCTTGTAGCTTTCAATATTTCTGATCTCTTTATAGTTCCCTTAAAACCTCACGGTAGGACGAAAGAGTCAAGAATCAGACTTTTTATTTCTGAACTCTATAAGCAAAATTATTTTATCCATGATTTAGCTACTCGCAGGGATTTTACTTGGCAAGCCTCAATCTATAAATTAGGAAGTTCAGCAAATAGGGATGACCTTCTTGACGCTTGTGCTTACGGAGTAGATATTAGAAATGAGTATTGGGATAGAATAGTTAGACTTGATCATGGGTTCCTTCTCGATGGCGAATGTCGAGTAATATCAGATAATACTCCCTTCTAAAGGATAAATAAAAATGCCACAAGTTTCAGAAAAAACTCAGGCCGCAATTATAGAATATTCTCGCTATATTTTAACAGAGCATATTCAACATCAAGACTATTTCAATAAAATGGAAGAGATTGATATGGCTTATGCTCGTTATATTGCTCATGTCGATCCAAAAACTGGACTTCCTATCGGAGAGGGAATAGATGCTGCTACTACTCCTGTTGGTGTTTTTAATGTTCCTTCTACTACTCCACCTGTTATTGTTTCCCAAGTGGAATCGATGGTTGGATATTTGTCAGAAGTATTCTTGTCCGGAACCCCCTTATTCCCTGTCGTGTCTAATCCGTCTAATAGGAATGATGCGGGAGCACTTGAGGCACTATTGGATGATCATTCTACTCTTGGTGGCTACCCTCGTGAGTTGCTTATTTTTCTTAGGGACTCTATCAAATATAATCTTGCCGCAGTTGAGGTTGATTGGACTTCTATAGATCAATATGATGTGATGGATGAGCTTCTAGCTCCAGATCAGCCACAACTTAAAACGAAAGCTGTAAAGTTTTCGAAACTCCAACGTTTAGATATGTATAATACTATCTGGGATAGAAATACGGATCCAGGAAGTATTGCCAAAGAAGGAGACTATGCAGGTTATATTAAGATCCTTTCTCGTCCAAAGTTAAAGAGACTCTTGAATAAACTCTCTATAGATGGAGATGCAATGAATGTAGAGAAAGCCCTGGCTTCCTATATTCAATCTGATGCTCCGAACTATAGACTTCACCCGCAGGTCTCAGATTATATCTCTTCTCGAAAGCCAATCTCAACAATTAACTGGAGAGTATTTCTAGGGGAAGATAAAACAGACACAGGGCTTTTCTGTGGAAATTATGAAGTAATGACCCTTTATGGTCGTCTTTGTCCCGCAGACATTGGAATAAGTGCTCCGAAAAAGAATACCCCTCAAATCTTCAAATTTATAATTGTCAACGGAAATATTGTAATCTGTGCAAAGCGAATTATTTCTGCTTATGATTATCTACCAATTCTCTTCGCTCAGCCCTTTGAGGATGGTCTAGGATATCAAACTAAGTCAATTGCAGAGGGAAGTATTCCGATTCAAGAGGCAGCAAAGACACTTTTTGCAATTAAATTTAATACCGCTCGTAGGGCTGTTTCTGATCGAGCACTCTATAATCCTTCAGTTATAAATCCAAGGGATGTAAATGCTCCGGTTCCGGCTGCTAAAATTCCTGTCAATGCTAATTCTCTTAATGCTCGGCCTATTAGCGATTTTTATTTCCCAATTCCCTTCGATGGTAGAGGAACTGAATCTGCTCTGCAGGATGGAATGCAGATTGTCGGATTTGGTAAAGAGCTTTCAGGATTAAATTCTCCACTCCAGGGTCAGTTTCAGAAGGGGAATAAATCTGTTGTAGAATGGCAAGATACAATGGGCGGAGCAGATGCTAGACTCAGACTTCCGGCGCTAGCCCTAGAATATCAGTTCTTCTCTCCTTTAAAAGAGATTCTTAAATTTAATATCTATCAATATGGAGAAGATGCAATTGTAGTTTCTCAGCGAACAGGGGATCAGATACCTGTAGATATTCAAAAACTTCGTAGATCTGTCCTTTCTTTCCGAGTTGCAGATGGATATACTCCTAAGAGTAAACTTGCTTCTACAGAAGCTATTACTCAGATTATGCAATTGATTTCTCAGAGTCCTGTTCTTCAACAAGTTTATGGAGCAATGCTTCCTGCTATTGTAGATCATTTAGCGCAGCTTATGGGAGTTCGTGGTCTTTCTGAATATATGCCACAGCAACCTCAACAGGGACAAAATCCTCAGCAAGCGGTCCCGCAGGGTGGTGGAAATCCTATTGAACAGATGACAAAAAATGATCTTAGTCAGCAAGAACTCGATCTTAGACAGCAGGCAATACAATTAAGGGATCGTCAACTGAGAAATGCTGGAGGATAAGATGAATATTCTTGATGAAGTTTTTCCTCCTTCTGAGCTTTCTGAACCTGAATCTCTTCTTCTCGTAGAAATCTTTTCAAATCCAGTAGTAAGAAAATATCTCCAGATTCTTGGAGCAAATGCCGGCAAGGAGCTTCTTTCCTTACCAATTTTAGATGAAACACCTGAGTCATTGGCTAAGAAACATATCCTAGTCTCGGGAAAACTTGATGTAATCACAACCCTTCTTTCAATCATGGAGTATCAAAAATGAGCTTTATAGATTCTATCCTCGGTCGTAATTCTGCCGCCCCCTCGACTCCAATGAATGTAGAAATTCCAAACCCCGCCCCGGCGGATAAGCAAGTAGAAATTCCGAATCCTTTGGATGTTTATGCAAAGATGTATGAACCAAAAGAAGGTGCTCCGCAGGATGGTCCTCCCTCTTTTAATATTGATGATAAAATTCTGAATGAGGTTTCTAGTAAGATGAATTTTACATCTACTCTCGATCCAGGATTGCTCTCTAAAGCTCAGTCTGGTGATGCTCAAGCAATGATTGAATTGATCCAGCAAGTAGGTCAAAAAGCTTACAGTGCTGCTTTGAAACATGGAACTGCGCTTACAGATGTCCATTTGAATAAACGCGGAGACTTTGAAAAGGCAGAACTTTCTAAAAGTGTAAAAAGCACCCTTACAAATCAAGCTATTTCTGAAATTCCGAATGCGAGTCATCCTGTTGTTAAGACAGAGCTTCGCAGGATTGCAGAAAATCTAGCTAAACAAAATCCTGATGCTTCTCCTAAAGAAATCGTCGCAGAAGCTCAAAGATATTTCACTACCGTTTATAGCGCAATCACCTCCAAGTCTGATTCCCCAGAAAATAATTCAATTGTAAAAGCCGGAGAAGTTCAGGACTGGGAGAAATTTCTTACTTCTTAATTTAAGGAAATAAAATGGCACTTCTCGAAGGCGTATTTAACACAGTTCCCCGGACTGGTTGGCCGACTGAACTTAATAAGAGATCCCTTGCTGCAGAACTTATGCGGCTTTTCCCGAATGGCGCTAGCCCGATTAGCGGGCTAAGTGCTATGATGGGAACTGCTACTGCTGTTGCTTCTACGCATGGTTATTTCTCTAAGACCGTAGAATTTGTAAAATGTACCACCACCGGTTATCTTGTTGGTGATACAACTATTACTCTTTCTTCGACGGCTGGTATGGGTCCGGGTTCTGTTCTTCAAAATACTCGGACTTTTGAAAACGTCCGTGTTTTGACTGTTCCTTCTACCACGACAGTAACTGTTACTCGTGCTTTTGGCCGTATTGCTGCCGCGGCCGGAAATAACGCAGATGTTATGATGCTTGTAGGAACGGCTAATGTAGAAAATAGTGCTCGTCCTACTGCTCGCCAATTCCCTTCCGTATATGTTCCAAATTACACTCAGATTTTCCGTAATGCCTGGGCTTTGACTGGAACTGCTGCGGCTTCTCTTTCAGAAATTGGTTATAATAATATTGCAGAAAGTCGGAAAGACGCGGCTCTTATGCATACCATTGACCAAGAAGCAGCTGTTCTTTGGGGTCAGGCAAAGATGGATGTTTCTGGTTCTCAGCCAATCCATGCGACTCAAGGTATTGTTGATGCAGTAAAACAATATACTGCAAACGCAAATTACTTTAATGCTGCTGCTGTTGGCGCTACTACTAATCTTACCCAACTGATTAGTTATGTGGAAAAAGCTTTCACGTATTCGACGGATATTAGTAATCCGAAGATGCGTTATGCTTTCGGCGACGCTAAGGCCATTGCAGTAATGAACCAGATTGCTATCAAGAACGGGGTTGTTCAGCTTACTCCTGAAACTACTTCTTTTGGCATGGATTATCAATCCTTCAAATGCTATAAAGGAACTCTCCGTCTTTTGGAACATTCTCTCTTGAATGGTTTTGATCCTACAGCCGGTCGTCTGATTATCATTGATATTCCTGCCGTTAAACTCGCTTATATGACTGGTCGGAATGCCAAGGTAGAAGAATATGGGTCGGGTGGAAAACTCGTAGAAAATGGAACTGACGGACAGGGTGGTTCTTTTACCTCAGAGATGGCTGTAGAACTTCGTAACCCCTATGGTTGCGTAGTTATCGAAGGTCTGACTGCCGGGGCTGCTGGTTAATTTTTTTTTATGGTCCCACTAATCAACAGACTCGCTCCTAGTCTTTCCTGATTAGTGGGATTTTTTCTTTTCTTTTTAGGAATAAATATGGCCTCTGCAAATTTTACAAACCTTCCACTTAAAATAGCGAATGGAAGCGTTAATTTCGGTTCGGATACTTTTAAAGCTCTTCTTGTTTCGGCTGTCCCTTCTGAATCTAATCTTGATTCTTGGATTTTTCGTTCTGATGTAACTTCAGAAGTTGGAGCTTCTGGCTCTTATTCTACTGGCGGAGCTTCTGTAACATGTACAGTTGGCGCTACTGATACAACAAATAATAGAGTTCCAGTTACTTTCGGTAATCCAGCCAACTTTACCTCTGCTACTATTTCAGCTGTTGGTGCTATCATCTATGATGTTAAAGGTTCTGCTGCGACAGATATTCTTATTACTTTTGTAGATTTTGGTGGAACGGTTACTTCGACGAATGGAACATTTTCTACCACTTTCAACACTCCTCTCTACATTAATCGTTAATCTTAAGGAAAAAAATATGGCTCTCACTACCGCACAACTTCAGACTCTTAAAGCGGCGATTGCTGCAGAAACAAATACTACTTTCGTTTCCTATCGTACAGCCGGGGCAACTGGTGCGATGGCAGATTGGTATAATGGAAAAAGTAACACTGATGCTTGGAAAATTCATATGCAGGCTCAAGAATTAGATGAAGCCTCGGACTACAGTTCTTTTGATTCTGTGGTAGCAGGAAAAAGGGATGCTTGGGATCTTTTTCTTCGGTATGCTCCCCGGGATATGAGTAAGAATAAAAATCGTAAGGTGGTTACTGACGTTTGGGGAAATGCAGTTGCCTCTTCTATTGCTGAATCTATTTTGCAAGCCTCTACGGAAAAAGCTACAAGAGGAGAACTTGTTTTTGGTTCTACTTCCGCTACTACCGGGACTGTCACAGCAATCAAACGAAATTTTATTGGCCAAATCTATAATCAAGATATCCTTGATGCACTTGGAGCATAATTATGGCAATTAACCCAACTGTAGGAACACGGACAAGCTTAACCTGCACTGGGTTAAGCACTCTAGCTTCTGGAACATACGTAGCTTCAAATAATTACAATTGCAATACAAATAAACCTGTTGATGTTATCATAGATGTAGCTTTAGCAACAACGAATACTCCATCTGGGAATAAACAAGCAAATGTGTTTATTATAGAATCTCTCGATGGAACTAATTATCGAAGCGGTCCTACTTCTGGAACTACTACAACTGATGAACCTGACCTAAAACTCATCGGGGTTATTTTTCTATACACTGCAACAAATACACATGAGGGAACTTTTTCACTTAAGCAAGCTTTAGGATATATTCCTTATGGTTTCAAAGTAGTGATAAAGAATGACTTAGGGGTAGCCCTTACTTCTGGATCAATTAATACGTCAGAGATAACTATTTCATAAAACTATGGCTACTAAATTATTCTTAAATAACCAAGCGGCGGCTTCTCTGCGAATTAAACGATATTGGTTAGATAAAGGTCTAGTTTATGCTTTTTTGGGCGGATCTTTGGTATGGCAAAAAAACGGGAGTCGTCCATTAGCAAAAAGCATTGGAGCTGGGGCTAATCCAAAATTACTTGTATCTAAATTTGGGTCGGCGTTAGGATTAGGTGCAAACTATGGAGGGAGTACCGCAGATTTTGTGAGTGGCGGTACATTCTATCCTCCTGTTAGTGGATTTTGCTCTATAGTTGCCCATTACTATGCAAATAGTACGGGAGGGGGAGGATTTGGTCGTATATTTGTTGAGGATGCTACTAATATCACAGAGATGGTGTATCTAGATGGAAATAGATTAGTCTTCTACAAGTATTCTAATGCTGCTAACGGAGTTTGGGAATCTCCTGCTTCATCTCTTGCTACTGGAAGATGGCAATCTTTTGGAGTAACACATGATCAAAGAACTATAGGGGTCGTTCCATTTTTGTATTTGGACGGCTCTATTGTAACAACTTCAACTGTTACAAATCCGCAAGGAGCCTATCTAACTAATCCCTTTACTCCAGTATTTGGAAATAGACCATCAGATGTAGCTAGATGCTGGGATGGAATGTTAGGGCCAATTCTAAGATTTGATGGAATCTTAACAGCTGCCGATCATAGACAACTTGACTTAGATCCTCTTACAATATTTGAAACCATTGATGAGATAGAATTTTATCGAGCCGCTTCTTCTGTAAATGGTTCATCCTCTGGAAATCTTTCTACTCTTTCTCTCACCTCTCCGACAGGTTCTTCCACTGGCGATTCTTCGATCATAGTTCCTTTTTCCGATACTTTAGATTTCACTCTTCCTACTATTTCTGGAACTGGTGGAGCTTCTTGTTCTGGCTCCTTAGATGCCCTAGATCTAACTGCCCCAACAGGAAGTGCAGTGGCAACAGGAGATGCTACTGCAAATGGAAATCTATCAGTTTTATCTTTGACCCCTCCCATTGGAATCTCTTCTGGGGATGGAACAGCCCTGGGATATTTTACAGATGAATTGGATTTTACTCCTATAACTGGGAATGCTTTTTCTAGTGTAACTGCGACTGGAGATATCTCTTCTCTGTCTTTGACAGCTCCAACTGGAGAAGCCATTAATGGAGTTATAGCTTCAGGAGATTTAGCAGAACTTTTCTTAACTACGATAGCCGGCGATGGTTTTGGTTATGCTACTGCTAACGGAGGTCTTTCAATTCTTCAATTAGAAAATCCTGTAGGAATAGCAATAGGATCTGCCGTAGCAAATGGGAATGTCTCTCCTCTCAATCTTTCAGCTCCTACAGGTTCGGCTTCTGGAGTAAATCAACATGATGCATCAGCTTCTGGAGATCTCTCATCTTTATTTCTTTCTGCTCCTTTAGGTCATGCGGCTGAGTTAGCTGTCGTAGAAGATGATTCAGAGTATATTTTAGTCTATTCAAAGGGAAGCGGGATTCGATATGTTCCTGTAACTCCAGGGGCTAGAAAAATCTTATCCACCATGTAAAATAGGAGATCTTTATGAACTTTACAGAAGTAGTAAATCTTGTATTAGGAATTGTTAAACGTCCTGATCAGATTCTAACAGCAGAAGCCGCGGTTAATTCCCAACTTTCCCGCTGTATTTTTAAGACTGAGTTTTCACATGATCTGGTAGAAGCTGAAATTCCTTTAGATGATCAGAGTTATGATCAGACAATTGATCTTTCCACTTTGGTAGCTCCGCTTATCCGTTTCCGCAAGTGGAAATATGTAAAACTCCCCGGAGTTCTAGGATATCTTAATCCTATCGATCCTCAAAATGTATTTGTCCCAGGAGGATTCCAACAGACAGATCGTTATTATATGATTGGAAATAAGATCACTGTAATGTCCTCGGCTCTCTCATCTAAACTTTTGGTAGGGTATTATCAATATGCTCCTACGCTTTCTGGAAATCAGCAACATTGGCTCTTAGATATCTGTCCTTATGCAATTGTAAATCTTGCAGCAGGAGAGGTCTTTAACGCTATCGGAGATACAACGGGATTTAAAACTTATACTGGTATGGGGGATCTAATCTATCAGACTTTAGTAAATGATATTCGCGATCAACATGTATACTAAGAAAGAAATAAGATGGTTGAGAATAGACGGCATTATGATGGACTGACAGATTCACAAAAAATAGATAGGATTATAGAGCGATTGGATGATCTTATGGAGACGTTTCCTTTTGGTCTCGAAGCTCATAAAAGAATTCATGAAGAAATGGAAAATTCGGCAAAAGCTGAGGCTGAGTTTATTAGGGATTTGAAACGGACTTTAGCAAAAAATAGTATCATAGCTCTTCTAATGTTTATCCTCTCCGCCGCAGTGGTAGGATTTGCTGTAAAGTGGGGAAATTTTCTCAGAGGACTTACATAATGTTTGATGAATTTTCTTTTAAGATAGTAGAACCAGGAGGGGGTGGGGGTGGTGGTGGAGTTCCTAATGGAGGAACTACCGGACAGGTTCTAACAAAAGAAAGTAATGCAGACGGGGATGCTAATTGGGAAACTCCTTCAGTTGGAACTGTCACAGGAACTTTTACGGAATTTGCAGTTACAGTAGCAGATTCTTCAACTTCTCTTATCTCCCTCCCTAGTCTTGGTACTACTTCTAAAGTTCTTCATGGAAATGCCTCTGACTATCCTGATTGGGACTATGTAAATCTTGCCACGGATGTTACTGGAAATCTCTCTGTGAATAATTTAGATTCAGGTAACAATGCTAATCAATTTACTTTTTGGAGAGGGGATGGACAATGGGTTCAGGCAGGAGGGGGATCTGGATTAGGCTCTAGTAATACTCAGATAAGTTTTAACTTTTGTCACAATAGTAACTTCCAAGTTAGAGAACAGTCCTCTATAGACCTAACCACTACTCCACAGTTAATAGCTAATAGATGGTGGGCGATAGCTCCTTCAGATGGAGAGTTTAGAGCTGAGATAATTGCGGACGATTCAGCTAGATATCTAAGTATTCATAGATATGCAGGATCTTCTACGGATAATGTGAGACTTTTTCAGGTTTTTGATAGTATAGATTCTGTATTAATTCCATCAAATATTGCACTTTCTTTTTGGTTTAGAGGAGTTCAAGATCACACAGTTTCTCCTTATACTTCTTATGCATTTTTGGGTAGTACTATTTATAGCGGAAACGGAATTAATGAATCTTTTTCTGATTTATTAGCTGCTGCATGGACAGATGAAAGTGTCTTGTTTTCATTTGGAGAGGAACGTGGAACTGATGATAGATTAGATTATATACGTTGGCAGTTCGCTGCGAGTCTGTTAGGTCCCGTAGAAATGATAGCTAAACAATTAGCTATAGAAATTCAGATTGGATTTCCAGAAACTCCCAATTATACGACTGATAAGATTAAACTTAGAAATGTACTTCTTACAGATTACCAGTCTCCAAATATTGCTTTTGAATTACTCCCTGATTATAAATCTATCGCAATAGTTAAGACAGAATGCAATAGATATGCCCAGACCTTCGATGCTTACCTTACTCTTATTCCTCAGACCTTTAAGATCGACATGAGAGCTATTCCAACTATATCTTTCTCTATCGGAGACAGTGCCGCTTTTACTACGACAGGGACTACGAAAGATACTCTCATTATCTCTGTAGATAATATTGGCGATGTAGGGATTCATACTATTCACTTGAATGCGGAGTTATAATTATGAGCAATGTAAGTAATAGGTATCCACTATCTACAGCTGATGGAAAAGCAATTCCACATGCTGCGCTCCGTCCAAAAAGTCTATGTCTTTTATCTCTATCAACAACTGTAAGCTCTTATGTGACCTATTCTTCAAGTGTAAAACTTCTTGTCTTAATTTCTGATGTAGATTGTATCATCAAATTTAGCAACTCCACAGCTGCTTCTGTTCCATCAAATGCCACTATTCTATCAGATTCTCTTTTTCTTCCAAAAAATACCATAATGACCGTGGCTCCTATTGAGACAAGACTTTCTGCTATAACAATTGCAGGAACTGGAACTCTTAAAATTACAGAAGCAGAGACATGGTCAGGTCTTGGACTTGAACATCAATTTACAAGGAGATAAGATGAAGACTCAAGTTATAGATGTCAGTCGGAGTTTTATTATCACTGACCCAGAAGCTTTTTACGAGAACCTAATGAGTACTGTGCAGGAAGATTCTCCTGAAAAACTCATTCCGATTGTGGCTTATGAAGGATATAATATCCTTCCTACGATTTACGGTTATCGTAGTTATTTTGACGTAACTTCTAAACTAGATGTTCCAAACCTCGGGGCTAAGTGCGATAAACTTCTTCTTTATCAATTCGGAAATTATACCAATGTCCTTATCGCCCTCTGCGAAAATGGAATTTATACAAATGCTGGTAAAGTCTCTGGAACTTCATGGTATCATAATTTATCTTTAACTGCTCCTGGGGCTGGTTCATATCTAGAATGGACTTATTGTGTCATCGGGAATAAACTTTATCTCTATCGTCAGGGGAGTTCCTCTGTTTATTTTATAGGTCCTACTGATTTTGGATCCCCTATCAATATTCATTCTTTTACTCCATCTTTCCTCAACATGGCTGGCCAAATGGGGATATTTCGGGCTAATGGACGACTTGGTTTCTGGGATTCGGCTAACTCTATCTCTTGGAGTTCTGTATTTGATGTTACTGATTTTACCCCGTCAATAGAAACCCTAGCTGGAGACGTAATTTTTAATGATGTCCTAGGACGGATAGTTACAATTAAAGCTTCCGGCTCCGGTTTTGTCATTTATTCTACAAAAAATATTGTAGGAGCACAGTATGACACAACTGGTAGTATTCTTTTTAATGCTAAGACAATTGCAGAAACTGCTGGAATCTGGATTTCTCGGCAGGTTTGTGCAGGAGTAAAGGACACAGAACATTATGCCTATACCAATACAGGAATTCGACACATATCAAATGGAGAAAAGGTTACTGAAATATTCTCCGGACTCTATGATTTCCTCAAAGAGGCCCGTGAGCCAGTATATATGGATTATCTGCAAGGTCGTTATCTTTTCTTTAGCCTTATCGATCCTTCCTATATTAGCGGTTTGGTCAGTTTTTCTATCGAGCATGTTGATCAACTCACTATCAGACTGAAACTGAATAATGGTGAGTTGGTTAATCCAGACGATGTTCCAGATTTTATAGAGGGAATTCCTTTTAATGATGACCTTTTGAATAAAATTCAAGGTGGTGCTACAGATGGGATGTATGGAATCTGGAATGCTACTGGAAGTAAGATGATTCCTGGACGTGTTAGTTCTATGGATCCTTATCTTCTTGATGATCCTTTTACTCCAGAAGATGATCATCCTTATGCTGGAAATTTAACTCCACTTTATTCTACAGCAGAACTCATCGACGCTAGAGATTCTGGAACTTGGACTAATAAGATTTCTGTAGATAATACTAAACCTTTTGCTCTTGATTTAGGTTGGCATGATCTCCCTAATGGAACTGGGAAAGCAGATGATGGACTCACACGGATAGCGACTAGACAGAGTAAAGAGTGGTATGAAGTCGATACTTTAGTTACAAATCTTAAAAATGCGATAGCAGCCTTATCTTATGCAGATATGGGTATTCTTGTTTATGGGATTAGATATCTATATGAGAATATAGGTAGTATAACAGCCCCATCTACTGTAAACACCACTATAGGATATATATTAGATCCAAGTTCTGGTTTAACTACTACTGAACACTTTGATGGAGTAGGAACTTATGCTCCATCTTATGAGTTGAAAAGACTATTTACAAAACGCTATCCTATCTATACGTCTCTTCAATATGTTAATCAAAGTATCTCTGTGCAATGGGGTACACTTTTTAATTTGGATGTAGACTATACTCTTTTGACTCCAGGAACTGTCTCCTCATTAGCCTTAACAGATCCGGGTTATGTAAATGATTCAGCTCTAATAGTAGCCTCTGAAAGTCTTGATACTGCCTTTCCTATAGCATATATTCCTGGACATACTCCCGCAGATTCTATTCCTGTACTGACTGCAAAACAAATAACTATAATGAACCATGCCGTGGATCTTTTTGGAACTCCGACTATTACTGCTAATGGAGTAACGAAAACTTCAACTGTCACAGTAGTTTATACCTCTGATCCGGCTGATTTTTACACATGGGGTTATATAATTGCTCAGGCAGATTTTGATGCTGGTCCTACTAATATACAATGGACAGTAAGAAAATCTCCACTATATCAAGGAGTTGCTACAGGGCATAAGTTTCTTAAAGTAAATGCAAGTGAAACTGGTCCCACAATAGAATCCAAACTTGTAGCAAATCAACGTATAATAGACTGGGCAGAATGGACTGTAGAAAACCCGCCTCCCACTTTCAATTGGGCGACAAATGAACAGATTATAGGTGATCCAGGATTTAAAGTTCCACAATCTCTCCACCTTCCACCAACTGCTGATATAAATCTTCCGGGAGCTACATTCCTTCTTCAAGATGCAACTTCCGCTCCGATCTATCCAGACTACGTAGGAGCTTTAGTTTATGATACAGGGCTGCAAAAATGGGGAAAATTTAAAGGTTCCTATAGGACTCTTGTAGATTATTCTCCAATCAATAGCACGACAGAAAAAATCATAGATTATAGTAATTTTGGTCTTGACTCTGGTATCCTTTCTCCTGCTGGCTCGACTCATCTTTTTTCATCCAAGGCAGCGGATTCTCTAATCAGATATGGAAAACTCGCTCTCTATCGTCAGGGTTTTACAAACATAGAGACCATCACTCTTCATTTTAGAAAGCCTTTCACAGGTAGTATTCAAATAGATGTTTCTCTTGATGGAAGAAGTTTGCATTCTGCTCTCACTACTATAGATTCTTTTACAGAAGTAGGGATGGCAATAGTCTATCCTCCTTATGCTGGGAAATGGTTTACTGTTTCCATTAAGGGAGAGTTCGATCTTCGCTCTTTTGAGTTCAATGGTAATCCTGCCGGTATTAGATAATTTTAGGAGTATTAAAAATGGCAACA
>CAZEMX010000046.1:0-13197 GCA_964513415.1 uncultured Nitrososphaerota archaeon
GCCGTCCTCTTCGCCGCTGTCGCCATTCCCGCCGCGTTCTCCGCCGCGTTGAGCGATTACGGCGAAAACAAGCTGGCCGACGCCCTGTTGCGCGGCCAAACGCTCGGCGCGCCATCGACCTGGTACATCGGCGTGACCACCGACACCTGCAGCGACTCGAGCGCCGGTACAGAGCCATCGGGCGGGAGCTATGCGCGCGTCTCCGTCACGGCGGGGCTGACCCAATGGTCAGGCACGCAATCCGCTGGCAGCACAACCGCCTCGAGCGGCACGAGCGGGACCGTCAGCAACAATGCCCCAATTACCTTTCCGGCCAGCTCCGCCGCCTGGGGCAATCTGCAAGCGGTGCGCTGGTATGACGCCTCTTCCGCGGGCAACTCGTGGATCTGCATCAACCTGACGTCTGCCGTCAACGTCTCCGGCGCCGGCGTCTCCGTCAGTTTCCCGGCTGGGCAACTGCAATTCCAAATCGACAACTAGGATCTCAAAATGACACCCGAACAACTCAGCACGCTCAAGGCCGCGCTCATCGCGGATACCGCTATCACCGACCTGAAAACGGCGCACGATACACAAGGCATCGCGGACTATCTGTGCGGAGATTCGACCTTCATCGTGACCAAGACCGCTCTATCCCGCCACGATATTCTGACGGGCACATCCGACGAGGGAACGACCTTTACTTGGACCGGCGGCGCGTACATCACCCGGTCACAGGGCGAGCGCGACGCTTTCCGGGAGATTTTCAACAGCACCGGGACGGTCAATCCCACGCTGCCCAGTATCAAAGCCGCCTTCGCGGATATCTTCTCGGGCACTGGAGGGGCTGTGAATCGCACCCACATCACCGCGATGAGCAAGCGGAAGGCCACCAGGCTCGAAGAGATATTCGCGACCGGGACCGGAACCCTCGCCAGTCCCGGCACGTTGGTGGTGGAGGGGGGAGTGGACGAGTTCACGATCCGCGTGCTTGCCTGGTCCAATACTGGAGAGTGGCTACTGTGAGCACCGCCACCAAAACCGCGCGCTCCGTCGTCGCATCGACCACTAACACAAGCGGCGGTACGACGCGCGGGCGGGTGGATCTCACGACCGCGTTCGGAGGCCTGCTGACGTTTAAGATGACCAATGGCGGCACGGGGCCGTCGGCGGAGTGCAAAGCCAACATCTTGGTCTCGCACAATGCTTCGCAGCCCGCGGCCGCGAGTGCCGGGGCGGACTGGAAGACGATCTACTCGGTCGGCAACGGCACCACGGCCGGCACCGTTGGCGAATACAACCTCCTGATTTCTCCAGCGGTAATGCAGCTCGAAGTCGAATTCACCGGCAATACCGGACAAAGTGTCACCGTCGAAGCGGGGTTTTCTGAGCTTACCAGCGTGTCCTGATGGGACTGATACGTATTCCGTTGCCGTCGCTGCTGTTGCCGCAGCGACAGGTCACGGTTCGGAGTGAGTTCAACGTCAAGGCGCTGATCAACGTCGGGTCAGGGCTCAAGGACCTCGTCAGCGGCAAGGCGTGCACGCTGACCGGCGCTTTCCAGCGCACAGTGGGCCCGTCGGGATGGCGACTGTACACCCCTTCCGGCGGGGTCTACGCCACGTCTCCAACGGGCTTGACTTCCAGTCAGCCAATCACCATAGTGGTGATGTCCACCAGTACGTCTGGGGCGTCCACCAATGCGCTCAGCGACTCGGCCGGCGGCTGGGGAGTGCCCAAAATCGATTGCTTGTCTGGGGTGCTGACCGCGATGTGCAGAGTTTCAGGCGGGACCAATCTCTCGATCACAGGTCCGACCGTGCCGGTCGGAAAAACCTATACCGCGGCTTTGCACTGGCGATCCGGGATAGGAATCAAAGTATCTTTTAACGGCGGAGACGTGCAGTCAGCCGCGAATAGCGCGACCGCACTGTACGCTACCCCGGCCGTGCTGTCGATCGGGTCGGGAAGCTCCAACACGGTTTATTTTGGCGCGGCGATTCTCGGCACCCTATCGGACGACGAAATCCGCGTCTTGTCCGCCAACCCGCAGGCGTTGTTGGCCGATGACGATTACTGGCTTTGGTGGCCCTCCGCGGCCGCGGGAAGCGACGTTTCGGCGTCAGGCGGGGCAGTGGCGGGCGGATCGGCCACGGCCCAGGCCTCGGTCGCGCTGTCCGCCCTCGGCGGCGCCGTCGCAAGCGGATCGGCCGGCATTCAAGCCGATGTCCCGTTGTCCGCGGGCGGCTTGGCGGAGTCGAGCGGATCGGCCGGTCTCTCGGCCACCGTTTCGATCAGCGCAGCGGGAATGTCGGAATCCCATGGCGATGCGGTTCCCGCCCTCGACGTCAGCATGTCCGCAAGCGGACATGCGGCGGCCGGGGGAACCGCTTCCCTGTCGTCGCTCGCGGCCGGCGCTCTCGTCGCGGATTCCCGATATCTGGTTTCCGCGACCCGACGAAATTTCACGGCGTCGAGAAGTCGACGATCGTATTCAGTACGGGGCAGACAATGACGCAGACCTGGCCAATCAAAGATCCGCGCGAGAAACTCGTCGCCACGTTCCAGTTTCTGGACGAAATCGACGAAGGCGAAACCATCTCCAGCGCCATCGTCGATTGTGTCTCGATCGACGGGGCGGATACCTCCCCCGGAAACGTGCTCAATGGGGCCCCACTCATCGATGGAACGACCGTTCTGCAGGTTTTCCATGGCGGGGTATCAGGAGGGTACTATTCCCTGAGCTGCGCGGCGACGCTCTCCCCCTCTGGGAGGGTCCTGGTCCTGTCGGCCATCCTACCAGTTCTCCGGGCGGGCCGATGAGGTTCTCCAGGTGCTCTTTCTACTCAATTCATGGAGTTAAAACATGACCATTGTCCTGTTGAAACCCATTCTCTACGGAGGTATCCAGCTCGACGAGGGATCCCAACAGAGTTTCCCGAAAGACGTCGAATCCGACCTGGTAACCCGGAAATCCGCCGTTTACGTTGTCGAACCAAGTATTTCAACATCCTCGACCGTCACTTCAGACACTGATTCGACCGGCGTTTCCAGACTGTCGACCGGAAATTTCGTGCAGCCCGACATCGAGCCGAAGGCGGCTTTGTCAAGCACCGTTTTCATGTTTCGAAACCCAGTGACACAGGCCACCAGCCTGATTTCAGATCAGCGAGAAATCTACATCCCTACCGAGAAATCAGGCGTTTATCTGGGGGCGTTTTTCGGAAAACGCATCAAAACGCACACATCGGAAACGCTGACCGATCTCGGACTATTCCGTGCCGGGCTGCATACCTGGCACGGCAGCCTGACCAAATCGGGAACCTGGACGAACAGCCCAACCGGGGTTTCCACCGGGGCATTCCAGGCAACCGGGGCAATCTACTCGCAAACGGCTGGCGATACCTGCTCCGGGGCAGTGACCGGGACCGCTGCAGGCATCAGACTCTTCCTGACCAGTAACGGAGGGTACGCCATCGTCGCCATCGACGGCGACTATACGCGGGCCAACAAACTGCCGATTTTCAACAAGGCGGACTATGACGCGGGCCGCTGCCGGGCAACCGACATCGGCAAGCGGTACTACTCCTCCTATTCCTCTGCGCCAACCAGCGACCTGATCTGTCTCGCCGACGATCTGTCGGCCGGGACCCATACCCTCACGGTCGAGGCCACCGGAACCAAACCATCCGCATCTTCCGGCACCCGGGCATGGGTGGAAGGTTTTGCGGGCTGCAATGGAGAAACGCTGGGCAACGCCAACGTCTACGCCGTCCCGGTGCAGTGGATCTATCATGATTTGCTGGCATGGTCGGCGTTCGATACCGTCGCGCAATGGGCGCCCAGCGGATCATCGGATTATCAGTTCCTCGGCAACATTCACGGCGACAACACCCAGTCGAAAGAAGTCACGACCTCTTTGAGCTGGACCGTCGGGGTGACCGACCAGACATCATTGGCCGCCGGCACCTGGGCATCCGGACAGATCATCCGATGCGATCATGTGTCCACCCTGGCCCACAAAGTCAACACCGCCTCGACGGTGGCCACAAAAACCCGACACTGGACCATGGCGCCCTCGCGCAAGCTTCCCATCATGTGCGATTGCGGAATTTCGTGGGCGACCGCGGGGGCAGTCAACATCGAATATCCGGTCATGCTGCCCATTGGAGAAGTCATCGGCTGTGCGGAAGGGATGAAACAAGACGCCTTCGCCACTGTATCGATTGGGCACCTGGATGTTCCCATTCCCTACGCGCACGACAATGCAATCACCTATATCGCGACCGATACCTGCAGAATCGTCGCGACCGGAAGAAAGGTCAAGGCCTGGGCCGAGCTAAAAGCAGAAATTCCAGATCGCAGTGGATTATGTGCCTCCTACCGGGGATCACTCCAGGACAGAAACACCAAGGATAAGAAGTTCTACGCCATTTCAGCGTTTGGCCCCACTCCGTATGCCTCCGGGGATGCCCAGCGCTTCGTCATGGGTTGGGGCGCAAAACTGATGTAATGGGCAACAGGCGTTGTCTCCCATCGCGCCTTATTGAGGCGACAATCCCCGCGTAAAAAGCGAGTCATGGAGGATTTCATGACTCGCCTGACCCGACAATTCAGCATCGCTCGCTCGCCAGACGACCCGAAGCCGGAAGACCACGCCGACTTGCCCCTGTCCATGGCGTTTGCTTCCGATAACCCCTACGAACGATGGTGGGGTATCGAAGTGCTCGACTGCAACCCAGAATCGGTGCGCCTCTCCCGCCTCAACGACGGCGCAGCGCTGCTATTCAACCACCATCTGGACGATCTGCGAGGGCACCATGTGCCCGGATCGGTGATCGCCGACGGGCACACCGTTCGCGGCAATGTCATGGTCGCCTGGGCAGCCGACGAAGGCAAAACCATTGCCCTGATTACCGGCGACCATCTCTCCAAGGCCTCGGTCGGATACGAAATCCATGCCGTCATCGAGCAAAGCACCTCGAAAGACGGCAAATCTCTGGAAAGAAAACTCGACTGCCAAGCGTTTGGCAGGGTCCTTTCGCGTTGTCAGCGCGAGACCCCCGGCGACCTGGCCGCCTTCCGGCGAGCGCTCGACAGCGCGGCCGGCCCCCTGGAACGGGCTGCGGACAAGCCAACGGTCTATCGCGTCGTCGATTGGGAACCGCTGGAAAACTCGCTCGTGACTGTCCCCGCGGATGTCACCGTCGGCATCGGCCGGATGGCGCACGACGACCCCGCAACACCTCCCGCAGCGCCGGACAAGCCGGCATCCCTGACCCTCAAGGAGCACAAACCCATCATGGATACCCCCACCCAAGAGCAAATCGCCGCCATCGAGCGCGCGGCCCACGACTCTGGCCTGAAGCGAATCGCCGCCATCGAAGCCATGGCCAAGCAATTCGAAAATTTCGGCGTTGCCGAAATGGCCGCCCATGCCATTCGCAACGGCATCAGCTCCGAAGATTTCTCGAAGCAGATCCTGGATCACGTTGCTAAACACGGCACGACCTGGACGCCGGAAATCGGCATGACCAAAAAGGAAGTCAAGCGGTTTTCGATCATGCGCGGAATCAACGCGTTGCTCTCCAACAACTGGAGCAAAGCCGGGCTGGAGCGCGAAGCCAGCGAAGCGTTTGCCGAAAAGGCCAAGTCAGCCGGCATTTCTCGACAAGCCGAAAATTCACTGTTCCTCCCGATGGAGGTCCAGAAGCGCGACCTGACGGTCGGCACGACCACCGCCGGCGGGCATATGGTCGCCACCGAACTGCGCCCAAACGATTTCATCGAGCTGCTGCGAAATGCCACCAAGCTCAAATCGCTGGGCGCGCGCACCCTTGGCGGGCTGGTCGGAAACGTCGACATCACCAAACAAACCGGCGCCGCCACGGGGTATTGGTTGGCGAACGAGGCGACGGCGATCACCGAAAGCCAGCAAACGATTGGGCTCCTGCAACTCCGGCCGAAAGTGCTGGGAGCGTACTCCCAAATTGCGCGTTTGCTTCTGCAACAGAGCACGCCGGATGCGGATACCTTCGTCATGAATGACTTGTCCAAGGTGCTCGGCCTCGCCCTCGATGCGGCCGGAATCAATACCGGCGGTTCTGGGGCTCCGGTCGGGGTTCTCGGAACCGGATCGATCGGCGCGTTTACCGGCACTTCTCTGGGGATTGCCGCATTGCTCAACGCGCAAGTTGACGTGGCCACCGCCAACGCACTTTCGCCCGAATGCGCCTACCTCACTACGCCGCAAGTCGCCAGCTTGCTCGCTCAGCGGCAGCGTTTTGCGAGCACGGATTCGCCGCTGTGGGACGGCAACATTCTCGAAGGCAACGTTTTGGGATTCAAAGCGGTGACCACCAACCAGGTGCCTGCGGACACCATGATCTTCGGTGACTGGTCACAAGTGATTTTCGCGGAATGGGGCGCGCTTGAGCTGGCCATCAACCCATTCGACAATTTCCCGGCCGGAATCACGGGCGTCCGGGCCTTTCTCACCGCCGATGTCGGCGTCCGCATCGCCGGCGCCTTCTCGGCAGCGAGCACGATCACCTGATGGCCAGGAAGCCCCCCACCGAGGCCGCCGGAAGCGAAGAACAAGCGCTTCCGGAAGCATCCGCCCAGCAGCCCGTTCCTGCCGGCATGGTCGAGTGTCTCACGACGCAGCCCTGCTGGCAGGACGGGCGGCCGGTCCCCGTCGGCACGCCGGTCTTGCTCTCCAAGGCAGACGCGACCTATGCCGAGTCTATTGGCCGCGTCTGCCGCGTCGATCCAGAGGAGAGCTAACGCATGCGCGCCGAAGACGAGACCGCATTCTACAACCCCGCCGATTTCGGCGAAAACTGCGCTTTCGGCGCCGATTATTTCGTCGGCATTCTCGACACGGCAGACAGCCTCGCCTTTGACGCCGCGCCCACCACCACGCACGTTTTGAGCTATGCGCCCGGCCCGGACCTGGCCGCCGGCGATCTCGGCACCGTCAGCGGGCTCCTATTCAAGGTGGCGAGGCCTCCCGAGCAAATCAGCGCCACCGAAATGCGCGCTCAACTGGTTAGGGTGCCCGCATGATTTTCAACAAGGAAGCGGCCGTCATCGCGCACCTCGTCACGACGTGCGCGCCCAGCAGCGTGATCTTGGGAACCCTCGATGCCATCGATCTGACCGATGACACCACATCACCGGTCGTCAGCCAAGTCTCGCTGGTGCAGATCCAGAGCGCCGGCAATGTGCGCGGATGCGCCGCCGGCGTGCTTCTGCAATTCGTCTTCTCGGTCTATTGCGACATCCTGCGAGCCAGCGCCGAGCAGAAAACCGCCGCCGAAACGCTGTTCGAAACCGCCGCCAGGGCGCTGGTGACTTTCGAGCAATCCCCCCAGCAGCACCTGCAAATCACGGATGGACAATCCACGGGATTCGACGGCCGGGTTATCCGGATGTCGATCGGATTTTCCATCCCGACTTACCTGATTTAATGAAAGGGACATCATGACTTCCGCTTACTCCGGCGTCGGGAAAATCTCGGTCGCTTTGTACTCCGACGCCGCCACCTTCAAAGGGCGGAAATTCAGGCCGCTCGAGAACTCCTCGGCATTCGAATTCAGCTTCACGCAAGACGAAAAAACGCTCCCCGACTACACGAACGCCTCGGGAGGGATCGACGCCAGCTTCAAGCGGATCACCGGCGGCGCCGGCAAGATCGATCTGCGCCGATTCGGGATCGACAATCTGGCGCTGGCCTTGTTCGGCACCTCTGCCACCGAAAACACCACGCCGATCGTCGGCGAATCCGGGTTCAAGATCGTTCCCGGAAAATTTTTGCCGACCGATCGGCTGATCAATACCACGGTCGCCCCGGTCGTCAAGAAGGGTGCGACAACGATTCTTGCTGCCGACTACACCGTCAGCGCGGGAGGCATCACCATCGCCGGCACGATCACGACCGGCAGCGTTGCCAGCGGCGACTCGATCACGATCGATTACACGCCGGTCGCCAGCGACTCGGCGCAAGCGCTGATGACCACCTCGCCGGAGGTCTCGATCATGTTCGACGGCATCAACTCGGTCAACGGCAAAGCAATGACCGTGAAAATCTTCAAGGCGCAGCTGGGCGCGCTGTCCCAGCTCCAGCTGATCACGGATGATTTCGGGGTCCTGTCCCTGCCGTTCACTTTGGTGAAGGACAGCACGATTACCACGTCAGGAAAATCGCAATACGCGCTGATCGAGATGGAGTCCTGATGCCGGCCACCCAAACACTCCCGCTCGGCGACCTGCTGGTCACCGTGCGCGAGCTGACATTTGCAGAGGTCCGCGCCTGGCTAGTCGAAACCAGCGCCAGCGAATATCGGGATCCCGTCCAGGCGCTGGCCTTCGTCGGGCTCGGGCTCGACGAACTGGCACGCATGTGCGATGTCTCGGCCGATGTCTTGGAAAGATTCACGGCGAGCGAACTGGCGCCGCTGGTCGAGGCCGCGAAGGCCTTGAACGCCCCTTTTTTTCGGGTCCGGTCGCTGCTCATGAAGCACGTCGACCAGTTGACTGCCGCCGAGGCATTGACGAGCTAGACCGCATGGCCTGCGTGCTGATCGAGCGTGGGCACTCGCAGATCCTCAGCTATCCGTGGCGCCTGTATCAAGCGGCCGTCGATCTGGCCATCAAAAAAGGATAACGCCTCGTGCCCACTGCTCAAACCACGGTCGTCATCACCGGCAACGCCACCGGCGCCGTCAACGCCTTCCAGCAGGCTCAAAAAGCCGCCTCCAGTTTCGCCAGCCAGACCACGGCCGCGATCGCCCCGCTAACCTTCGGGCTTGACAAATTCAAAGCCGCGCTGGCCGCCGCCAGTACGGTTTTGGCCGGCGGCGCCATGTTCAAGGCGTCGATCGGCGCCGCCAACGAATGGAATGGCCAGGTCGCCACCTTGGCCAAGTCCATGGGCACCACGACCGAAAAAGCGTCTGTGATGGCCGTTGCCTTGCAGCATCTCGGCCTGGATTCCGAATTGCTGGGCAAAGCGTCCTTGGAGCTGTCGAAAAAGCTGGCCAGCAACGAGGAATCTTTCACGAATCTCGGCGTCCTGACCCGAGACGCGTCCGGCGCTCTGCTGCCCGCCGGCGAAATCATGGCGGCCGTCAATGGCAAGCTGTCCCTCATCAAAAACGGCGTCGAGCAAAACATCGCGGCGATGTCCGTCTACGGAGAATCCTGGAACGAAATGCGCGGGATTCTGAAATTGACCTCGGATCAGATGAGCGCTGCGGAAAAGCGGGCCAAAGCACTCGGCCTGGTGATCGGGCCGGAAGCCGCCGCCCAAACGCGGGATTACAAAGAGGCCCAGCGCGACCTCGCCCTGGTCTCCAAGTCGCTGGAGATTCAGATCGGCGAAAAGCTTTTGCCCACGATGGTCAAAATGGGCAGCTTCATGAGCACGCTGGCAGTCGAGCAAGGCCGGAATTTCTCGCTCGCGATTGAGGCCGTTTCGTTCGCCGTGCGCGCGTCGATCCTCGCGCTCACAGACATGGGCGACGCCCTGGGCGCGATGGCCGCGCAGGCCGCCGCGCTGCTGTCCGGCAACTTGACCGCCTTCAAGGCCATCGGCCAGGCCCGCGACGAACAGGCCAAGAAAAATGAGCAGATTTACGAGAAAATGAAGGCCGACTTCGGCAAGCCACTGGCGGCCGAGGAAGAGGTCTCCGCCAAGCGCAAGCGGCTACAGGCCGACCTGCAAACCGCGCTCGGAAATCTCGAACGTTTGCGCGCCAAGGCCGCTGGGAAAGTCTCCGACGAAATCGTCAAGGACGACGACAAAGCGACCAAGGCCCGCATCGCCAACGCCGAAAAGCTGCGCGACGCGCTCAGAAGCGCCTGGCAGGAATCGATCGACGGCGCCCGGAAATCGGCCGAAGAATCCAAAAAGCTGCTCAAACAGGCTGGCGACACCCGGCAAGCGGGAAAGGACTCGGCCGCCGAAATCCGGCGCGCTCAGTTCTCGGCGGCCGACCAGCTCTTCCTGAATTCTCGCGACGCCAGAGAGGCCGGCGACGAAGCCACGCAAAACGCCCTTCTGGCCAAAATGGCGGCACAAAACGGGCGAATCGACAACGCCAAAAAGTTCGCCGATCAAGCCGTCAAGGATGCCGAGCGCGCGGCCAAGCTGGTCGAAAAGCTCTCAGACCCGGAAGAAAAAGCCCGCGCGACCGAGCGCCTGGCCGAAGCCAAAGCCACCGCAGACGAAGCCCGCGCCAAAATCAAGCAGGATGAAAGCCAGAAGCTCGAGGAGCGAGCGAAAGGGCAAGCCGAAACCCTCAAGACAATCGAACAGCAGATTACCGACCTGCAGAATCGCGCGGCCAATCTCAAGCTCTCGCTCGGAATCTCCGAAGCCTCTGCCGCCATCCAGCGGATCCAGCAAGAGCTAGCAGCGATCCCGGACGAGACCGTGAAAAAGGTCGTCATCCAGCAAGTCACCCAGCCGGCGCCCGGCGAGAATTCAAGCGCCCCGCCGGACACCCTGACCGGCTTCTGGAGTGGCGGATTCACCGGCCAAGGCAACAAATTCGACCCGGCCGGCATCGTCCACCGCAATGAATTCGTCACGCGCTCCGAAGTCGTCCCGCAGCCCGGCGCGCTCGCGTTCCTCCAGCGCTTCAACGCCCTCGGCATGAAAGCCCTTCCCGGATACGCCGACGGCGGACTGGTCGGCCGCCTGTCGATCGGATCGATTCCAGCCGCCGCCCCGCAGCGAGCGCCGGCCATCTTCAACTTCCCGGAGATCGGCCGCTACCCGGTCACGATGGCCCCCAACGATTTCGACCGGCTGCAAGACCGCTTCGCTCGCGCAGCCCTGCAAAGCGGAGGACGAAAATGATTCCTTTGAAAATCGGCGACCTCGAGATTCCCAGCCGCGCCTCGATGGACCTCGACATGCACTACGAACAGATCGGCGGCGAAACCATCCTGCGAACCCTGAGCGGAGCCGGCATCAAGCAGATGACCTGGAAAAAGCTCCGGATTTCGATCCAGGGCAGCGGCTGGTCCGCGCCAGGACTCCAGGGCATCGACACCACCCTGCAGCACGACGTCGCCTGTATTATCCCGCGCGCCGTCACCGCCGACGCCAGCCGCCAGGCCACCTTGCCCGAGGCACGGCGCAGCGACACCAACGCCGAGCCCTGGGCCGTCGCCATCCTCCAGAACGGCGGCGCCGTCAACACCGGCATGACCCTGGTCGGAAACCTTGCCACCGCCGACGCCGTTCCCGGCGCCGTTCTCTATCAGGTGCTGTATTTCCCCCTCGTAACCTGCTGGGTCAACCGCCCAACAGAATCCGGCGTCCGCGGCGACGCGACCTATTCCTGGGAGCTGATATGCGAAGAAGTCTAACGCGCCAGCGGATTATGGCCGCCATGGCCGCCGGGATCGTCTGCATCTGGGCATCGGTTTTGGTCCTCGCTTTCTGGTCGATCGCCAAGTGAACGAAACCTACCCAGGTACCTCGGGCATTGCCGACCAAGCTGGCATCTGGTCCGCCATCGTCCAGATTGGCGGAACCGACTGGTCCGCGCGCGTCGTCGGAGACATCCAGATCGACGCGGAGGAGGGCGGCGCCCGCGTCGCTGATCTTTCTGTCCGGCCGCTGGCCGGCAGCGCGTTTGTCCTGGCCGACTGGGTCGGTACCGACTTGTCGATCGACATCGCCGACCTGTCGAGCGGCAGCCCCACCTCGATCACCCGCCTGTTCACCGGCGTGATCGACACCCCGACGCTCGACCTCAAGACCGGCATCCTCGCCCTACGCTGCACCGACGACCTGCAGAACTCCGTCGACGCCATGACCGTGGCCGCGATCGACGCCGCGATACCGGGCGGATACTCCAGCCCGGTCGTTTTCGACCCCGCCGCGCGCGGCTGGGCGCACGCGCAGGACCTGCTCTCGACGATCCCGGCATCGCTCGACCTCGACCCTGCCGGCACTTTGCGCCTCACCGACTGGGAACCCAAACCCACCCCGGACCTGTCGTTCACCGAAGACCACCTGCTGGACGGCAGCCTCGGCCTATCGCTGTCGAGCCGTCACCAGCTCATCAACCACGTCACCATCGACTTCGGCTTCCGATTCCCGCGCGTCAAGGCCGAAGGGTATCATCTCTCATTTGAGTACGTCGACGTCTCCACCTTCGCCGCCTACGTCGAAAACGAAAACCTCTTCCTGCAGCGCCAGGCCGTCGAGGCCGCGATTCATGCCGCCGGCGCCACCATCGACGAAATCACCTACATTCCCATGCCCGACGAGATCCTGCACGTCGCCGAGGTCGCCCTTTGGGCCCCCGGAAAATACGACATGCTGCTCTGCATGGGATTCGACGCCGACGTGAGTTTCAATTACGGCCAGACGATCGAGGAACATTTCGTCATCACCGTATCCGCCCCCAACAGCATTGCCGCCGTCGGCACGCTGCGCGACCGGCTGTCTGGCGCGCTCGAGGGCATCTATCCCCCGGTCCAGACTGCCGAGCACTCGATCATCATGCACGGCAACGCCCTCAGCGGCATCCCCCCCCTCGATCAGGCCGCCCCGACGACCGGCGCAACCACCAGCGTCGACGTAACCTTGACCGAAGACACCGACCGCACGGCCGCGAACACGGCCATGGAAGCGCTGATCCAGATCGCCAAAACGAAAATATGGGGATCGCACCGACGCAATTTCGTCTCGGCCGCCGTGGCACTGAACCCCGCGGTTGACCTGGACGCCACGATCGACCTGGAAGTCACCGGCCTGCACGCCCGCGGGAAATGCGTCCGGGTCAGCCATCGGCTATCCCCAGAAACCGGCGCCGCCACAAGCGATTTCTCGATAGCCCTTTGCGCCGTCGCCGGGACCGGCACCAGCCACCCGGACACCGAAACCGCCGCGCCAGAAGGCACCACGCCCGCGACCAGCCCCCTGATCGGCACGCCCACAATCGTTTTCCATGGCGGGAAAACCGAGGATCAGACACTCGTGATTACCTTTCCCGGCGTCGCAGACGCGGAGCGAAACCGGCATGTCGTGGAGATTTCATCTGCTTTTTCAGCGGGGATCGTCGAGGATATTCTCGAGATCGAATTATGAGAGATGACGCATAACGCATAGCTAAGGGGCGCGCGGCTTTTCGCGCGTCCCGCTTGAGCGACGGGTTGGCAGGCAAAACGTAACTACGGAGTGATGATGGCTGA
>CAZEMX010000047.1:0-12864 GCA_964513415.1 uncultured Nitrososphaerota archaeon
GCTCAGGACCTTATGGCGAAGGCCTTCGTGGGTTCGAATCCCACTCCCCGCACTATTCTTCTTATCCGCGGCGCTGCGGCCGGGATGACGACCGGCGTGCGGCAGGCGTGGCGGCCGAGCCCCCTTGAGAAGTCTTTTATCATACATGCGACCCGATGTCACCAGCAGGGCCATCAAGCGGACGCCCGCTCTTACCGTGGTGCTTTGAGATGTGTCAATGGTGCATGAAGCATGGTGCCGGCGGGAAGTGGTACATGAACGCCAGGAACTACTCGAACGAGCTTGCTGACAGCATCCAGGCGAGGGAGTACCTGACGGAGCAGTGGAAGAACTTCGAGCAGGTTTACATCAGGAAGGTCATGGGAATATCGTCCATCGACCTGGGCTACAAGCTGCAGATGCCGATAATAGGGAAGGTCCTGCGCTGGCAGGTCGAGAAGATGATCCACAGCGACGCCAAGGGCAGGAACCCTACGAGGGCAGATGGCCACTTCGGTCAAGTGATCCCGCTGGAGGACGCCAAGGCGATCCTCGGCAACCTTGCGGCGGAGCCGATAATTGAAAACTACTGCATGTGCAGGTGGATGCAGCGGGGGATCAAGGAGGCGTGCTGCATAAACTTCGGAAACCTCTCGGGGGTCATCGAGAAGCTCCCCCGTTTCATACCGAAGAACAACGTCTACAAGCTCGACCGTGAGGAGGCGATCAAGAGGCTGGAGATGCACAACAGGAAGGGCTACGTCGCATCGGTCTGGTTCCAGCCGGTCCCCTACATCAACGCGATCTGCTCATGCGAGAACCCGGAGTGCGGCGGGCTGCGCCTGAGGAACGACTTCGGGCTGCACACGATCTACAAGGCGGAGTACGTCGTGCAGATTGATGCCGAGGCCTGCAATGGCTGCGCGCTCTGCGTCGCCAAGTGCCAGTTCGGGGCGCTCAGGTTCATACCATCCCTCAAGAGGGTCATGGTCGATGCCGAGAAGTGCTGGGGCTGCGGGGTCTGCAGGCACATGTGCAGGCAGGATGCCCTGAAGATAGTGCCCAGGGAGGCAGTCCCGGCGGCGAGGGGGAGGTTCTAGGGGGTATTGGCATGGGGAGCCCAAAGGTGAGGGTGGACTACTCGAAGTGCGGCGAGAAGGGCAAGGTCGACCCAAGGAACTGCGGCAAGTGCCTCCGCGCCTGCGACCCGGCGATATTTATCATGCACGAGCCGGTGGGGGTGGACCAGGACTACATAGACCCCCAGATGTGGAGGATCACCCCGGTCTGGCTCTCGCTCTGCACCAGGTGCATGAAGTGCGTCGAGGTGTGCCCCGAGAAGGCAA
Organism: uncultured Nitrososphaerota archaeon; assembly: GCA_964513415.1. Lineage (GTDB taxonomy): Archaea > Thermoproteota > Methanomethylicia > Methanomethylicales > Methanomethylicaceae > Methanomethylicus. The sequence continues at coordinate 1,326 of CAZEMX010000047.1, forward strand.
TAACGGTCGACTAGATGCGCTGATGCGGATGCAAATCGGACGCTGAGGGGGCGCGCCCCCGCTCAGAACTTCTTCACGAGGTACTCCGCCACGCCGTAGCCCACCATCCCTTCGTACTCGTACCGGGCGAGAGGCTCATAGAGCACCGAGAGGCGCCTCCCGTCGTCGGATTGGAACGGAAGGGCGGCCTGGCGGACGGCCACAGCCGTGACCTTGTGGGATACGCCCTCCTTGTCGGTGAGTACCATCCTCAGCGATTTGGGCGGTCCGACCTCGGCGAACTCGGTCTGTATCTCTGCCTTGACGAGCGGCACGTTCCTCCCCTTGAGGTGGATGAAGCCCGCGTCGACCTCCCCCTCCGGGACCACGAGCTTCGTGACGTTGAGGGCATACTCTTCGGAGAACTGGCACGTGAGCCAAACCCACATCTTCGGGGCGTTCCAGTCCCTCACCCCCCACGAATGGTCCCGCTCGCCCATGCCCTTGACGAGATACTCGGAGCCGCCTATGCTGAGGGCGCCGGTGACCTTCCCGAACTGCTCGAGGTGCTCCGAGGCAACGCTCTGCGAGATCTGCTCCTTGATGCCGCTCACGCACTCGCGGTAGTTGAAGACCTCGTTCATGCACTCGAACCCGATGGAGAACGAGACCTTCACCGGGTCCGGCTTCTGCCCGCCCAGCCTCGCGAGGTAGCCGTTGAAGTTCAGCGCCCACTTCTTCTCGGGGAGTATCTTCACGAACGATAGCCCCTTCGCCTTCAGGGCGGAGTTGGCCATGGGCTCGTTGTCCTTCATGCCGACCAGCGAGCCGTCCGGGAGCAGGAAGCAGCAGAAGACATTCTTCTCATTCCTGTTTGGCTTGAGGCCAATCCTCATGAATGCGAATATCTCGTTCTCCCTGTCGTAGAAGTTGAAGTAGAAGCTCTCGTTCCATTCTGGGTGGCTTCCAACCGGGTGTATTATGTCTGTGCTCAACGCTCACTCCTCCAATAGATAGATCACGCCGTCGTTACCGTCGACGGTTACCCTCTGCCCGGTCTTGAAGATCTGCTTTGCGCCCTTAACTGCGGTGACGGCTGGAATTCCGTACTCCCTCGAGACGACCGCGCCGTGAGAGAGTATGCCGCCGGTCTCTGTTATGAGCCCCGCGAGCTGGGAGAAGACCGGCGTCCAGCCGGGATCGGTGTTGGAGGTCACGAGTATCTCGCCACTCCTGACGGTGCTGATCTCGTCTATGGACTCCACAATCCTGACGGGGCCGGTCGCGATGCCCGGGCTCGCGGACGTGCCGGTGACCTTCAGGACGTTGCCCTTGAGGACCACGGTGTCGTCGAACTCCGCCCTGCCCTTGAGGAACTTGGGCGGCAGGACGTCCCTATACTTCTCGAACTCGGCCCTCCTCGACGCGATCTCCGCACCCATGCAGGACAGCTCGCCTTTTGCCAACGCGAAGACCTCCTCCTTGGAGAGGAAGAATATGTCGTCCTGCCGGCCGATCATGCCCCGCTCGGCGAGCCTGCGGCCGTACTCCATGAATATGCGCCTCTGGCGGCTTATGATGTGGTCCAGGTAGAAGCGCTGGTTCTCGCGGAATATGAGGTAGGTCTGGGCGAACTTGAGGACAATATTGAAGATGCGCTTCTTGAAGAAGCCGAAGCGGGCATGGGATATCCTGCGGCCGATCTCCTTCTCGGCCTCGAGCCGCTTCGCGACGGTCTCCCGCTCCATCCGCTCCACGTCGATGTCCGGGGCGGCGGAGAGGGACCGGAGTATGTCGACCACGAGGGCAGGGTCGTCCGCCCACCTGGGGAAGTACATCTCGCGCGTGTGCGACCTGTGGCCGTACTCCTTCAGGAAGAGCGCGAGCTTCTCCCTGAATTGCGACATCGAGGGGCTTGACCGGACCTCCTCGAGGAACTCTGCCGCCGGCTTCGACTGGATCGCCCCTATGAGGGCAGGGTCGTCCCTGACGGACCGCGCCAGTAATATAAGAGCGTTGTTCGTCATGATCGTCTTGTTGTCCGGAAGCCCGGAGACGACGCTCGCGTAGAGCGCGCCGGTCGTGTCCCCCGCCCAGTCAGTGAGCCACCGCTTTGCCATCAGGTTCATGCCAATGCTGTGTGTGACCATGCCGTACCTTATGAGGCGGAAGTGCTTGAGGAACGCATTCACCATCGAGGCGTACTCGTCGTATAGCGCCTGGTCGGAGAGCGCGGCGAGGTCCAGCGCATCGAACCGCTCCATCTTCTTGAGAAACTCCGATGCCCACCGCCTGTAGGCCTTGTCGGTCTTTGTGATCATGCCGTCCGGGTCCTTGAAAGCTATCCTCACCTCGGACCAGACACGCCGCAGCACCTTCGTCTTCGCGTTAGCTATCCGCTCCTGATCCTTCTCGGGGAAGTAGTTCAGGAGCTCCTTGGTGCGCGAGAAGCGCGGGTTGAACGTGAAGACGCCCTCCAGCACCGCCGCATTGAAGTATATGTGCCCCTTGTGGAGCCTGAGGAGGTCGAGCCCCTTCAGCTCCCAGTACCCCATCACCGAGTAGCCCTCCTCCAGGACGTACTTGGAGAGCCACTCGCCCAGCCAGGAGTAGAAGAGCGGGGAGGTGACGTCGGACCAGTACTCGTCGCCGTATGCCCTCGTCCAGAGCGTCTCGCCCCCCTTCGCGAGCGCGGTTATGGGGCGCGACTGGAGGACGAATATCCTACCGCCGCCTATGGCCCACTCGATGTCCTGGGGCGAGCCGAAGTGCGTTTCAATCCTCGCGCCCATGGAGGCGAGGTCCTTTGCCTGGAGGTCGGTTATTGATGGGGCGGACTGCCTCTGCTCCTCGAGCGCGACCGGACCCGGCGCCGCGAGGTACACGGCGTTCGCCTTCCGGCTTATGCGCCGCTCCTGGATGTCAAGGCTGCCCTTTGCGATCACGAACCTGTCCGGGGTGACGAGACCGGACACTATCGCCTCGCCGAGACCCCAGCTCGACTCGACGATCATGGACGACTCGTTTCCGGACACGGGGTCGCAGGTGAACATGACGCCGGATGACGAGGCGTCGACCATGGACTGGATGACGACGGCTATCCCGCCTCCGAGCTGGGGGATGCCCGCCTTGTGCCTGTAGGCGATCGCGCGCCCGTTCCAGTAGGACGCCCAGCATTGCTTTGTCCTCTCCGCGAGCTCCCCTGGCTTGACGCTCAGGTAGGTGTCCTGCTGCCCCGCGAAGGATGCCTCGGCGAGGTCCTCCGAGACCGCAGATGACCGCACCGCCCAGAGCGCGCCCGCGGTGGGCGTGGCGGCAGATGCTATCGCCTCCAAGAGCTGCGGCGCCATCTGTCCCGACACTATGGCTGACTTGATGCGGGAGGAGCACTCGGAGAGCGCCTTCTCGTCGTCCAGATTGGCGGCGGAGAGGAGGCGCTGGATCTCGGCCCTAAGCGAGTTCGAGTCGAGAAATCGCTCATACTCCACCACGGGCACCACAAAGCCCGCCGGGACAGGGAACCCTGCCGCATGGAGTGCCATCAGGTTGGCGGCTTTTCTGCCCACTGCCTGCGCGTCCGCCTGACCGGATGACGTGAGGCTGATGAGTCGGCTTGGAAGGTTGTTCATGGAGTGCATCAACGGCTGTCGTTAGACGTTTCGAGAGATTTGTTCGTCAGTGTTATTATATATTGCTGGAATGCGGGGTCACTTCAGGACCTTCCCTGTCTTGAGGTACCAGATGTAGAGGTCCAGCTCGGCCTGGGTTGTCCCAAGCTTGGCAGCGATGGCGGAGAGGAGGAGCTCGATCTCGAGGTACCGCCTCCTCGTCAGGGTCCGTTTGGGGTCGAGGAGCCCTTTGGCGGCGAGGTAGGAGAGGATGTGGCGGTCGATTATGGCGACGTCCCTGAACCCCACGTTCCTGAGGAAGTGGCTGGCCTCCTTGTAGCCGAAGCCCTTGACGTTCTCGACGAGCCACTCCCTCGCGTCGGGGCCGTTTGAGAAGCGCTGGAGCGTGCTGCACAGGGTGCCGCGGAGGCGCTGCGCCTCGGATATGAACTCCGCGCGCTTGTTGGGGAAGCGGTGCCCCATCGCCTTCAGCTTGGCAGCGAGCTCCTCGCGGCGCGCGGCTGGGAAGTCCCTGGAGAGGGCGCGCTGTATCCGGATGCCCCCCTCGGCGGTGTAGTTGGCGGTGAGGATGCAGAAGCACAGCTCGCTGAAGACGGCGTCCTCCGAGCCGCGCACCGACAAGAACTCCCGCCTGCGGGCATCCACCGTCCCTCCGACAGCAACGGCGGCGCGGGCGATCTCGTTGAGAAAGCCCAGTCTGGCGATTGTGGCGCGACACCGCGGCTCGGCGGGCGATGGCTGATCGAGGCGCCAGATGGCATGCGGGCACTCCGAACGCGCCTCGAGGAGCAATATGAGATCACCAAGGTAGTCGTAGAGGTGGCAGCTTGAGCAGGCTTTCCCGCTGAGCGCGATCTCGATGGTCGCCCCGCTGGATCCGCAGACCGCGACCGCAGAGTCGCTCGAGAACCGCCGGTTGAACTCCTCGGCGGCATCTATGGCATAATGGGGCGGAGGCTCGGCCATGGTTGTCGGCACCGCGCGGCTGCGCTCAGGGCGTGCGCCGCGACGCTTACTATTCGCGAACGGGGATTTTAGGTTGGCGCCCGGCGTGCAACGGGTTTAAGGTTTATATTTTAGCCTCAACTGTAATAATTAGGGATAAAAATGTCAGAAATTGTGAAGTTGCCTCTGATCGGTGACAGGGCACCGGAGTTCACGGCACAGACTACGAAGGGCGCGATCGACTTCCCTAGGGAGTACAAGGGGAAGTGGGTAGTTCTCTTCAGCCACCCGGCGGACTTCACGCCCGTGTGCACGACGGAGTTCTATGCCTTCGCGGACAGGGCAGGGGAGTTCAAGGCGCTCAACACGGAGCTGATAGGCCTCTCCATAGACCAGGTCTACTCGCACATGAAGTGGACAGAGTGGATCAAGGAGAAGCTCGGCAAGGAGATACCGTTCCCGGTGATCGCGGACAGCACGGGTAAGATCGCGACGAAGTACGGCATGTTGCACCCGGAGGCGAACGGGACGCAGGCAGTGAGGGCAGTCTTCATTCTCGACGCCGAGGGGATCGTCAGGGCGATACTTTACTACCCGCTCTCCGTTGGCAGGAACATGGACGAGATCCTCAGGCTCCTCAAGGCGCTACAGGTCGCGGACAAGGAGGGCGTGGCTCTGCCGGCCAACTGGCCGAAGAACGAGCTCATAGGGGACAAGGTCATCGTGCCGGCGCCGTCGAGCGAGGACGAGGCGAAGGAGAGGCTGAAGAAGTACGAGGGCTACGACTGGTGGTTCTGCTACCGCAAGCTCGAATAGAGGGAGCGGGGAGTGGGTTACAGGAGGCATGGATATAATGACCGAGAGGTTGCAGGTATACAAGTGCGAGGTATGCGGGAACATAGTGATGGTACTGCACGCCGGCGCGGGGACGCTGGTCTGCTGCGGGCAGCCCATGAGGCGCCAGCAGGAGAACACAGTCGATGCGAGCAAGGAGAAGCACGTCCCAATCGTGGAGGAGTCCGCGACGGGGGCCCTTGTGAAGGTCGGCGCCGTTCCGCACCCGATGGAGGAGAGGCACTACATAGAGTGGGTGGAGGCGGACTCCGGCGAGACGGTCATGCTGAGGTTCCTCAAGCCCGGGAGCGCGCCCGAGGCGCGCTTCGAGACGCCTGCGAAGGTCGACAAGGCGAGGGAGTACTGCAACATCCACGGGCTGTGGGCCAGCAAGAAGTGATGGCGCGGCCATCACTCCCCTTTTTATGGCGGACGCCCCCGGGACCGCAGGTTCTTCAGTAAAATCGTCTTACAATATCGTAGTGTATTTGAATGTTGTTCATTTTTTTACCAGATAGTTTTATATATATTGTAAAATATGTGTAAAAAATTGTTTTGATAAGTGGTGAAAAAATGAGGAACTTCAAGGATGCGGTATGGAAGCAGAAAGTGGCTGAGGTCGTGAAGAAGATACATGAGAACGAGATCAAGTTCGTCAGGCTTCAGTTCACAGACATCAACGGCATGGTGAAGAGCATAGCGGTCAACTCGAAGAACATAGAGGGCATCTTCGAGAACGGCCAGTCTTTCGACGGCTCGTCGATAACGGGATATAGGGCAATAGAGGAGTCGGACATGGTGCTCTTCCCGGACCCTTCTACGTTTGCTATAATCCCGTGGAGACCGAAGGAGAAGTCCTCATGCAGGCTCCTCTGCGATGTATACACGCCAGACAACAAGCGCTTCGAGGGCGACCCAAGGTATGTCCTAGAGAGGGTGCTCGGCAAGTGCCGCGATGCGGGGTTCACTTACTTCTGCGCCCCCGAGCTGGAGTTCTTCATAGTGAAGGAGGGGGAGGACGGCGAGGCGCCGACCCCAATAGACATGGCCGGCTACTTCGACTTCCACCCCAGCGACCTGACGGACGACCTCAGGAGGGAGATAGCCGATGCCGCGGAGAAGTTCGGCATCGAGATCGAGATATCCCACCATGAGGTGGCGCGGGGGCAGAACGAGATGGACTTTAAGTATGATGAGGGGCTGGCAGCCGCTGACCGGGTGGTAACCATGAAGGTCGTGACCAAGGTCGTGGCGGCCAAGAACGGCTACGTGGCGAGCTTTATGCCGAAGCCCTTCTTTGGCGTAAACGGCTCGGGCATGCATGTCCACCAGAGCCTCTGGAACTCGGAGGCGACCAGCAACCTCTTCTATGCCGACGATCCAGCGAAGGGATACCTCTCGGACCTCGCCCGCTACAGCATCGGCGGGCAGCTTATGCACGGCAGAGAGATGTGCGGCGTCCTCGCGTCATGGCCGAACTCTTACAAGAGACTCGTGCCGGGCTATGAGGCACCGGTCTACGTGGCGTGGGCGCTCAAGAACAGGTCCCCACTCATAAGGGTGCCGAACTTCGGCGGCAGGAAGAATGCGGCCAGGTTCGAGATAAGGTGCCCCGACCCGTCCGGGAACCCCTACCTTCAGCTAGCGGTCCTTGCGGCAGCGGCGCTCGACGGCGTCAAGAGGAAGGCGGACCCGGGCCCACCGATGGAGCTGAACGTCTACAAGTTGAGCTACGAGGAGAGGAGGGCAAAGGGCATAGTCTCGCTGCCTGAGGGGCTCAAGGAAGCGCTCGACGAGATCGAGGGGAGCGAATTCATGAAGGAGGCGCTTGGGGAGACGGCCTACCACAACTTCCTCTCGGTCAAGAGGAAGGAGTGGGACGCATACAAGATGCAGATCTCGAGCTGGGAGGTAGACAGGTACCTGAGGAAGCTCTGATCATGATCAGCAGGGCGTGCGCCCCCGAGCGCCGGGGCGCATATGCCCCTTTTTTCCCATCGGCGAGGCGGCGCTTGGAAAGCTTATAGGCAGATTTGCGGCTTATTTTAATTGGTGTGCGGCTTTGAAGAGAAGGTTAATGGACATCCTTGCCTGCCCGATATGCAAGAGCCACCCGCTCGAGCTATTGGTCTTTGCCGAGAAGGAGGAGATCGACGAGGGGGTTCTGCTCTGCAACGGCTGCGGCAGGTGGTACCCCATCATAGGGACGATACCTCACATGCTCCCGGACGACCTCAGGGACGCAAACGAGGACAGGGGGTTCCTGGAGAGGTGGAGGGCAGTGATGCCTGAGGTCGTCCTGAAAAGCGGCAAGCCGTTCAGCCTCGGATGAGGCTGCCGATGAACTTTTTTTAAAACAAAGATATGAAATAAGGAAAAGGGATAGGAAAGCTAACGTTTCCTTATTCGCCTAAAATATGAAGAAGAGGACGTTTACTTCCTCTTATCGCATTTCTGGCAGTGGAGCTCTCCGTTTGGCAGCATCGTCCCTTCCTCGCCGAATGGCGGGCGATGGCAGATGTAGTAGGTGCTACCTGACGGAGTCTTGTAAACCTCAAACAGCGCGCACGACGGCATTTCACTTACACCTCCGAATATATCGACAGTCCTAAAAATTAGACCGAATATATAAACATTATTAGGTCGGAGGGCAGCCGAATTTCGGAGGGAAAATACACGGTTTAGGGAGCGTTAGCGCCCCTGCATCGACTGTTAAAGGGACCTGACCTAGAGGGCAAATTTTTTTAGTGGAGGCGCTGCAGCGTCACAGGGTGCGGATAGGTGGCAGCCGGGAAGGCGGCGGTCTGGATCGCCCAGATGGCGAGCTGCGAGGAGAAGCAGAAGAACCTTTCCAAGGCGAGGCGCATGATAGGGGAGGCTGCGGATGGCGGGGCGGAGCTCGTGCTACTGCCAGAGTTCTTCAACTTCCTGCCGGCAAAGATGACCAGGGAGGCGTATGCAGGGCAGGCGGAGGGCACCGGGGGCGAGACGCTCGCGATGGTAGCGGAGGTCGCGAGGAAGAGGGGGATCAGCATAATCGCAGGCAGCATGACAGAGAGTGACGGGGGCAGGATCTACAACACGTGCTATGCGGTAACGCCGGAAGGCATAGTGGCAAAATACAGGAAGACGCACCTCTTCTCTTACGGCGTAATAAACGAGGCGCAGATCTTCAGCCCGGGGACGAGCACTGCGATGGCAGAGGTCGCTGGGCTGAAAGTTGGGATGACCACATGCTTCGACCTGAGGTTCCCAGAGCTCTACAGGAAGGCGACTATGGAGGGCGCCCAGGTGATCACCAACGTCGCAGCGTTCCTGCTGGAGACGGGAAGGGCGCACTGGATGACGCTCCTGAGGGCGCGCGCAATCGAGAACCAGGTCTACGTCGTTGCGGCCAACCAGGCATCTGGCGGCGGAGGGGGGGCGAAGTACTACGGCCACAGCTGCATCATAGACCCATGGGGGAGGGTCGTGGCGAGTGCAGGGGCAGAGGAGTGCCTGATATCGGGCACAGTGAGTGCCGCGAGGGTCGACCAGGTTCGGCATAGGCTCAACTGCATTGAGGCCGCCAAGGCAGCGAGGTTCTGAGCTGGACTGCAGATGCCCGCGCCGGTGCGCGGCAAGCGGCGGGGGGCAGCGCATTATTATAATGAAGGCAAAAAAAGGGAGAGTAGGGCGCTGCTTATTTCTGAGCTGCCCTGAAGAACGCACCACAGCCTGAACACTTGTACAGGCCAATTGTGATTGCTTTCTTGCCCTTCGGTGCTAAGCGCCAGGTCTTTGTTGGCTTAGCAACATCTACGCCACATTTCGGACACTTGGCCATCGCGAATCTCCTCCAAGATCTCCTGATGATAATCATGGCTCCATGATATTAAAAAGAGTTATGGTGATGGTACATCATCAACAACAGTCGTTTGGCGGCTTTATGGTGGCTGATGGTGGCTGATGGAGGCTGATGGTTTTAATCCTTTGGATAAAAAATAGAAGATAAAAACATTAGGAATTGTTTTGTTTAGATAAAAATAATCGGGGTCGAACCGCCCTTTTCAAGGCAGGTAGCGGGATCTGCGGGGAGCCGCACCGGTCAGGGGCATGGTCGGGGGCGTGGCGCACGTTGCGTCATACGGCATGGTTCTCGCGCTCGCGCAACGCCTCGCGCATGACCTTGCCAATCCGGTTCCTCGGGAGCTCGTCGATGAACTCGATCTCCTTGGGGATCTTGTATGGGGCGAGGTTCTGGCTGCAGAAGTCGGTTATCTGCTCCTTGCTGACGCTGCCGCTCATGCCCTCCTTAAGGACTATGAATGCCTTGATCACCTGATAGCCCTCTTTGGAGTTCACCCCTATGACCGCGGCCTCTTTGACGGCCGGGTGCTCGCAGATGATGCGCTCGAGCTCCTTGGGGAAGACCTGGAATCCCTTGTACTTGATGACGTCCTTTATGCGCTCAGCGAAGTAGAACCAGCCGTCCTCGTCCATCCTGCCGATGTCGCCGGTCCTGAGCCACGTCTTGCCCTCGATCTTCGCGAAGTATTTGGCCGTCCGCTCAGGGTTCTTCCAGACCTCAGTCATGACCTGGGGGCCGCATACGGCTATCTCACCTATCTCGCCTACGGGGACGAACTCGTCCGAGTCCGGCTTGATTATGGCAACGTATGTCAGCGGTATGGGGATGCCCACCGAGCCCTCCTTCTGGCGGCTATAGAGCTGCCCCAGCGCGACCCCGCAGGTCTCAGTGAGGCCGTATCCCTCCGCCATCCTGGCGCCGGTGAGCTTTGTGAACTCGGCGGCGACGCTGGGTGGCATCTTGTCGGCGCTGGTGAAACAGATCTTCAGCGACTTGAGGCTATACTTGCCACTCTTGAGGTGCTTCAGCATGAGGCTGTACGAGGCTGGCACGCCGAAGAACATCGACACCTTGTACTTGTCGATCATCGACAGGATCTCCTCGAACTTGGGGACGGGGATCACCAGCAGCGTCATGCCCTTCGCAAGCCCCGAGGTGAGCATTATCGACTGCGCGTAGATGTGGAAGAACGGCAGATACGACAGCAGGTAGGTTGAGCTGCCGAGGTCGTAGTCGTTTGAGAACTCCAGCATCTGCTTCATACTGGACACGAAATTGGAGTGGGTCAGCTTAATGCCCTTGGGCAGCCCGGTGGTGCCCGCGGTGTAGGATATCGAGGCGATATCGTCCGGCTTCACGTCTGCCTTCTGGTAGCCCTTGCCCGAGAGCGGTGCGATGAGGTCCTCCAGGAAGAGGGTGCTCCCGCCCGCAGGGGGGGAGTACTTAGGGATCTTCCCCGTCAGACGTCCGAAGAACCGCTTGACCGGCGAGAGGAAGTAGACCAGGCTTGTGAGTATGACCTTCTCTATCTTCAGCTCCTTCAGCATCTGCATCTGCTTCTCGTAGATCAGGTCGAGCATTATGACGCACTCGGCGCCAGAGTCGGATAGCTGCTGCCTCATCTCGCGCGGCGTGTAGAGGAAGCTGACCGCAGTGGGGATTGCCCCAATCTTCAGCAACGCGTAGAACGCCATTGCGAACTGCGGGCAGTTGGGAAGGTAGATGGCGACGACGGACCCCTTCTTGATCCCTACCGAGATCAGGGCTTCGGCGGTACGGTCGATGTAGTCCCCAAGCTCCCGGTAGGTTATGGCAGTGCCCAGATAGAGCATCGCCACGCGGTCAGGGTACTGCGAGATTGCATCATCGACAAACGAGAAGAGGGGCGCCTGTTCTATCTCCAGATTGGGGTTGATGTTAGGCGGGTAGAGCTTGAGCCAGGGCCGTTCGAGGTAGGACGTTGAGAAGCCTCCAGTAACCGATAATGGGATAGCACCATTTATTTAAATTTGGATGTATGAAGACAGCATTTTGTAATATGTTCAATGGGTGGGCGGACGGCAAGGCCTCCTCGCGCTCGGGTGCAGGGCGATAGGAAGTGGTAGCCCGGAAGAGATTCGAACTCTTGTCGGCGGGGCCAAAGCCCGCTATGCTTGGCCGCTACACCACCGGGCTGAGAGACAAGTGTGGGCGGGTAAGTATTATTTTTTGTTGTCCGGCGCAGGGCGGCCGTTCAGAAGCCCCTCAAGATGAGGAGGGTTATGAACGAGGTCACTGTGATCAGGATGTTGTCGTCGATCGG
>CAZEMX010000048.1:0-876 GCA_964513415.1 uncultured Nitrososphaerota archaeon
TGCTGTTATGATGTTGTCCCCTTTTTCACAGAATGCCTTTATAACAAATGTTATTACCTCATTTGCACCGTTTCCCACAAGGAATTGGTCAGGCAACATCCCGAATTTATCTGCAAGCCTCTGCCTCAAATAGTATGAATCACCGCTGGGGTATATGGCTGCCCTGGGTGGTGGCAAAAGCCTTATAACCTCCTGCGATGCAAGGGGTGGACCAACGGGGTTTTCATTGTTGTTAAGCCTGTATAGAATGGGTGTTTTGAAGATTTTTTTTAGTTCTTCATCTGGTTTACTGGGTATGTATGCCTCAAAGGTCTTTATATATGAAGGGGTGAGTCTGTCAAGGGAAAGGGGATTCATGGCAAGAACTGGAATATAATGAGGTCTGATCTCCCTCCGTAAGGGATTAATATCTTTGGTTCAAAACCGCATTCCATAAGACTGTCAACTATGGATGCCTGTGCTGTAACGCCAAGGTCTACGGCAAAGAAGATATTGAGGATGCCCTCTTTTTTGAATGCAGCAATGTGTCTCTTTATATTCTCCATACCATCCTTTCCGGGCCATAGCGGTCTTAATGTAACCTGGTTTAGTTCCCTGTCAAAATCCGATGCAAACACAGAATATTCACCCATGTATTCGCCGGAGTAATCTGTTATATAGACATCCCTGGGAAGGGCAAGCTCTCTGTATTTATTTTCCACATAGCCTGCAAGTTTCTTTGGGACATATACATGTGTCCCGGTATCTTCATGGAGACCACGGTAATACCATGTTATCTCTCTGGACACGGTTTTTTCATAATGCAGGACAGCAGTGCCAATAGGTTCAAAAAGCGCCCTTGGAAACCAGTCTGTTGTAAATCTACACAGTAGTCCC
>CAZEMX010000048.1:952-12839 GCA_964513415.1 uncultured Nitrososphaerota archaeon
GCTCGCCACCATATCTATGAGTCTGCCAGGGTATCTGAAGGCATGGGGGATAATGTGGTCGCTATAATCTCTCAAGACAAGACACGACAGCACCTTTATCTCATCCTGTGTAGGGGGCTTTATGGAATATGAAGCCAGGGGTGGGGTCTCAGGGGACTCCATATACTGTAGGGCCGGGTATGCCTTGTTTTTTATAAGCCTCAATAAAATCTTACCACCCTGTAACTCTTCCAGGGATAGTTGGTCAACAGAGCGGGCGGCAATGAGTAGACCCATGTCCTCCAGGTCTTCTGCCTCTTCCAATGTAATCCCTGCTGTGATATTAAATGCCTGCAAGGAAAGCTCTACACTGTCAAAGGAAAAATCAACTGCTACAAAATATAGCCCCCCTGTGCATGTAACCTCAAGCCCCTTGTCTTGCCCCATGATGCTGCAGAGATAAGAGAATATCTCCTCCGAGGCCAGAGTAAGTCTGAGCGCCTCGTCCTGCCCTAGGCCCAGGGCAATGGATGACCTCTCAACAAAGGTGGTGACTACTGATAAAAAGTCTCTGTGGATTGAAACTACAATCTTTGTCTTTTTCAAAAGATTTTTCCTTGGTACGGCTTAAATATCCCCATTATAATCTATAGACAAACTGGTGTCAATGAAACCTGCACCGGATAGTCTCTTAAAGGCCTCCATCTTATCTCAATAATGGCGGCAGCAAACATCTTCATGCGAGAAAATAGCCAACAAGGTGCCTTTCATAGTGGAGGGGCAGATTGGTTATCGCCCTCTTTGTGCTCATAGATTATCGTCTCCCCCACCGAGGACTGCGTATAGCCTTACATGGTTTGTGAGCTTGGCAAGTCTAAGCTGGACAAGCCCCTGCTGGGCACTGACAAGGGAACGCTGGGCATCGAGGACGCTTAAATAGCTGTCTATCCCTTTTGTATAGCGGGCAACAGCAAGCCTGTATGTCTCTGAAACTGCATCTACCAATGACTGCTGGGCTGATAGCTGTTCATCTATAGTGCCCCTTACAGCAAGGATATCTGCCACCTCTTTAAATGCAGTCTGGATGGTCCTTTCATAGCGGACAAGGGCGAGCTCACGCTCCACTTTTGATGCCTCGTATGCTGCCCATACACGGGTATCGAATATGGGCATTATGACCTGCGGTGAAAAGCTCCAAGTCTCCTGGCCTGAGCGAAAGAGTTTTGACAGGTCTGAACTGGCTGTCCCTATGGTGGTGGTGAGGGAGATACGGGGGAAAAATGCTGCCCTTGCCGCACCTATTATGGCATTGACTGATTTAAGCTGATGCTCCGATGCCACTATGTCAGGCCTTTTAAGGAGTATCTCCGAGGATAGGCCCGGGGATATATCCCTTGGCGGCAATACCCTGTCAAGTCCCTCTGGTAAAAGTTCTTTCGGCACATTCGTCCCAACGATAAGGTTCAGTGTGTTTTCATCCTGTGCCACAAGTCGGACAAACTGAGAGACATTTTCCATTGCCTGATTTACCTGTGCCTGTGCACGACGGAGGTCAAGCTCAGAGGCAAGCCCCACATCGTAGCGCCTCTTGATTAAATCGTATGTCTCTTTCTGAGTCTTTAATGTGGTCCTGGCATGAGAGAGGTTTTCCATGTCTGCAGCATATGTAAGGTATGCATTGGCAGTAGAGGCAATAATCATTATTCTAACACTGCGGTGTGCCGCTTCTGTGGCAAGATATTCCTCCAGTGCCCTGTCCTTGAGGCTCCTTAAGCGACCGAAAAAATCTATCTCCCAAGACAACAACCCAAGGTTTACGCTGTATTGTTCTGTCACCCCGGTTATCTTCCTGCTTGAGAGGTCAGCAGGCACCCTCTGCCTTGTCCCGACACCAGCGGCATCTATGGCAGGCAATATCTCTGCCCTCTGTATATTGTAATATGCCCGAGCCCTCTCCACATTCAAGGCAGCAAGCCTCAGGTCTCGGTTATTTTCAAGGGCCATATCGATAAGTTTTTTGAGCCTTGCATCGGCAATAAAATCCTGCCATCTTAGCTCTATTGGTGTTACTTGCTCATGGGGCTTTATATCCATATAGGCATCCCCTTTAGGCCACTCCTTGGGGATGGGTGCATCAGGTCTTGTATATTTAGGCGCCATGGTGCAACCTATGAGCATAAACCCTAGAACAATCCCATAGAATATTGCCTTTTTCATGAGTTTTTCCCCTCCACTGGGTTTTCAGATTCTATAGCCCTGCCATCTGTCTGTATTAGGTGTTTTCCTTTAAACACACGGGAGACAAGGACAAAAAATAGGGGTATAAAGAACAGGTCTATAAATGTGGCAGAGAGCATCCCACCCACAACAGCGGTTCCTATGGCATTCATGGCACCGGCGCCTGCGCCTGTTGCAATGGCAAGGGGTAGCACACCAAAGAAGAATGCCAAAGATGTCATAAGAACAGGTCTCAGCCTTGTCCTTGCTGCACCCAGTGTTGCCTCCAATAACCCCTCTCCTTTAATGAGCCTCTCCCGGGCAAACTGTATGATAAGGATGGCGTTCTTAGTAGATAACCCCATGGTGGTGAGAAAGCCTATCTGGAAATAGACGTCGTTGTATAGACCCCTCAGCCATGTGGCCATAAGTGCACCGAATACACCAAGGGGCAGCATAAGGAGATTTGCTATGGGTATGGACCAGCTCTCGTACAGGGCAGCAACACACAAAAATATGACAAGGATGGAAAATGCATAGAGTATGGGTGCCTGGGCATGGGCAATGCGCTCCTGATAAGAGACACCGCTCCACTCGTAACCGATTCCCTGGGGCAGCTTTGCCGCTATCTCCTCCATGGCAGCCATAGCCTCACCTGAGCTCCTGCCAAGGGCTGCCTCACCTAATATATTAAGGGCAGGAAACCCATTATAACGCTCAAGCCTTGGGGAACCTATGCTCCAATTACCAGAGGCAAAGGATGAAAAAGGCACCATCTTACCGGATGTATTTTTAACATACAATTTTTCAAGGTCTTTAGGTGTCTTTCGGAAAGGGGCGTCGAACTGTGTATAGACCCTTTTTACCCTCCCTGAATGGATAAAGTCATTTATGTAGGCACTTCCAAAAGAGGCAGAGATGGTGCTATTGATGGAGGATATGGGGACACCCAGTGCCCCTGCCTTCTCCTTGTCCACAACAATCCTGTATTCAGGGACATCCTCAAGTCCGTTGGGCCTTACACCCATTAAACGATGGTCTTTTGCCGCCATAAAAAGGAGCTGATTCCTTGCTGCCATGAGTTTTTCATGTCCAAGCCCCCCACGGTCAATGAGCTGAAAGTCAAACCCCCTTGATCTACCTAATTCTATAACAGGGGGCGGTGCAAAGACAAAGACCATGGCCTTTTTATACCTTGAAAATACCCCCATTGCCCGACCGATAATGGCGTTGACCTTTTGTTTATAGCTTTTTCTTAGATGCCAGTCCCTGAGTTTTACAAAGACCATGCCGTTGGCCTGGGTCCTGCCGGAAAACCCTATACCGGCTACATACATACAGGAATCTACTGCATCCTTTTCCTTTTCCTGAAAGTATCTCTGTACCTCGTTTAAGACATCCTTTGTCTGCTCCAGGGTAGAGCCTGTGGGCATAATAACCTGGGCAAGGAGTATACCCTGGTCCTCATCGGGGAGATATGCTGTGGGCAGCCTGAGCAGAACAACCCCGACGACAAAGACAATGAGGATATACACAACCACATAACGGATAACCCGTGAAAAGGATTTCTCCACAATCCTTACATAGATGTCCCTTAATCTGAAAAAGGTGCGATTAAACCTTGAAAAAAACGGTCGCAGTATTCGGATTGACCCCTCTGATTCATCGTGGCCGGGCGGGATAGGTCTCAAAAGCGTTGCACACAGGACAGGTGTCAAAATCAGGGCAACAAGCACAGAAAGGAGCATGGCAGATACTATGGTGATGGAGAACTGCCTGTATACAATACCTGTGGAGCCCCCGAAAAAAGCCATGGGACCAAATACTGCTGAGAGCACAAGACCAATACCGATAAGGGCGCTGGTAATCTGGTCCATGGATTTGGCAGTGGCCTCCCTTGGCGATAGCCCCTCTTCCCTCATGATACGCTCTACATTTTCCACAACCACTATAGCATCGTCTACGAGGAGGCCGATGGCCAGGACCATGGCAAACATGGTGAGCATATTTATGGAAAACCCAAAGATACCAAGGACAGCAAATGTGCCGAGGAGGACAACAGGGACTGCGATGGTGGGGATGAGTGTTGCGCGGATACTCCCGAGAAAAAGCCACATGACGAGGAAAACAAGGATGATGGCCTCTATAAGTGTCTTTATCACCTCCCATATGGCAACCCTTGTAAAGGGTGTGGTATCGTAGGGATATGTGACCTTCATGCCCGGAGGGAAATACCTGCTCATCTCATTGAGCTTGGCCTTTATCCTGTCCGCAGTTTCTAATGCATTTGCCCCTGCTACAAGGCGTATTGCCATGCCGGCAGAGGGCATGCCGTTGTAGAAAGACTCTATGTCGTATGTCTCTGTGCCGAGTTCTGTCCTGCCTACATCCCTGACACGGACAACAGACCCATCAGGGTTTATACGGATAGGCACTGCTGCAAACTCATCGGGTGTCTTAAGGAGCCTCTGGACAATTATAGATGCGTTGAGCCTCTGACCCTTAACAGCCGGGGTGCCGCCCAACTGGCCTGCAGAGACCTCAACATTATATGCCTTCATGGCCTTTACCACATCCTCTATGGTGAGGTTGTAGCTTGTAAGCCTGTCAGGGTCAAGCCATATACGCATGGCATACTGGGAACCAAAGTTTTCCACCTCACCTACACCGGGGATACGGGCAAGGACCTTTTCGAGATTTGACTGGGCATAATCCCTCAGGTCATTTCCGTCCATACTACCGTCTTCTGATATGAGGTTTACTATAAGAAGCCAGTTTCTCGTGGCCTTACCTACTGATACACCCATATTCTGCACTACCTCGGGCAGGGATGCCATGGCGAGCTGGAGCTTGTTCTGGACCTTGGCCCATGCAAGGTCTGGATCTGTCCCGGGTGCAAATGTAAGCTCAATCCTCGATACACCGGAAGAGTCACTGGTAGCAGACATATATATCATCTTGTCAAGACCGGTCATCTTCTGCTCGATGATCTGGGTTACACTGTTTTCCACTGTCTCTGCCGAGGCACCGGGGTAATATGCCTGTATATATATAGATGGCGGGGCTATGGGCGGATACTGAGAAATAGGGAGGTTATAGATGGCAAGCCCACCAGAGACCATGAGGATTATGGCAATAACCCATGCAAAAACAGGTCTGTCAAGAAAGAATCTGGATAGCATATTGGCCTCCGCTACTTTGTTTTTGCAGAAGGCTTTGCCTGGGCATCAGGTCCAGGGCCTTTTGTCTCGCCTTCCTTAAAGGCCGTAGCCTTCACCGGGACGCCAGGCCTTACGCGCTGGATGCCCTCCACAATAACCTGGTCACCCTGGGATAGGCCCCTCTGGATAAGCCACCTGTTGCCCACCTCTCTATCCAGGACAAGGGGTCTAATCTGTGCCTTTCCCTCTTTATCTATAACAAAAACATATGGATTACCTTTGGGGTCACGGGATACAGCCTGCTGGGGGACAAGGATGGCGTTTTTATTCACGCCCTCCTTTATAATAGCCCTTACAAACATGCCGGGCAGTAGTTTTTCGCCTTTGTTGGGGAATATGGCCCTTATGATGACCGAGCCTGTGGTGGGGTCTACTGTTATATCCCTGAACTGCATGGTCCCCTCCTGGGTGTAGATGCTGCCGTCTTCAAATGCAAGTTTTATCCGGCTCTGGTCTTTGCCTTCATGTCTTATACGCCCCTCCTCAAGGCGACGCTGGAGGTCCCTAAGCTCTGTTGTTGACTGGGGGACATCTACATATATGGGGTCGAGCTGTTGTATGGTGGCAAGGGCCATAGGTTGATTTGCCGTCACCAGTGCACCCTCTGTTACGTTGGATTTTCCTATACGGCCTGAGATGGGTGCGGTAACACGGGTATACCCAAGATTTATCTGGGCTGACTCCACTGTTGCCTTCCAGTAACTCACATCTGCCTCTACCTGTTTATATGAAGCAGATACATCGTCGAATTCCTGTTGGCTCACTGCCTTATCAGCAATAAGCTCCTTGTATCGCTCATATCTCTGCTTTATTGCAGGGAGGTTTGCCTCTGCCCTTCTTAATGCGCTCCTTGCATTATCATAGGCCGCCTGAAAAGGTGCCGGGTCTATCTGATAGAGTATATCCCCTGCCTTTACATCAGCACCCTCTGTAAAAAACCTCTTCTGGATTATGCCTGATACCTGGGGCCTCACCTCTGCAATCCTATAGGAAGATACCCTCCCCGGCAGCTCAGTGGTTAGTGTTATCTTTTCAGGGACGATTTTTATAACCGATACCTCAGGGGGGCCGGCCTGCGGTGGTGCCTTTGAACCCTTACATCCATAAAATACAAGGCCGGTAAGCATGACAAAAATTATTACAAAAGGCTTTATCTTGCAGATTACATGCATAAAACACCCCTTTAGCTTTGTTTTAAAATTCCATACACCTTCTTTAACTGCTGCGGCTTAAAAGCCCTGAGAGGATAAGCTCGCTGCAATGACCTGCATCAAAGAGATTATCAGGGTCAACGACTAAGGACAATACAAAACCACGGATAATGCCCATAACAATCCTTGTTGCCTCCTCTATATTGCAGTTGACGAATATCCCCTTTTTTATACCTTTTTCTATAATCCCTTTTATAACCTCTTTCTGTCTCTTAAAAAACTCCCTTTTTATATCAATGCCGAATGTAAAGCCCTTCTCTCTGCTCTGGGTGATGATAAATTCATTATGTCTTTTGGCATACTCAATGCTCAGCAGTATATACTCCCTTAAGGCGTCCACCGGGTCATCTATCTTCTTCAGGGCAATGTCAATCTTCTCTGAGAACTCCTTGAGCCTCTCATCTATTAAAAGCAGGCAGAGTTCTTCCTTGTTTTTAAAGTACAGATAGATACCCCCTACGCTTATCCCGGCCTGCTCTGCAATCATCCTCATGGTTGACCCTGCATAACCGTGTAGAAGGAATACCCTCTGGGCGGCATCAATGATATTCTGTCTCGAGTCTTTAGATGAACGTTTGTTCATGTGAATTTCAGTTCAGTATATGTTATTGAAAAATCTATGTCAACAAAAATGAAAAAATAAACCTTAAAAATCTTTGTAATGATAAGGTGCATTGAAAGCCATGGAAGGGTGTGTTACAATAAATCATCGTGTCCTTTATAGCAGACCTCCATATCCATTCCAGCTTTTCCAGGGCAACAAGCCCTGATATGACCCCTCAGGGCATCTGGAGGTGGGCACAGCTAAAGGGTATAGGCGTTATAGGCACCGGCGACTTCACCCACCCCGGGTGGTTCAAGGAGATTACAGAGAAGCTCGAGCCAGCAGGAAATGGTCTTTTGGCATTAAAAAAACCATATCTCAATCAGGACATACCTGCATCTTGCAGGGCAGACGTATTTTTCATGCTTACCGGGGAAATTAGCTGCATATACAGTAAAGACAACAAGACAAGAAAGGTTCACTGTATCCTTATGGTGCCTGATATGGCATCTGCAGCGAGGATCAACATAGCCCTGTCCAGGATAGGTAACCTAAAATCAGACGGCAGGCCCATACTGGGTCTTGATGCCAAGGAGCTATTGAGGATAACCCTTGAGGCCTCTGATGATGCCATGTTTATCCCTGCCCATGCCTGGACACCCCATTTCTCAGTGTTCGGCGCTGCATCGGGTTTTGATTCCCTAAATGAGTGTTTTGAAGAACTAACACCCCATATCTATGCCATTGAGACAGGCCTTTCTTCAGACCCTCCCATGAACTGGCGACTCTCCAGCCTTGATAATATCACCCTTATATCCAATTCTGATGCCCATTCGCCTGTCAAGATAGGGAGGGAGGCAAACATATTCGAGGCAGAGGCATCCTATAAAGGGATTACAGAGGCCATAAAGACAAAAAAAGGCTTTGGCGGGACAATAGAGTTCTTCCCTGAGGAGGGTAAGTATCACTATGACGGCCACAGAAATTGCGGCATATGTCTAACCCCTGAACAGACAAAGGCCTATGATTATATATGTCCGGTCTGCAAAAAACGGGTCACCATAGGTGTTATGCACAGGGTTCAGGCACTTGCCGATAGAGACAACGGTTCAAGACCAAAAAATGCACCGGGTTATAGATCTATCATACCTCTTAATGAGGTAATAGCAGAGGCATTAAAGACAGGCCCCAACAGCAAGGCAGTGATGAATGAATACTTCAAGATCCTGTCTGCCCTTGGCCCTGAGTTCAGGGTGCTCCTTGAGACCCCCCTCGAGGATATTGCCCGGGTATCTACACCCATTATCTCAGAGGCCGTAAGGAGGGTGAGGGAGAATAAGGTCCATATCTCCCCGGGCTATGATGGGGAATACGGGAGGATTAAGATATTCGAGGAGTCAGAGATAAAGGTAAATAGCAGGCAGATGAGCCTGTTTTAAGATTTGTTACATTTTTTACAAAAGCCTTAATCAATAAGCATGACAGAAAATCCCATACTCTACGGTCTAAACGAACCACAGATAAGGGCGGTTACCCACACAGAAGGCCCTCTCCTGGTTGTTGCAGGCCCCGGGACAGGGAAGACCCATACCATTGTAAGGCGTATTGCATATCTTTTAGATAAAGGTGTAAAACCCCATGAGATACTGGCCATCACCTTCACGAACAGGGCGGCAAGGGAGATGAGAGAAAGGGCTGAGGCCTTTTCTAGCCAGGCAGGTAAGGACATATCCATAGGCACATTCCATATGTTTGGCCTTAACATGTTGAGATATATTACAGGCAGGGATTTTAAGCTCATGGGCAGGGATGATCAGATTGAGATCTTGAAGGGCCTCACAGGGGGCCGAACAAAAGATGCCCTTGATGCCCTGGATGAGATATCCCGTATCAAAAACCTCTACCTTGAAAAAGGCATGGAAAACAACCATATCTTCCATAGATACCAGGCAACCTTAAAAGATATGGATGCCATAGACTTGGATGACCTCATCCTGTTGCCTGTTGCGCTCTTGGCAGAGGATGAAAGGGCATGGAGATATGCAGGCATGTTCAGGTATATCATGATAGATGAGTATCAGGACATAAACCCCAGTCAATACAAGTTGATCAAGGCCCTTGCGAGATTTACACAGAACATATGTGCCGTAGGCGACTCGGACCAGGCAATATATGCCTTCAGGGGTGCGGATGTGGAGAACTTCCTGAATTTTGAAAGGGATTTTCCTGGGGCAGAGGTAGTGGTGCTCGATAGAAACTACCGTTCCTCAAGGATTATCTTGGATGCCTCACAAAACCTTATAAAAAACAACCTCAAAAGGATTAAAAAGGATACCCATACCATAAGAAAAACAAAAGACATACCTATAAAGCTCATCTCCGCAACTGATGAGAGGGCCGAGGCAGAGGCCATTGTCAGTGAGATAGGAAACAGGATAGGTGCCATGAGCCATTACCAGCTCATGCAGGGTAACCAGAGCTATGATTATGGTGAGGCATCATACAGGTTCTCTGACTTCGCTATCCTGTACAGGACCAACAATCAGGCCAGGGCACTAAAAGAGGCATTAAGCGAGGCAGGGATACCCTTTAAGGTTGTAGGCGATTTAGACACCAGGGTATTGAAGGATACACTGGACAGGCTCAAGGCACGCATGGTTGATATACGTGAAGGCATGACCCTTGATTCTATACTTGATGAGGCATTCGGCTGTGTGGAAAAAGATGGGATGATAGGTCTAAAAACAAACCTTGCCCTGGCATATCAAGACCTGCCATTGACAGAGGGTTTATCAAGGGTTATAGATGAGCTCAGTCTTTTTACCTCCCCCGATGCCTTTGACCCAAAGGCAGATGTAGTCCATCTTATGACGCTCCATATGTCAAAGGGGCTTGAGTTCAGGGTTGTATTCATTGCCGGGGCAGAAGATGGCCTAATCCCCTATGGACTGTCAGAATCAGAAAGGGATGGTTATGAGGAGGAAAGGAGGCTCTTTTATGTAGGGATGACAAGGGCAAGGGATGAGCTCTGTCTCCTTTTCTGTGAGAACAGGTCTGTCTATGGCAAGAGGATGAATCAGAGGCCGTCGCCCTTCATAAAAGAGATACCAAAAGGATACATCCAACACATGGTTTTGTCGAGGAAGGAAAAGGCCAAGAAAAAACCCAGACAGGGGAGGTTGTTTTAAAAGGGATAATCCTCTATATCCTCATATGCATCCTCTGTAAAACGGGGCGTGCAGATGGCAAGGAATAGAAGGTCTTCTGTCCCTGTATTTTTTATACGCTGCGGGCACATGGGTGGTATTATCACTATATCACCCGGGTTTACCTCTGTAGGCGGGTTTGCCCCCACCTCCATAACCCCTTTGCCCTTTAAGATATAGTATCGCTCTGTAGTCCCTTTAAGCCTATGCCAGCGTGTAACAACACCTGGTTCAACCCTTGCCCTGGCTATAGATGCCTGGGGGTCATCAGGGGTATTAAAAAGCTCGATTATATAACACCTCTCCTGGGTCCAGTATTCCCTTTTAAGGTCCTCCTTTATTATTGCCTCTTTCATATAATCTCCTTAGGGCACTGGGGTGTCCCAAAAATATGGCCTATAATTGCCGATTTACAATCTTTTTGTATCCCCCGGAGCAACACACTATGCTATATCATCGGGCATGGCTATCTCCTGGTCTGTGAGGTAACACTGTGGGTCTTCCCCCCATATGTCGCCGGTTGCTGCCTCTGCCCTGACCCTGAAATTCCCCCCGCATATATCAAGCCAACGGCAATATCTGCATCTGCCCTTAACGTATCTCTTTTTTTCTTTTAGTTTTGCCATAAGCGGTTCTGTTATATCCATCCATATATGACTAAAAGGCCTCTCTCTCACATTCCCGAAGCTGTAATGTCTCCAGAACTGGTCTGCATGGACATTACCCTCTTCGTCAACGCAGGCAATGCCCACGCCTGATGCATTACCCTCGTTCATCATGAGGAGTTCATACACCTCTTCTGCCCTCTTTCTGTCTTCCTGGAGGAGGCGCAGATATACATAGGGACCATCGGCATGGTTATCTACGGTAAGGACCTCTATCTGCCTGCCCCTGTCAAAAAACTCCCTTGTCCTGTCCATGATATAGTCTACAACCTCCCTCTGCTGTTCATGGGTCAGGTCTTCATCCATAAGATTTGACCCCCTCCCTGCATAGACAAGATGATAAAAGCATACCCTGTCAATACCCTCTTTCTCAAGTAGGTCGAATATCCCCGGGATCTCTCTGTAATTCCTCTTGTTTATGGTAAAACGCAGTCCCACCTTTATACCTGACTTTTTTGCATTCCTTATCCCCTCCATTGCCATATCAAATGCACCTTTTCTCCCCCTGAATGCATCATGGACCTGCCCTATGCCATCAAGGCTCACACCTATATAGGACAGGGAGTATTCAGAGAATGTCCTTGCCTTTTCTTCTGTAATAAGGGTCCCGTTTGTGGATATGACAGCCCTCAGACCTTTTTTCACAGCATAATCAATAAGCTCAGGCAGGTCCTCCCTTAAGAGGGGTTCGCCCCCTGAAAACAAAATCACCGGGGCACCGAACAAGGCAAGGTCATCTATAAGGGTCTTTCCCTCATCTGTTGTAAGCTCATTGCCCCTGTAGCCCTCTTCCTCTGCCCGGGCATAACAGTGGATACAGCGGAGATTACACCTCTTTGTCATG
>CAZEMX010000049.1:0-12765 GCA_964513415.1 uncultured Nitrososphaerota archaeon
GCCGGGGTGGCACACGGAGTGCGTGGCGATGGCCATAGCCAACCTTGGCGAGACGCTGGACATACACTGGGGAGGCATGGACCTGATATACCCCCACCACGAGTGCGAGGCGGCGATAGCAAAGGCGCTGACGGGTAAGACCTTCGTAAGGTACTGGCTCCACAACAACTTCGTGCTGATGACCGGGAAGAAGATGTCCAAGTCGACGGGCAGGCTCGTGTACATAAGGGATGTCCTGAAGAGGCACTCGCCGGAGGCGCTGAGGCTCTTCCTGCTCTCCAAGAACTACAGGGAGCAGATCGAGTACTCGGAGGAGCGCCTGGCTGGCGCGGAGAGGACGCTCGAGTCCATAATGGGCGGGGCGAAGGCGGCCATGGAGTGGGGCAGGGGCCCTGAGATGAGCGACTGCGTGAAGGAGTACAGCGGGACGTTCTTCAACGCCCTCGATGACGACCTTGAGACGGGGCAGGCGCTGGCGCTGCTCGAGAGGCTTTCGTGGGAGATAACAGGGGGGAGCAAGGGGAAGGACTTCACGGGGGCGTCCAGGATATACGACGCGGCGGAGTCTATACTCGGGATAAGGCTCGGCAGGTGAGCCGCGCGACCGCATGTGCGGATTTTTCTCAATTGTTTATGCCCATTGAGCAATGCAGAGAGGCGGGTATGCGGCCTCCCCGCCGGCTGGTCGCACCGGCTTCATGCCCGCCGCCGCTTCAGATGGAGACCCAGTAGCTGCCGTCCGAGGAGTGCTCCTTCTTCCAGATGGGCAGCTCGTGCTTTATCCGGCCGACCGCAAGCCTTAGGGCGTCGAACGCCTCGCCGCTGTGCTCCGCCGCGATGGCGACGTAGAGGACCTCCTCGCCGGGCCTGAAGGTGCCGTGCTTGTGGCAGATCACGGCGTCCTTGACGCCAGCGGTCGCCGCGAGCGCCCCGGCAATCGCCTGGATGGACGCAGTGGCCGCCTCCTCGTAGACCTCGTACTCCAGCCGGTCGACAGCTGAGTCGCCGACGGTCCTTCCCCTGACCACGCCCGTGAAGGTGACTATGGCGCCGTGGTCGTTTGAGGTGAGACCCTTCTTCAGGATGCCGATTACGCGGGGCAGGTCGATCCCGTCCTCCCGCTTGGCCAGCAGACCGGTTGGCATGTGCATCAGATCAGGCTTCACTAGACCCAACAGGAAAATAAATAGATTCCCGCCAGCTGGTAAGCCTGTAGGAACTCGAGGAAAAGAGGGAGATGGATGGGGAGGGGGATGGGAGCAGAGGAGGAGGCGGAGGCAGGGACCCCAAGTCTGGAGGTTGGCTCCGGGCTGGAGGCGGTACTTCGGCGCACGTACGGCGGCAGGCTGGAGGGGGTACTCCGCGCGCTCACCAAGCCGCCATCTGAGTATGCGATCAGGGTCAATACGCTCAGGACCACTGCCGAGAGGGTCGTCGAGGAGTTTGCCGCAATGGGGGTCAGATGCGGCAGGTCCGACATCCTGGAGGAGGCTGTTGTGATCTACCCAGGGGAGCCTCGGGCGGTCGAGCGGAGGGGCAGGATGGTCGTCGTGGACAAGTTCGCGGCAGAGAGCGTCATGCTGGGGAGCAAGCTCTACGAGCCGGGCATACTGAGGTCCGAGAGGGTGGCGCCCGGCGACGAGGTCTTCATGGCGGACCCAAAGGGGCACATCGTCGGGAACGGGATAGCCCGCTTCTCCTCGGCGAGGAGGCGCACGACGGGCATAGCGGTCGACACGAGGGAGTCGGTTTACAGCCTACCGCCAGTCCGTGAGTCCCGGCTCTTCGGGGAGGGCATGATCCAGGAGCAGAGCCTCCCAGCCATGGTGACCTCAAGGGTGCTCGACCCGCAGCCCGACGACGTGGTCGTGGACCTCTGCGCGGCGCCCGGCAACAAGTGCACGCATGTAGCGCAGATCCAAGGCGACAGGGGGCTCATCTATGCCTTCGAGCACTCGCCGAAGAGGCTTAGGAGGATGAGGGGCGAGATCAGGAGGCTCGGCATAAGGTCGATCAGGACGGCGCGGATGGACTCGCGCTACATAGACAGGCACTTCCCGGAGCTGAGGGCGGACAGGGTGCTCGTCGACCCGCCATGCACGGCGCTCGGCGTCAGGCCCAAGCTCTACGAGGAGGCGGACCCCTCCGAGGTCGAGTCGTGCGCGGCTTACCAGAAGCAGTTCCTGAGGGCGGCGTCCAGGATAGTGAAGAAGGGGGGCACGGTCGTTTACTCGACCTGCACGCTCCCGGTCGAGGAGGACGAGGCGGTCGTCGGGTATGCCCTCGACGAGCTTGGGCTTGAGCTGGACAGGCAGTCGCCGGTCGTTGGCGGCCCCGGGATCGGCGGCGGGAGGCTTGGGGCGGTCCAGAGGTTTGACCCGGACGTCTCCGATACACCGGGGTACTTCATCGCGAAGTTCATCAAGCCCTGAGGCGCTCACGCCTTGCGGTTGCCTGCATCGGGATTGATGTTCTTCTTGCTGTAGACCTTGCGCTTCAGCTGGTGACCGCAGACCCGGCACTCGGTCGCCTTGAGGGAGTGCTCGTAGGTCGCGCCGCATGCGGGGCAGTAGAGGAACCACCAGAACTCCTGGGATATACCCTTGGTGATCATGGGCCTGAACTCTATCTTCAGCATCCTGCAGAGGTTCTGCAGGCTGTAGTCGTCGCTGACCACGATCGGCGACACGCCCTCGTCCACGAGCTGCAGGGCGAGTGCCACCACCTCCATGTCGGTCTCGGAGAGCACGGAGAGGTCGCCGGAGGAGCCGGCATGGCTCTTGACGATGATTCGGTACTTGTCGGCCGGCGAGCGTATCTTCAGCCGGCCCGACGAGACGCAGAGGTCGGTTATGGTGCGGGTCTTCTTACCGAAGAGCTCGGACTCGACGCGCGGAGTGATGTAGTGGTCCCCCTCGACTAGCTGGGGGTTGAACCCGTAGATTATCGCGGAGGTGTCGAGGACGTAGGTCGCAACCAACTTGATCAGACCTCGAACCCAAGCTTGATCTTTTCGCGTATGCGCCTATAGAAGTCGGACCTGCCGAGCCTGACGAAGACCGCAGGCATGCTCGACCGCTCGATGAGCACGGGCACGCCGGCCTCGACCTCGAACGACGCCTGCCCGTCCAGGACGCAGATGGCACGCGAGCCCTCGCTCCTTGCCTCGATCTCGACCCTGCTCGAGACAGGGAGGAGCATCGGCCTCAGCCCGGCGGCGAGGGGGCAGATGAAGTTGACCTGCATCACGTCCACCTGGGTGTCGATTATCGGGCCGCCGGCGGAGAGGGCGTAGGCGGTCGAGCCGGTCGCCGTCGATACCATGACCCCGTCGGCCCGTCCGCGGTGCAACGGCTCGCCGTCCTTGGAGACGGAGAGCGAGAGTATCTTGGACGGCTTCCCTGTCGTTATGAGCGCCTCGTTGAGCACGTCAGGGTAGGCGGTGCCCTTGTGGGAGACGGCGAGCCTCGTCCGGTGCTCCAGGTAGAAGCGCCCTGAGACCACCCTGTCGGCTACGTCCGCCCAGGCATCTGGCGAGGCCTCGCAGAGGAAGCCGAGCGCTCCGACCTTGACGCCGAGGACAGGGACCTGCCCCACCCTCTGGACCGTGCGCAGGACGGTGCCGTCGCCGCCGACGACTATCGCCATGTCGGCGTCTGACGCCTCGAGCGGCACGCCCCCGGCGCCCGCCCTCCCAGCAAGGTCGCCAGAGTATGACACCTCGATGCCGCCGGATGAGAGGCGCGAGGCGATTTTAAGGCCGATCTCCGCGGCCTCGCCGGAGTTGATCTTAGAGACGACTACGACGCGCTTGACCTTCACGGCTCCAGACCTCAGGATAAGAATAGAGCCCATAGGATATTAACCGCTTCGCTTGCGGTTTTGGGCGCCCGGGGCGGGCGGAGGCCGCAGAATTCGGACAAGTTTTAATAATTCGACATCCTTTAAGGAGGTACTGAAGGTGTTGATATGGGTGAAATGACACCGCGCAAACGTGCCCTTCTTTGTGTAACAGGCAACAAGCGCAAGGCTGACAGGATTAGCTGCTTGGATACCCTAACAACATGCACCGTGGATCAGATGAACGCCGTCAAGGCGCCGTTCCCGGAGGCAAACAGGGACCCAGAGCTCGCATTCAGGCTTGCAGCGGCTGCTTGGGAAGTAGTTGGGCTTGAAGGATTCAAAATGCCATTCGACCTTTGCGTTGAGGCAGAGGCGCTAGGCTGTAAAATCAACTGGGGGAGGATCGACAGGCATCCCAGCGTCGAGTCGCATGTGTTCGCCGACCTGAAGGACCTCAAGATCCCGGAGGACATCCTTGACCGCGGGAGGTTCAGGATGAAGCACGATGTCGAGCTGAGGCTCATGAAGGAGTACGGCGACTACCTGCCGGTGGCGAACCAGGTAACCGGCCCGTTCACAGTCGCAGGCCACATCTTCGGCATCGAGAAGTTCTGCATCTGGACCAAGAAGAGGCCGCTCGAGGAGGTCAAGGAGGCACTGATGACAATCTCCGAGATGAACATAGCGGACTGCAAGAGGGCCCTCAGGAGCGGTGCAGAGATAGTCTGCATTGCGGACCCGTCTGCGACCTCGGACATACTCTCGCCTGCGTTCTTCAGGGACGTCATGGTTCCGGTCTACAAGAACATGTCGAGGAAGATCGGCGCCCCCATAATACTGCACATATGCGGCAACACTTCGGCATACCTGCCTTACATGCCGGACACCGGCTTCGATGCGATGTCGGTCGATGCGCAGGTTGACATAGGCTTCGCGAAGGCGATCGTCGGCGACAAGATCTCCATCGTCGGAGGTGTGCCTACAATCACCGCGCTCCTCTTCGGGACGCCGCAGAAGGTCAGGGAGGCGGCGATCGATGCCATAAAGAAAGGCACAGATGTGCTGATGCCCTCGTGCGGAATACCGCCGAGAACGCCGCTTGAGAACTTCAAGGCGCTGGTAGATGTTGCCAGATGCATGGTGTACCAATAGGTGATTGAAATGGCGACAAAAGAAGAGATTGTTAATGGATTCATAAAGGCCATAGTTGACGGCGACGAGACTGCATCCGCGAAGTGGGCCAAGGAAGGCATTGCGGCTAACCTTGATGCCTACGAGCTGGTGACGAAGCACGGCGGGGACGCGATGAGCATAGTGAACTCCAAGTACGAGAAGAAGGAGTTCTTCGTGCCCGAGGTCCTGTGCTCGGCAAATGCGCTGAACGCGGGAGTCGATGTCCTTGCGCCGCATATGAAGTCGGACAAGACGAGTGAGCCGGCGACGGTCATCCTCGGAGTGGTCGAGGGCGACATACACGACATTGGCAAGAACCTTGTGAAGATCATGCTCAGCGCAGCAGGCTTCAAGGTCGTCGACCTTGGCAAGGACGTCCCGCTGGCCCAGTTCGTCGAGAAGACAAAGGAGCTCAAGGCAGACGTGATCGGCATGTCTGCGCTGATGAGCACGACCATGCCATCGATGAAGAAGGTCATCGGCATGCTGCAGGATGCGGGCATCCGGAACAAGGTGAAGGTGATCGTTGGCGGCGGCCCCGTAACTAAGGAGTGGGCGCTTTCCATCGGTGCCGACGACAGGCCTCACGACGCTTCCGCAGCCGTAGGCGTTACCAAAGACCTCGTTGCTAAGGTAAGGGCAGAGCGGGGAGCCTGGTAAGGCATAAACGGCGGCCTCGACATCAACATCGAAATTCCCCTTTTTTTGTTTTTTTTTCCTTTGCTGTTTATGTTATTTTTTAGCACCTTATTCGGCTTCAGCGCCCCCCATTCTTTAGGACACCCGCCGCCGGCGCATGCATCGGGGAGGCTATGGCCTCGCCAGACGCCAGACGCCAATGTAGCCGTCGCCGTATATTCCGTCCCTCGTGTCGCCCCGGAAGTAGTAGAGGGGAGCGCCCCTGTAGGATATGTGGCCGATCTGGCTCCCCGGGACGTACGAGAAGTCGGACTGGTTGAGGGGAGGGGCGGCGTAGATCCTGCCAGAGAACTCGAAGAACGCGGACATGCACGAGTCGTTGCACCCGTCGGGCGCACCGTCGCAGAGGCAGTAGAGCGGCCTGCCGAGACCGTCGGCAAGGTAAACGCCAACCGCAGGCGCCGATGCCGCAATAACGGTGTACTGGCTCATGGTATACCCGAAGGCGGAGAGGATGATGGCGTACATTATGCCAATGAGCAGGATGCCGCCTCTCTGCTCGATCGTCATGCGAGGGCCTCCGAAGGCTGTGTTAACGATATTGCGCAGGCGCATAATAAGCGTGAGGCAAAGGCAGAGGCAGCGGCCGCACTCGAAGTTCCCTTTCTTCGCCATTTGTCCTTCCTCTTCTCTGACGTTGATGCGCTGCACCTTAGTTTTTGCGCATCATCATACAGTTGAGTGACGCGCGGCCTCCGCCCGCCTGTTGTTTGACAAAGTTCTGACAAGACGCCCAGTCAATAAGTGATAAGAAGTAGGCTAGTCAAAGGTCACGCAAGCAAGTGACACGTGTTGGTTATCGACATCAACTCACTTCACACGGTACTGAAAGATCCCACGAGAAGGAAGATACTCGCAACCCTCAACGACAAAGGATCCATATCTTATGTCGAGATGCTGGACTTGCTCGAGATAGAGCATACAGGGAAACTGAACTATCACCTGAAGTAGCTGCGAGACCTGATTTCGAAGGACTGCAATTGCAGGTAAGTACTCACAGAGAAGGGCAAATTGGCCTGCCAGGTCATGTCGAGATTCCAGCCAGATCCACCCAAAGGGGGATGGATTTCGCACCTGATGAGCCGAACGAGTTTTGGGAAGCTGCTGCTAGTGCTATCAATTCCGTCGGCAATTCTTTCGATAACGCGGCTCTCGTGGGATTACCTGCTGGCAACAAGGATATCAGCCATGTTGGGGATCGCCACGGTCCTGCTCCTCTTTTTTGGTCTGATTCAGCTCATGCCGTGCGTTCGATCAGGTGGCGGCTTCGCCTCACTGCGCCAAATAGCCGCATATGTCGCCCTGGAACTCGCCCTCCTGATGGCGATAGGTCTCGTCTCCATGCATGCGGACATGAGGGGTTTTGGCGTGATAATCCCACTCTGGATATCGGATTGGCAGTGTAATGCGTTCACAGTCTACCACCCAGTCATCCCCGGCGCACTGACGTGGTTTGCAATTGCGTTTAGGTCTCCTGTCAGTTTCAAGGAGGCCCTGAAGGTGCCGCTGGTCGCAGCGGCCATCCTGCTTATCGGGGAGTTTGTGATGATAAACGTCGTTTCGCTCTTCTTCTCGCCGAAGGTTTCCACCATCGAGATATTCCTTTCAGGAATCATCCCAATCATCCCCATGGTTGCTTTTCTATTCATCGGCTTCGTGATTGCTGAAGGCTTCTACAGATTCGTCCAGTGGAACGGCCTCAAATGATTGGGTACGGCGGTGTGCCGCGCGTGCTAATGCCGCACATGCATGAGGCTAGGGGGAGCGCTCATGCCACTCCCTGTAGATCAGGATAGCGGCCCACAGAGCGGAGATGGTGGCCACGAAGAACGCAGGGTAGAGGGTGGCGTCGGATACCCCCAGCGGGATGAGCCTCGCCATGTCGTAGAAGACGTAGATGGCGAAGGTCAGGAATATCCCGTAGCCGAAGAGCCTCTTCTGGCGGACCGCGATCAGCAGACCTACCGCGGCGATCATGCTCTCCATGATTATGGCGAGGTACTGCAGCGGCCTCATGGAATCGTCCGCGGAGGCAGCGTAGAGGCCGGAGCCGACGAGTAGCGACTCCCCTCCAGTGGAGACGCCCTTGATGTAGGTCTGCTTGGCGGCCGGTACGGTATCGCCAGGCCTCGGCCATAGGTATTCCACCCAGCCCTCGCCGTCCCCACTCAAGGCGGTGTTGATGAACAGCATCCCGATCGGCTTTCCTTCAGCGTCCACCAGGGCACTCATATTCTGGCCTTCGCCGCTCGGGTCCGGCGGGTAGACGAGGCGCATGCCGTCGGTTCTCCAGACAAACACGTAGGTGTCTCCGTGGAGCCACTCGGAGCCGTCCTGTCGGAAGGCAGGATATGCGGACGCGCCTTCATCCTCGATGAGGGCGGCGGCGTCGAGGACCAGCGACCTAACGGCATCCCTTTTGTTCGCCTGGTCAGCCTCGCCTATGTAGCCCACTAACAGAACCGATATCAGGACGACGATCAGGACCGGGAAAACGATGTGACTCTTGTTAATCACGGATCCCCTCCTTCCGCCGGGCTTCAGTGAATTTTGATCGGTCATGCCTAATATCATTTGCCGCCTGCGGGAAGATGGCGGCAGCATACGGGTGGCGATGAAGCACCGAGAGATGGGCGGGCGCCGGGGGCGGATGGTCAGCGGCCAGCGGTAAATTTTTTTATCCTGCAGTGGTTTGTGACATGCTTCCATGCTACTCCATGTCAGGAGGGGGGCGTGGGCGCCAAGAGAAGAGGGGATTGATCGAGATGGACATGATAGCGGCTGTGAATCTTGTTTTTTGCATACTGATAGTCATCCTGGGCTACGCAGGGTATAGGCAGAGCAGGAGGATTAGCAAGGTGCTATACCGCCTTCCGCTCTTCATTGGCATGGCTTTCGGGCTCTTCGGAGTCTCGCACCTCATCACGGTCATAGGCATGGGGGGCGCGTTGGCGGACGTGTTGGTTGTGGTCAGGGCGTTCGGGTACATCGTGGTAATAGCATCGATGGTATGGGCTATCGACGCCTCGAAGAAATTGTACCGTCAGCATGCCGGCACAAGTCCGGAGGGGCGCTAGGGCTGCACGGGCGGGAGCTCTGCGAGTGTGCCCAAGAATAGGGAGTGGCGGCGGCAGGCCGTTGCCCAGTGGATGGCGGGTTGCCTAAACGACGCCGGCTTCCCTTATGGCATTCTTCATGGTCTGTTTTGACGGACATACGCCGATGATCCTTACGTCCTTGTCTATGATGATGGCAGGGCTGACCTTGAGGCAGTACTCCTTAGCCTTATCCGTCGGTCCCTTGAAGACTTCGATCTCGACCTTGTCGCCGTATTCTTTCTTGATTTGGTCCATCAGCCTTAGCACCATCCTTCCGCCGGAGCATGACGGTAGAGATGTGAAGACCTCTATTTTCAATCCCATTTTATTCAACCCCCAATTCCAAGAAGCAGCCTGTAAGCGTCTCCATGTCCGGGCAGACGCCCATCAGCATTATCCTCCCTTCCTCGAAGACCACTGCGGGAACCATAGTTAGCCCATATTTCTCAAACTCGGGGCATGGCCCCAAGTGCTTTATCACCTGGGCTTTTTTGGCATATTTTTTTGCGATCTCGTCAGCGGTTTTAAGCAGGTCCACGCAGCCCGCACAGGGCGGCTCCGCTACAAAGAATTCGACTTTAATCATGCTAATCACCATTACAGATCATTTAAGCTCTTCTTGAAGAATCTTCTTTACATCTTCCTTTGTCGGGACCCTGCCCTTGATTACAACTTTCTCGTTAATCACGACAGACGGGGTCAGCATTATGTCATATTTGTCTGCCTCATCAGATAAGGCGGAAACATGGATCACCTGGGCATCAAGGCCAAGCTCCTTTACCGCCTCATTGAGAACTTTCTCTACATTCTTGCATTTTGCGCAGGGTGGCGATCCCCCAAATACCATAATTTTTTTTGTTGCCATTATCAAGTCCTCCATTTCCATATTGTGTCCAATTTTTTATTTAGTTTTATCCAAGCAGCATTCCGAACGCCAGCGACGCCGCAGTGGCCAGCGCTATCACCAGGACAAAGTAAGTTCCCGCCTTCTTGCCGCCTATGGTCCGCCATATCACGATCATGCTCGGGAGGCTGAGCGTAGGCCCCGTGAGTAGTATGGCCAGGGCAGGCCCCGATGCCATGATGCCGGCGGAGTATCCGAAGAGGTTCCCGACGATCGGCACCTCGAGTAGCGTCGGCATATAAAGAAAGGCGCCGGCGATCGAAGCTATAAGGCATGATAAGACGCTGTTTGTTCCGAACAGCAGCTTCAGGACCTCGACCGGAATCAAGGCGCCTATGACGCCGCTCGCAAAGCTGCCCAGGAGGAGTATGGGGAAGATCTTCTTGAACAGGAACCAAGTCTCGTTGCCGAACTCTCTGATCTCCTCGCGGGCGAATCGGCTGAAGAGGACATAGGCAGCCAGGATGGTCAATCCAATCAGGATGCCTACCCTTATCATAATGTCGACGTATGAGGCGGGTCCGATCAAGACCATGGCCGTCAGGAGCGCGATGAATATCAACCTTATCGAGCCGGACGCGCCTTCTGTGCTGCCGGCCTGTATTTTTGTTGTTGTTTGCTTGGTTTTTATATTACTCTTGAAGATGCTGCCCATTATGAGACCTACGAGTATGGCGGATGACATTGCCGCGACCGCCCGCGCAACCCCGATGTCGTAACCGAGGATGTTTGCAGTAATGGTGATCGCCATGATGCTTATTGCAGGTCCGGAGTAGAGGAACGTGATGGCAGGACCCAGACCGGCGCCCCTCCGGTATATGCCCGTGAACAGGGGCAGTATCGTGCAGCTGCAGACGGCCAATACGATACCCGCAACGGCTGCCACGACGTATGATATTGATCTCTTCGCCTCCGCGCCCAGATACTTCATCACGGCCTCCTTCTTCAGGAGGGACGCGATTGCCCCTGCCAGAAAGAAAGCAGGGACTATCGAGAAGAGCACGTGTGCAGATATGTAATCGAGAAACGCGCTCCATCCCGCCAGCAGGGCGGAGACCAGCAGATCGTTGGGCATTGGAAACATCACCTCGTCTCAATGGCCTTTCTCAGGGCATCAGCCGTCTCAGATACTGAGGCAAGGTCCGTCAGGTTCAGAGAGTCTGCGTCCTTCAAGAGCCGGAATATTTCCGGATTCTTTATGCGATAGAAGGTCTTCTTCCCGTCCTCCCGCTTGTCGAGGATGCCGGCCCTGAAGAGGATACCGAGGTTCTTCGAGGTTGTCGACTGCGCCCTCCCTATGTATGGGATTATCTCGCAGACGCATCTCTCGCCGCCCTTTAGGTATTCTATTATTTCAAGCCGGGTGCAATCAGACAGCGCTTTGAAGGTCCGTTCCCTGAATCTTAGCAGACCTCTGCTTATTTTGTCGCCCATGTCAATCGCCCCTAACCTTCGGGCAGTTCACTATCCGGTCTAGCTCTTCGAGGTCGCTCGTTACGATGTCTGCACCGCAGTCCTTCGCCGCGGGGCCGCCAGCAATCGTCACCACATCTTTGCGCTTCTCCTTTACATGCTTGATTAAATCTCTTGATGGGCCCTGGATGCCCGACTCGATGCATGATAGAACGACGAAACGGAGCATCGGGTCTGAAAGGGCAGCATCCGCGTCCTCGGGCCTAAGGCCCCTCAGCGAAGAGTATACCTTCAGCCCCTTCGCCCGGAGCATCGTCGAGATAATGGCCTTCATGAGAACGTGACCTTCCCCTAGAGCCGTGGCCACTAGGACCGAGTAAGGAGGGGGCGGGGCAGCCAGCCTTTCGTCGAGGATCTTCAGCACTTTCAGGGTAGCATTGAAGCAGCCAAGCCACGCCTTCAGTGACTCTTTCTCGTCCCGCTCGTACCATATGCAAAAATTAGCCCATGCCTTCAGGACGCCGCTCCTGATTATGTCATAAGGGCTCGCGCCGGACTCGACCGCGCCCAGTGTTGCGCCGGCAGCTGCAGCTGCGTCCCCTGACAGTATTGCATCAGATATTTTTTCTAGGGTAGACATAAATACCCCCGCAATCACATATCGAGATATTGGAATGTGTCTATAAATATTTCGGTGAGCGCTTATGGTTTACTCGAATAAGATTGATGATCGCATTTATGCTGTAGAGCAGATGATAAAGAGGGGGCCGACATGAAGGGAGAGAGTGCGCGGAAGGCGGTCCGTAAGAGATACGGGAGCATAGCCAGAGGAGAGCAATCAGGCTGTTGTTCAAGCTCATGCTGCAATACGATCACCCCAGAGGAGATCAGTAAGAAGATAGGATACTCTGACGAGGATGTCAATTCGATACCAGAAGGCGCGAATCTGGGCCTCGGATGCGGGAACCCGGTCGCCTTGGCATCCCTTAAAGAGGGCGAGGCGGTGCTGGATCTTGGTTCCGGCGCGGGCTTCGATTCATTCCTGGCATCTAGGAGAGTCGGCCCGAAGGGCAGGGTGATAGGCGTCGATATGACGCCGGAGATGCTCGAGAGGGCAAGGAAGAATGCCATGAATGGCGGATTCGAGAATGTTGAGTTCAGGCTCGGGGAGATCGAAAACTTGCCGGTGGCAGACAATTCGATAGACGTGGTCATATCTAATTGCGTCATAAACCTCTCGCCAGAGAAGGAGAGGGTCTTCCGAGAGGCGTATAGGGTTCTGCGCCCCGGCGGCAGGATTATAGTATCGGATATCGTCCTGCTGGCGCCTCTGCCGGCTTTCCTCAAGTCCACGGCGTCGCTTGTTGCCTGCGTCGGAGGGGCGGCGCTGAAGGAGGAGTATCTGAAGGCAATGGAGGGGGCAGGGTTCTCATGTATAAAAGAAATTGAGGAGTCGGTTTATTCGATTGACTCGCTCATTGACCTTCCTGAGGTGAAGGCTGCCATCGGGGCAGGCAAGGTATCCGTTGACCAGGCAAGAGGATACGCAAAGAATGTCGTCAGCATGAAGGTCATGGCAATCAAGCCGCCGAGGGAGTAAAAAAACACGTTGCGCACGACAGCCTTCAGCGCGCC
>CAZEMX010000050.1:0-12544 GCA_964513415.1 uncultured Nitrososphaerota archaeon
GGCATAGTACCAACCTATCGGGAGGCAGACGAAGAGCATGGCAACGTTGCCTATCCAGTGCTTTGTCCGCCTCTTGAAGACAGCATTCCGGACGAGCCCAGTGACCGCGTCCCCGAACGCCATAAAGAGGGCAGGGATGACGCCGTATATCGGGTCGCCGAGGAAGAACCACGAGAACGCGATTGCCAAGCCCCATGCTATCGCGAAGTTGACCTCGTAAGCATTCTCCTGCACCTGGAACCAGTAAAGTATCCGGTTCATGCGGTGGGGCAGATATATTACGAGCACGAGCACGAGGGCCAGTGCCACAGGGATAGTGACGCCGGTGAAGACTATTGGGAATAGCAGCGTGATTACGCCTGCGCCGAATATGTGGATTATCTTGCGGTTGTAGTAAACTGCCACGCCCTTGTCGAAGTTATGCTTCATCATGATATTGTAGGTGATCCTTGTTCCGAAGACTATCGCCAGAAGGTATGCAAACATCAGGGATGCAATCAGCAACTCCTGCGTCGGATTCGCGTGGACCAACGTTTCGAAATGAAGACCGAAAGCCATGGAATCAGCTCAGCGACTGTGTTGCACACACTTGGATTCACGTCTTTATCAACCTTTTGCAGATGGCGAAGATGGTGCGGCGCCCGTCGCAGGTCGGGGCGGGGGCGGCTGGCGGGAGCGCTATGAAGAAAATGCGGCAGGGATGAAAAGGCCTGCCATCAGGCGGGCTACTTCTTGCCCGGCTGCCCCTTGGAAGGCTTCTGGGGCGGGGGCGGCTGGCGGGCAGGCAGCGGTGCCTGAGCCTGGGCGCCCTCCACAGCGGGTGCGCCCTTGGGGCGCCTGAAGATGCGATACGCCAGATAGGCAGCAGCGGCGATCACAATGATGACCACGAGGATGACGCCCCATCCGATTGATGGGACGGGGGAGTATGAGAATGAGAGCGAGTAGCCGTGGTTGAAGGATAGCGTGAGACCCATGCTGGAGAAGGACGCGACCATCCTGCCGTCGCTAGTGTTGACCGCCCCACCCTGCGCCACTGCGTTCGAGCTGCCCTCCGGCATCACGACCGAGAGGTTCACCTGGCGGGCGAGGAAGTTGCACCAATCAGGAAGCAGGTTACCCGAGAGTGAGATGGTGTTGCCGCTAATCGCGATAGAGGACTGCGGCAGGTCGTACTCCAGTGTGAAGACGGCGAACTCGCCGGTGAGTATCCTTGCGTGGAAGCCGATGGTAAAGTTGCCGGTGCCAAATGTCATAGGCAGGTTGCCG
The DNA here is from genome assembly GCA_964513415.1 of uncultured Nitrososphaerota archaeon. Lineage (GTDB taxonomy): Archaea > Thermoproteota > Methanomethylicia > Methanomethylicales > Methanomethylicaceae > Methanomethylicus. The sequence goes on from CAZEMX010000050.1 coordinate 1,270, forward strand.
ATCAGGTCGTACGCGCGGAGGTTTGTGGCGCCCGACGGGAGTGCGAGGGTCACGCTCTCGGACTTGACGTTCCCTACGTTCATGAACTTGAAGGACTCGCTGACATGCACCCCAGTCGCGTAGACCTCAAAGGTCCGGTCCAACGACTGGATGGCAAGGAGGTCGAATGTGCCGTTGTAGGTAACGTTGCTGTAGTAGTGGGTGCCGGGAGCAGTCTGGATCGAGCCGGAGAGGACCGTCGCCCCATCGATTACGGATGAAGAGATGCCTGTCTCGTTGAATGCGAGTAGCTCCGCCCCGTAAGGCAGACGGACCGTCGTCGTCGCGCTGAGAGAGGCGTTAACGGATGGGAAGAAGTTGACCGGGGTCGAGTAGTTCGAGATGAGCGTAGTAGAGTTAGACGAGTAGATGGTGGTTCCGTGGAGGATCGTTATGACCCTGAAGCTCGTGAGCTCACCGGCCTGCACGATGACGGTAAAGGAGTTACCCGTCGAGGACCAGTTGCCGGATATGCCAAGCGACTGGTTGTCCGGTCCGAGTGCCCTCACGGAGTATAGGTAGAATACGGACCCCATCTTGAAGTCGATGGTAAAGTTGCCTGCGGGGGCCGCCAGGCTGTAATCGTCGATGTAGATCTGGTAGCCGGGCTCCAGATACACGTACCTCTGCACGGTTGCATCAGTTGAGCTTACGGACGGCGCCAAGGACGCAACCATCAATGAGAGCAGGATGAATGCCGCTAAAGTCCTATGATGCAATACTTACCACCTTGAGATAAAATTACATATCCTACAAGCCCCAATATTAAGATGCGTGTTTCGGTTATGCTGGACAGACACCCTTACCTTCCGAACGCGTCGTCCTCGATGGATGAGATGCTTAAGGTCGTGGGATGCAGCAGTGTCGAGGACCTGTTCTTGGATGTCCCGTCCGCCGGCTTCGACGCAGGGCTGCCGGCGGGCCCGATGGACGAGGCGACGCTTGGCAGGGCGGTATGCAAGGAGCTCTCGCGGAACACAGTCCTTGCTGGGCGATGCTTCACGGGCGGCGGCCCTTGGTTCCACCACATCCCGAGCGTCATCCGGCACATAGTCTCGAGGGGGGAGTTCCTGACGGCATATACACCCTATCAGGCGGAGGTGAGTCAGGGAACGCTCCAGGCGCTATTCGAGTTCCAGAGCTTTATGTGCGAGCTGTACGGCATGGATGTCGCGAATGCCTCGATGTACGACCTCGCCACTGCGATAGGAGAGGCGGGGCTGCTGTGCGCCCGCGTCACAGGCAGGAGGAGGTTCCTTGTGCCAGCGTCGCTGCCGCGCGCCAGGCAGTCGGTATTAAGGAACTACCTAGTGCCGCAGGGTATCTCGGTTGAGGTGGTGTCCTACTCGCCGGAGGACGGGACGGTAGATCGCGATGCGTTCAGGCGGCAGCTCGCGGATGGGGCAGGCATAGCAGGGGCGTACATCGAGAGCCCGACGTTCTTCGGGACGCTGGAGCAGGACATCAGGGGGCTCGCCGACGCCGTGCACGATGCGGGCGGGCTGGCGGTCGTCGGGGCAGACCCGCTCTCGCTAGGGGCGCTCAAGCCGCCCGGCGAGATGGGGGCAGACGTGGTGGTCGGCGACGGGCAGCCTCTTGGAATCCCGCCGGGTTTAGGCGGCAACACGCTCGGCATCATGGCATGCAAGGGGGATCAGAGGATCATCAGGCAGATGCCAGGCAGGATCGTCGGAATGACCTCCGAGAAGGGGGCAGGGGGCAGGGGGCGCACGGGGTACGTCCTGGCCCTCGGGGCGCGGGAGCAGCACATCAGGAGGGAGCGGGCGACATCGAACATCTGCAGCAACCAGACCCTGCTCGCGATCTCGGCTGCGGTCTACATGGCACTGATGGGCAGGGCAGGGCTGGAGGGGGTCTCGAAGGCGATCCTGTCGAGGACGCGGTATGCAGAGGACAGGCTCAGGGCTGCGGGCGTGGAGCCGCTCTTTGGCGGTATCAAGTTCAGGGAGCTGGCAGTCAAGGCGGGCGACCCGGACGTGGTGAACAGGGGGCTCGCCAGTCGCGGTTACTCAGGCGGCAGGAGGGTGAGGGGAGGCTTCCCGCCGGTGGAGGAGGGGCTGCTCTTCGCGTTCACGGAGGCGTGCAGCAGGGAGGAGCTCGACGGGTTCATAGAGGCGCTATCGGAAGCGGCGGGGGAGAGGGCATGACGGCGTTCAGGCAGGCATCATACGACGAGCCGCAGATCTTCTCGATGGGAAGCCCGGGCAGGACGGGGACGTCGGAGGTCTGGGTTGGCGGGGACGGAGGCACGGACGGCATGCCCAAGGTCGCGCTCCCGAGGGAGGTTGCCAGGGATGGTATCAGGCTGCCGGAGGTGTCGCAGGTGGAGGTCGTCAGGCACTACACCCGGCTCTCCCAGATGACGTGGGGGATCGACACGGGACCATATCCATTGGGGTCGTGCACCATGAAGTACAACCCCAAGATAAACGAGGACCTCGCATCGATGGACACAGTGCAGCAGATACATCCCCTGCAGGGGCTGGACAGCATCCAGGGCGCGCTCTCGCTGATGTACAGGCTCGAGAGGGCGCTCTCGGCGCTGACCGGCATGTCCAAGTTCACGCTCCAGCCGGCGGCGGGGGCGAACGGGGAGCTGACAGGGTGCCTCATGATGAGGAGGCACTTCGAGATCGTCGGCAAGCCAAGGCCAGAGATGATAGTGCCGGACTCGGCCCACGGCACCAACCCCGCTAGTGCGGCCATGGCGGGGTTCAGGGTGGTCGAGGTCCCAACCGGGGAGGACGGGTGCATCGACGTGGAGGCGCTCAAGGGCGCCGTCTCCAGCGCGACGGCGGGCGTCATGATGACGAACCCGAACACGCTCGGCATCTTCGAGGGGAGGGTGATGGAGATAGCGGGCATAGTCCACGATGCGGGGGGCCTGATGTACTACGACGGCGCGAACTTCCAGGGCATACTCGGGAGGGCGAGGCCGGGCGACCTTGGGTTCGACATAGCCCACCTCAACCTGCACAAGACATTCTCGACGCCCCACGGCGGCGGGGGCCCGGGCGCAGGGCCGGTGGGGGTCGCCAAGGACCTAGAGGGGCTACTGCCCGTCCCGACGGTGGAGCGGGATGGGGAGGATGGGATGAATGGCGAAGAGAGGTATAGGCTCGAGTGGCGCCATCCGGAGAGCATAGGCAAGGTCAGGGCATGGTACGGTAGCTTCCCGGTCCTTGTGAGGGCCTATGCCTACCTGCTGTCGATGGGCGCCGAGGGCCTGAGGACTTCGAGCGGGCTAGCCGTGCTCAACACGAACTACTTCGCCAGCTGCATCTCGGGAATAAGGGGTTTCGATGTGCCCTACGGGGGGCACAGGAGGAAGCACGAGGTGGTGGTGAGCGCGGAGAGGCTCGCCGCGGAGACGGGGATAGGCGCAGGCGATGTTGCAAAGGCGCTCATAGACATGGGGCTGCACCCGCCGACGGTCTACTTCCCGCTCATAGTGAAGGAGGCGCTGATGTTCGAGTTCGCGGACAGTGAGACAAAGGAGGGGGTAGACGCCTACGTGGCGGCGCTGAAGAGGGTGTCAGAGGAGGCGTACTCCGATCCATCCAGAATCTCGTCGGCCCCCACGAATGCGGCGATAGGCAGGCTGGACGAGGTGATGGCCAACCACCCCAAGACCATGCGGCTCAGCCACAGGTATCCCCAGCGGTGATGGCTGGCCCGCCGAATCTCTGCAGGATGGGCTAGCGGAGGCATCAGGATTATATGCAGGATTCGGGTGAGCTAAAATTATGACGACCGTCCATAACTTCTTCACAAGGCCTGTAAGGTACACGATGCAGGCGAGGGGCAAGATACTGGATGGTAACGAGACGGTCTCGGATGCCGTCGATACAATGAAGGAGTGCGACATCGGATTCGTGATAGTGAAGCTGGATGACGGGAAGGTCGGAGTGGTCACAGAGAGCGATCTCGTCTTCAAGGTTATCGGCGCCGCGCTGGACCCCAAGAAGACCCGCCTCAAGGATGTGGCGACGCGGGACCCAGTGACGGTTAACCAGAACATGTCCCTGGAGTATGCCCTGAAGTGCATGAGGGACAAGAAGGTCAGGCGCCTCATAGTCGTCGACAACAAGAACATACCCGTAGGTAGGCTGGACCAGAAGTTCTTCTTCCGATCGCTGGTGAACGTGGCCACCGGCGGCAGCGACCTGGTGAGCCACAGCTGGATAGAGCGGTACATCAACGATATAGTCGAGCACAACGTAAGCGTCAAGTGAGGCGCTTGCTTCTCCCTTGCGCGCCGCGGGAGCGGACGCGTATTGAGGTGGGGGCTGAGCGCCCCCTAGGCAGGTCAGTGGAAGAATATAATCAGCCAGACTTGCCCGACGAGCATGGGCAGCAGTCCCCCTACCAGACCTATTCCGAGCCACTTGAAGAACCGCATGTGGTAGTTGAACTGCTTCTCAAGCATGCCGAGCGCCACTATGTTGGCAGTGCTCCCGATCATAGTGATGTTGCCGCCATATACGCCGCCGAAGAGGAGCGCCCACCACAGCGGGGACGCGTTGAAGCCGATCATGGCCAGGCTCTGCACGACCGGAATCAGGGCGGCTATGAGCACGACGTTGTCCAGAAAGCCAGAGAAGATGCCGCTGAACCAGAGCATGAAGGCAGTTATCTGGATCTGCGAGGTCGCTATCGAGGCTATCCCGCCGGCGAGGACGTCGGTCAGGCCGGTGTACTTTAGGGCGCCAGCCTTGGCGAAGAGGAACATGAAGAAGAGGAGTGTCCACCAGTCCACGCCCCTCTCCACAATGTGCTGGGCCTTGCTCCGCTTCCACAGGAGGCCTATGCCGGCCCCGACGAACGCCGCGACGAGGAGGTACGTGAACTTCTCGGCCCCGAGGAGGAGCTCTATGCGGTAGTGGAGCGCGACCGCAACGATCGTTGCGAAGAGCAGGATGCCGCTGAGCCTGACCTCGCGCATCTTGTCGTTGCCGATCTCCTCGAATACCTCGCCGCGGCCCCCTTGGATGTGGGCGGCAACCTTGGACTTCGCCTCGCGAAGGGGCTTCCGGTACCAGAAGGTGCACACTAAGATCAGCATGAAGAGCGAGATTATCGCGACCGGCATCGACCATACTATGAAGTCCTCGAAGGTCAGGTTGCCCCTGAGCCCTATCAGTATGCCAACGGGGTTGCCGAGCATCGTGGCAGAGCTGCCGATGTTCGTGGCGAGCACGCAGGAGATCGTGTAAGGGAGGGGGTCTAGATCGAAGTGCCTGCAGTACTCGAAGACTATAGCAACGATGAAGAGGATCGAGGTGACCTCGTCTACCATGGCGGCCATGAGGGTCGAGATCACCAGCATGACGACCAGCACCTTCCTAGGATCGTAATTCGTCAGCCGGAGCAGCTTGCCCAGCAGCCATGTGAAGAAGCCGCTGTCCTTTGCGATGTCGACCAGTATCATCATAGCGATGAGGAAGACAATCACGTCGATGCTCATGAACGTGATCATGTGCTCGATGTCCAGCGTCTGGGTTGCGAGGAGGCAGGTTATCCCGATGAAGGCGACAGCTAGCCTGAACCGCCAGAACATGAGGGTCCCGATGACAGTCGCTATGAAGATCGTCCCGGCCACGGTCTGCAGGAAGTTGTTGAGGACGAACCACAGCACCGCAGCAGTAACGGCCACCGCGCCAAGGTATATCGCGAAGTCCCTTGGGCGCCCGACGCACTCCACCGAGACATCAGCCAAAGATCAGGGCACCATCCACCGATGTACTACAACTGAGTTAAATACAAGATTAACTGGTTCTTTTAATATAAATAGTTTACCTAAGATACATTATATAATACTTTTATATAAAAAAATAGTTATATAGATAGATTATAAAATAATTCGACCGCCAAGTTGCGCTGGTCCGCATCGGCTACATGCACAGACACTGCCGGAGGTCGGGATGGACAGTAGTAATATTTGACGGTTGCCCGCCTAAAGCCGGTAGTTTTTTTGCGGATGATTTATAATCGGCGGGGGAGAGTATTCTATAGTGTGAATTTCTATGGGCAAGGAGATCGAGGACAAGGTCATGGAGGCACTTAAGACGGTAATGGATCCCGAGACTGGGATGAGCATGGTAGAGATGCAGCTCATAAGCAAGGTCGCGGAGGCGGACGGCAATGTCGCGATCGAGTTCATACCGTCGAGCCCAATGTGCCCGATAGCATTCTACCTCGCGCAGGAGATAAAGGAGGCTGCGCTGAAGGTCGACGGCGTCAAGAAGGTCAGAGTCGAGTGCAAGGGGCACATGATGGAGGAGCAGATCAACAAGTCGGTCAACGCCTAAAGGGTTGAGGAAAGGGCCAGCCATGTCATCCAAGAGGATAAACTTCGCCGTAGAGGTGAGGCTCTTTGCCAACCTGAGGGAGGGGGCAGGGACCGGCTCGGTCATGCTCGACTTCGGCAGGCCGCCGACCGTGGGCGAGGTGATCGATGCCACGATCGCCAGGTTCCCTGCGCTGGCGCGTGTGCTCAAGCCGAACGGCAGGTTCAACGACAGGTACAAGGTGCTTGTGGGGCAGAATATAGTCGCTCCGGAGAGGTTCGCGCAGTCCGCAGGGCCGAGGGTGGCGCTGCTGCCGCCGGTCAGCGGCGGGTGACGGAGCCCCTGAGGCTGAACGGCGAGCAGGAGTCCACATCCACGGTCACCCTCGTGCCGAAGAGGGCCGGCGAGCACGGCGTTATAAGGATGGGCTTGTAGTTGTCCATCCGCGCGGCCATCGACCGCGCCCTTGCGGCACCGAAGACGAATGCCTCGACTGACCTGCCCACCCAACGCTCATTGTTAGAGAGCTGCACCTGCCTCTTGACGGCGGCGAGCTCCCTGCTCCGGCGCTTCTTCACGTGCTCCGGGACCTGGGGGAGGGACGCCGCGGGGGTGTGGGGGCGTGGCGAGAACCGCGCGATGTGGATCTTCCCGGGGCGGGCATCCAGCACCGCTGCCACGGTGAGCCCGAAGTCCTCCTCTGACTCTCCGGGGAAGCCTACAATTATGTCAGTCGCGATGGTGACGTCTGGGAAGCGCCCCCGGAACGCCGAGACCGCCCCAAGGAAGTCGGCGGGGGCGTACCTGCGGCCCATCGCCGCCAAGATGCCTCCGCTGCCGCTCTGGAGGGGCATGTGCGCGAACCTGTAGACCTTCTCAGACGAGTAGGCGCCCAGCAGCCCGCCCAGCAGCGCGGAGTGCGAGGCGGAAGGAGGATTGAACATGCCCACCCTGACCCTGAAGTCGCCGCGCAGCGACGTGACGCGCCTAAGGAGCTCCGGCAGACTGGACCCGATATCGGCGCCGTAGACGCCGGTGTCCTGGGCGGCCAGCCGTATCTCGTGCGCGCCAGCCCTGATCGCCTCCTCTGCGAGCATGACGACGCGGGCAGGAGGGGTGCTCATGAGCGGCCCCCTCGCTAGCCGCACTATGCAGTAGGAGCATGATCCGGTGCATCCGCGCGATATCGGGATTGTGTATACAAGGCCTCGGGCAAAGGGCGCCGGGTCGGGCTTGGCAGGCCCGGGGCGCAGGGCAACCGCGTGTCGCCCCTCACGGATCACGGACGGCAGGGAGGCGGCGTTGTTGGGGGAGACTATCGAGGCAGAGGGGGCGTTCGCGCGTATCAGGGCGGGCTGGATCGCGGCCATGCAGCCGGTTACGATGACGTGCTTGCCGGGCAGGGAGGAGGCGTACCTCAGGACCTTGCGCTCGGTCTCGCCCCTGACCGTGCAGGAGTTGACGATGACGGCGTCCGCAGAGGCCTCGGATGGCGCCAGGGGGATGCCCGATTCGGAGAGGATCCTCAGGATGGCAGCGGTGTCTGCACGGTTGGACTCGCAGCCGAAGGTCTTCACGTATGCCCTATGGTCCGGCACTATCTCTCGCTTCCCTTCCTCACCGTCCGCCTGAGGACGGTCTCGAGCGACACCAGCTTGGAGGTGCGCCTGCCCGAAGGGGAGGTCCTGCCCATCAGGATGGCGCTGGCGATGGCCTCCGGCGACGGGGCGTCCGATCCGATGTCGATGTCGGTCCAAGCGTCGCCGACCGCCTTTGCGAGGTGGGCGTCGCTCCCGCCGGCACGGGGCAGCGAGAGGCTCTCGGCGAGCCGGGCGGCGCTCCGGTTGTATCGCGTCAGCGTCGATGCGTTAAGGGTCTCGAGGGCGACGCGCCTCGGGGAGGCGGACCTGACGGCAGGCTCGCCCACGCCGTGGCTTATCGGGTCCGTCGGGTGGGGTATCACCACTGCCGAACCGTCGGAGGCGGACTGGTCGACAGCCTCCATGAATGGCATCCCCCTGCGGAACTCCCGGCGGGGGAGGAGGACGAGGAGGTGGCCGGCGTCGGTGCTGACCTCTACCCCCGGGATTATAAGGAAGGAGTGCCTTGCGGAGGCATCCATGGCGGACTGCGCGCTCAGCTGCACGTCGTGGTCGGTTATCGCGACGCCGCCGAGGCCCTTCGCGCGCGCCGCGGCTATGATATCTTCGATGGTGGAGCAGCCGTCCCCGGAGGCGGCGGAGTGCACGTGGAGGTCGACGCGCAACTGCAATTCTTGTTCACCACCTTGTGTCTGGCTGCAGGGCGGCCGGGGGCTACGGACCTGTCAGCGCACCCCTGACCCGGGCTGGACCGCCTTGTCCGGCACCAGCACAGAGACGTTGTCCTCGCCCTCTGCCGCAAGGATCATCACCTCTGACTTGACGCCGAAGAGCACCGAGGGCTCGATGTTGGCGAGGACTGCTATCCGCTTCTTCAGCAGCTCCTCGGGCGAGTAGTACTTCGCCACACCCGCGACGCATGACTTCACGCCGTACTCCCCGAGGTCCACCTCGAGGTGCAGCAGGTCGCGGGCGCCCTTGATCTTCTCGACCTTGACGACCTCCCCAACCGCGATCTTCGCCCTCTTGAAGTCGTCCATCTTTATCCTGGCGCCAATGTCCTTGAACGGGATCAGGTCTGCCTTAACCTTCGGCATGTCCGCCGGGAGGATCTTCTTGAAGAGCGGCACCGGCTTCCCGATCCGGCTCCCTGCAGGAAGCGGCTCGGAGGATGCGGACCACGGCTGGGAGTGCACGGGCTGCGCAAGCCCCAGCATCTGGCAGATCCTCTCGGCAGTGAACGGCATATAAGGAGAGAGCATCGAGCCAAGGGCCTTCACGACCTGAACCGAGGTGTAGAGCGTCGCGGCGGCCTTCGGCGGGTCGGTCTTCATGGCGGACCAGGGCGCGGAGTCGTTGAGGTACTTGTTGCCCTCGCGCGCCAGCGCCATTATGGCGACCAGACCTTCCCTGAACTTGAGCGTCTCGATCAGCGACGCCACCTCCGTCTGCGCCGCGGCGACCGCAGCAAGCATCCTCTGGTCCTGCTCTGAGAGTCTCGCCTCCGGGACGGTGGAGCCGAAGAACTTTTCCAGGAAGGTGAGGGTGCGGTGCACGAAGTTGCCCAGCACGTCCGCCAGCTCGTCGTTGTAGCGCTTGACGAACTCGTCCACGGAGAAGTCGGCGTCCCTCTCGAGCGGCGCGACCGAGATGAGGTAGTACCTCATCGGGTCCGGCTCGAAGCTCTTCAGGTAGCCGTCTATGCTGATGTACCATCCGCGGCTCTTGGACATCTTCTTGCCCTCGAGGGTCAGGTACTCGCTCGCCACTACGGCGGTCGGGATGCTGTACTCTCCGGTCCCCATGAGCAGGGCCGGCCAGAATATGGCATGGTGGTAGATGATGTCCTTCCCGATGAAGTGGAATATCTTGCCGTCGCCCTGCCAGTACCTCCTCCAGCCGTCGGGGTCGCCCTTGGACTGGAAGTAGCCCTTCGTCGAGGAGATGTAGCCGATGGGGGCGTCGAACCAGACGTATATGACCTTCCCCTCCGCGCCCTCGACCGGGACCGGGACGCCCCAAGTCATGTCGCGGGTGATGCACCAGTCCTTAAGCCCTTCATTCACCCACCCGAGGGCGTAGTTCTTGACGTTGTCGGGCGTCCTCTCGTTGGCCTCGAGCCATGACTTGAGCCTGTCCTGGAAGGCGGTCAGCTTGAAGAACCAGTGCTTAGTCGGCGTCGGGACAGGCCTGGTGCCGCAGATGGCGCACTTCGGGTCCTTGAGGTCGACGGGGCGCAGGTAGCGCCCACAGGAGTCGCAGGAGTCGCCCCTCGCCCCCTCGTACCCGCAGTACGGGCATAGCCCCTCGACGTACCTGTCAGGTAGGAACTTGTCGCACCTCGGGCACCTGAGCTGCTCGAGGGTCTGCTCGTATATGAAGCCGTTCGAGAGCAGCCTCCGGAAGATCTCCTGCGTAAGCGCGTAGTGGATGGGCGCGGTCGTCCTCGAGAAGAAGTCGAAGCTGCAGCCCATCCGCGTCAGCTCGTCCTTGATCATCGGATGGTACCTGTCGGTGATGTCCTTCGGGTTTACCTTCTCCTTCTCTGCCCGCAGGGCAATCGGTGTCCCGTGCTCGTCGGTGGCGCATATGAATATGACGTCGCGCCCGGCGCGTCGGAGGTATCGCACGAAGACGTCCGGCGGCAGGTAGGTTGACCTGAGGTGGCCTAGGTGAAGCCTGTCGTTGCTGTAAGGCAGGGCTGATGTGACTACGATTGGTTCCATCGGATATCACTTCGAAATTCGATATTATACTGCGCCGTTGCCTTATTTTTGTCTTTCACAGAGGTGGGTGCTGGATGGGGCGGCGTTCCCTTTATTAGGATGGTTTCGCTCCATTTCATTGTGTGATACAGATGCCGATGGATTACGAGTCCCTGCTCAAGAGGGGCATGTCGAGGATACCGGAGAAGGCGATCAAGTCGTCAAAGTATGAGACGCCCCAGACGGAGTCCAACGTCATAGGGGCCAAGACGGTGGTCTACAACTTCAAGGATGTCGCCGCCAAGCTCAACAGGGACCCCAACCATCTGCTCAAGTTCATGGTCAGGGAGCTCGCGACCTCGGGGGTGCTTGAGGACGCCAGGGCGTCGCTCCACGGCAGGTTCATGAAGGAGGCGCTCGACGAGCTGGTGGTCAGGTACATCAAGGCGTATGTCCTGTGCACGTCGTGCAACAAGCCCGACACCAAGCTCCTCCGCGAGGACAGGATGACGTTCATAGTCTGCGAGGTCTGCGGCGCCAAGAACCCCGCCAAGACCCTGGTCTGATGGGGCAGCAGGGTGTTAGCGGCGGCTCCCGCGCCGTCTCCGGTGCAGGGGGG
>CAZEMX010000051.1:0-12426 GCA_964513415.1 uncultured Nitrososphaerota archaeon
AATACTGAATACGACTCAAGATGATTCCAAAAAAAGTATTCTTCACAAAAGGCGTAGGCGTCCATAAGGAGAAGTTAGCCTCATTCGAGTTGGCACTTAGAGACGCAGGAATAGAGAAGTTCAATCTTGTCTACGTCTCGAGTATATTCCCTCCTAACTGCGAAATCGTTTCTAAAGAAGAGGGGCTGAAAGAGCTGAAGCCCGGCGAGATCATCCATTGTGTTATGGCAAGAAGCGATACAAACGAGCCTAACCGTCTAATTTCAGCCGCTGTAGGATTAGCAATCCCTCATGACAAGAACCATTATGGTTACCTTTCAGAGCACCACGACTTCGGTTTAAAAGAAGACGTTTCAGGCGAATATGCGGAGGACCTCGCTGCAACAATGCTTGCTACGACGCTAGGAATCCCGTTTGATCCGGACAAAGCTTGGGATGAAAGGAAGCAGATGTATAAGGCAAGCGGGAAGATCTTTCGCACAAGGCACATCTGCCAATCCGCTGAGGGCAATAAGAACGGACTTTGGACAAGCGTTTTGGCAGTCGCAGTCTTGATAATGTAGATCTGCACCAACAAAACTGCAGTTAACCACCTTTTTGCACCCTTTTTTCTATACCTGCCCTTTCTTCCATGAACTTCGCAAGCCTCTCTTCGAGCTTAAGTTCATCCAGCCATCGGGCAGTTCCTTTACTTGGGCACTCGAACTCAAACCCCTGCTCTAGGAAGTACTTTTTCGCGTCTTTTACCGTCGCATGCTTGCCTGCATATTCCGAGATAAACACCGGCAACCCTTTCTGTCGCTCCCCTGGATATGTGTCCCAAACCCATACCGCCGACCGGTAGCCCCCCTCCGCCTCTACAATCTTCAGAAAATAAAATTCCCCTTTCTTCTTCATGAGCATAAATTTTTGTTTTTTGCCGGCACAACTCCTCCCGCTCACCTTGTTACCCTGTTATGATCTGTTGCAGTTGCCTTATTTAATTTAAAACAATAAAACAACCCCTCCATCTCCACGCTGCCTTTTCTACATCAGAAAAAGTTTATAAGATTCGCATCTTGTCTTTAAAAAGAAAGGCGCCTATTCTATATGTGTTGATAGCGGGGTAGGGTAGCCAGGTTATCCCGCGGGGCTCATATGCCCCGTGAGGGCTGGGAAACCCCGAGATCGGTGGTTCAAATCCACCCCCCGCTACCATCTATTTACATTTAACCTAACAGTCATCTTTTTTTATATGGCGATATGAGGTGACTGTGTTTGTTATGATCATCCTGCTTTCTGGCGAAAAGAAATATTCCGTTGAAGGCGAAGCCCTTGATAAGGTGAATTCGATGGGGCGGGAGATCTTTGAAGCGCTGGAGCGGAACGACATCGCTAAAATGTACGCTCAACTTAGCGCCCTTCACTCTTATGTTAAAGAAAACGGCACCCGCGTTGATCCTTACAAGAACGCCGACGCCGTCATCCCGCCGGCAGACTGCGACGCAAAAGAACTCAGAGACTTCTTTAACCTTCAAAAGACGCCATAGAAAACCCCGGGCGGTCCGGACCAGCCTGACTTTTCATGACCATAGCGTTTCAGCGGCTTAGTGAGGTGTCTCATCGCCTTTGGTGGCGGCAGGTAATTTCCAACGCTTATTTCTCTTTCACCGTCTAACACATTCGTCAGTTCCTTCCTTCCGCATCGCCTGCATTGATACCCTTTTCCCTTTCCCTCCGATTTCATGCTCTTACCACAACCCGGACAGCGGGGGTTCCTTCCCTTGACCCTGACCAAATTTACGACTTCCATCCTCTCAAGATTCAATGTAATCCCGTCCTGTCCGTGCACCTTCACACCACCGTATGCCCTAACCACGTCTCCTTGGACAAGTGCGGAGAGTGCGTTTCTGAAGCCTGCTGAAGGCTCATAAGCCGCAACATCGATCTCGCCCGACCCATCGCTCAGCCTAGAGATGACGTGCCCTCCATGTATTTTAATGGGCTCCTTGCATATGGTGCCCTCCACCGCTGCCGCCATGTATGGCTTGAGGCTCCCTATTCTCCTCCGTTGCGACAGGTGCGCATCGGTTCCTTGGTTAGAGCGATAAATTACCCACCTCTCCCCACCTGCGAACTTTACAGTATCTAATGCCCTCAAAAGCAGGGGCGGACTCTCGCCTCTGATCCCAAACAAGACCGGGTCCGGACCATGAGGGGTCACTAGCAACCTCTTGGATTCGGGATCTATGTTGTTGAAGCTACCGTCGCCCACTTCACTGTCATAACGCCTGACGCTCTCAAAATCGACCTCTCGTTTCTTACCCCAGAGTGCCTTTCCCCTGTAGACTGCCAGCTCAAACGTATGGTCTCCTTCGAGGGTGTTACCGATCGCGGCCAGCGCGCCTACGATACCTCGCCCGCCCCTGATCGTTCGATATTTTACGTTATAATTTCCGATCGCACTAAGCGCCTCTTCGATGGGAACAACTTCACTCAATGCCTTCTTGCCAATGTTTTTGAGCCCTTCCGGAACGGTGTCCGATTGACAAATAGCTATTCCTGGTTGGTTCTTTGGATCCTCGCGGTCCCGGTACTTCTCAACATATTCTGTTGCCATTTCGAGGAGCTCTTCCGCGTCGCAGTCCGATTCAACTCTTAGACAGACCGCCGCATTGCCCCTCGACTTCCAAGGAATGTTTGGATTCAACCTAATTAGGTTCGGATAATCAATGAAGCTCGACGTCTTAAGTAGCCTGTCGATAAGAAGTGCGGCTATGTATGTCGTACATCCCATCTTAAGCGAATCCGTGTCATCTAGCCCTAGATGGTAGATTGGCATAGATCAGACCGTTTTTAGATATCGGCGACGATCAACGTCATCGTTGACTGGACCTCATTCATCCTTCTGATATGCCAGGTCACGTCTTCCTTGAGCTTCTCTGTTGCACTGTCGATCTTGATCTTTGCGACTATATCGTATGTTCCGTATACCGTGTGGACCTCTTCAACCCCTTCCATTTTGCTCAACTTCTCAACTACCTTTGCCTCGGCGCCCGCTACGGTATTTATCAAAATGAAAGCCGTTGGCATACAACTCCCCAAGGAATCAATAATATATGCCCCTTAAGTAGATTTTCTCTGAGGGTTAAAAACGGCTAGCAACCTGAAGCCTGGCATCTTCATATACCACAAGAAGGAGTGCGACCCGAAGAAGTGCACCGCCACAAAAATGGGGCGTTTAGGGCTAGCAAAAACGGTCTTCAATTTGAGGGCTCTGCCCTTTGGGTCGATCCTTCTTTACCCATTCAGCAACTACCTGCTCTCCCCAACCGACCGCTATGCCATTCTACACTACGGCATTTCCGCTGTTGACTGTTCATGGAACCGAATAGCACCGGAAGACCTGTCGAAGCACTTGACACCCCGCATTTTGCCTTTTCTATTGGCTGCTAACCCGACAAATTATGCCGTGCCTTTCAAACTGAGCACCCTGGAGGCGATCTCTGCCTCCCTTCTGATCTGCGGATTCGAGGGCTTTGCGCTTGAACTGCTTTCAAAGGTCAAATGGGGCGAGGCGTTCCTTGCTCTTAATCGAGAGCCGCTGTCACTATACCGTAGCGCTAAAGACGAAGCTGAAATCAAGGCCGTCTCTGACGGCTATAGAAAACTCTATGAGGTCTAACCCGCCGAGACTCATTCACTTAGACCGAGCTGTATTCATCCTTAAGTGCGAAGTATTCATTAATCCCCCCGCATATTATATTTTGTTAACCGTCTTTCTGGTCTCCCTCCACTACCTTAGAGGAGATTTACTACCAGAGACGAAAAATTCAACTGCTTGAGGGGCTATGGCATGAAGATTGAAAATCGCAAGATGAATGGTGACTTCAAGGTATCTGAAGAATTAACGCTTAACGGAACTGTTGGAGGCAGCACCATCGTCGCTGATAAGGGATTTTTAGTGCTGAACGGGGTGATATCCCAGGACCTTATCCTTGAGAAAGGCTCGAAGGCAGAGATATGCGGTGCAGTGAATGGAAACGTATACAACAAGGGCGGCGAGTTGCGTATCAAGGGGGTCGTAAACGGCTCGATCTACAAGGACGCGGGACTGATCATCATAGAGGCCGATGCCAAGCTCAACGGGAAGATCTACTGAGGATCGGCATCCACTCAGAAGCATGACACGACGCCTGCAGTCACGTCCTTTCAACAAAAAGTTTCGCCATCAAACGACATATTTTTATAAGATAAAATAAACGGTCAGCTATGAAACGCTCTGCCGTTTCCCGGTTTCAATAACTAAAGAGGCCATCGCAATGGATATCCGGTCGCTATTAAGAGGCATATTCGCCCCCGTGAGCAACAGAGAGTTCGCCATCCTGCTTGTCTTTTCAATCGTATATGGGGCGGTCTTCGTAAACTATATCGAATATTACATCTTCTCAACTGCCCTAATCAACGCTTCCGTGCCTCCGGCCTATCACATCTGGCTCGAGATCTTTTACATGGTTCCATTCCTAACGTTGGTGCTCTTCAGGAAGCCGCTGTCAATCGTGCTCGTATATGTCCTAGGACGGATAGCAAGCCTTGCCAACGATTTTGCTTACCCTATATACGCCAAATACGTCTTTCACGATTACGATGGGAGTCTCATTGAATGGTGGGTATGGCTCTTCGGGTTCGGACCGGAAGAGAAGTTCTCGTGGATCGTCAAGATGGGCTTTGTTGAGTATCAGATGACTTCTACCATAATGGCTATAAACTTGGTCATAAGGCTGATCATCATTGCCGGATTCTTATTGGGCTATTTCTATACGAAACAGATGAACGAGTCCTCTTAATGAATAAGCTTTTATTTGTTTAAATATATAACGAAGGAGGCGATCAACTTGACCGACCTCCTATCGTCCGTCATGGGCACGCTCATACTGCTCGGCACAGCTTCGTTCATGATTGTTATCACTCTGCTCATGAGCACCTCTGAATTCATGAGGCAGAAACGGGCGACCCCAAGGGCGATGATTGGCATTGTCTTGGGGATGCTAGCAATTTATGGGACCGCGATGGGCACCAAACTGGCTGATGGAACCATAATCAACGTCAGGGAACTGGCGGCAATGATAGCTGGATTGACTGGCGGTCCGATTGCTGGGCTTCTGGCGGGCATAATTGGTGGGGTCCACCGCTATACGTTGGGCGGTACCACGGCTTTGCCGTGCACCATCTCGACCGTGCTTATCGGAATCATCGCCGGTCTTGTCGCCTTATACTCCTCAAGAAAGCTGAATTTGGCAAAGGTTGCAGTTCTCGGTTTAGTTTTAGAATCCGGTGCGATGGGCGCGATCTTACTACTAGTGCAGCCATTGGACGCGGCAGTTAACATAGTATCGCAGATCGCGTTTCCAATGATCACGGCGAATACCATCGGACTGGTTCTATGGGCATACCTTTTCAACAAACTTGACTCCGGGCGCGCCGTGCGCTCTCAGAGCAAAACCGATGGTGCCTAAGCCACAACTCATCAAACCTATTCGGCATATCCAATTGCCTGACGAATGATCTAAACCGCGCCTATCCTTCCTCCATCAGATGACACTACCCCTTTAAGGGCGTTTTGGGTCTCTTTGAACGGGCGATGGGCACATTTATCTCTGAGCGTCTCAGGAGGTTACTGGGCGAGTTGGTGAGCGGCTCACGGGTTCTTGGCGAGAGCCACGGACCTGAGGAAACTCCATCCTCCATGTAGGACCGCGATGCCATGAGGCATAGGGGGGGACCTCTGCTCTTGGATCAGAAACGGGACGCCCGCCAGCGTATGTCGATGGCGCGAGGGCAACTCGCAGAGGATGCTGGCGGTATCGTTGAAACGGCCAAACCGCGGGGAGAAAGGGCGAATAGGGGCTGATGATGCCTACAGCAGGCCCGGGTAGCCCGCATAGTCAAATGCTGCTTAAAACAGAAGGTGGGTTACGGCCAACACGCCCATTTAAAACTGACCGCCTAAGGGCTGGCAAACCGTCATATCGAAGTAGGCTGGATGAGGCATTCCCATTTGCTGAAAACCCCCTGAATGCGTTCTTTGGCAGTGTCAGAGGGAAAGCTGTTTTAGCACGCCATTAGTCTGCTACTGAAGGAGAGGCTGGAACTCAACCGCGAGGTGATAACCGCATTATGCATGACCAAGGCGCTAAGGAAGGCACCGTCGCATTCAGGAGGAAGTGCATACCCTATTGCTAAGGCAAGGGCCTCCCAATTCTTTGAAAAACTATTATTGTGTTCCGGACGTAGTATTAAGTATGAAAATTCAAAGGTTTCTGATAGGGGAAGGCATACTGCTCTTCGCTTCAGTATTAGTATTCAGGAGTGTTTGGACCCTTTTGGATAGGTACTTTGGTTACGATTGCCTCGTGGAGATGTTGCTGCTGGGGGCTGCCTTGACGGTGGTTGGGCTAATTCTATTGAATAAGGAAGTTGAGTGCGAGATGAAGGAAATGCGGAAGTGACCCTGACCATGACCTCAAAGAGGGGGGCGCGGGGCGATGGGAAGAGTTGATCTTATCAATAGGTCGTTGGACATCACCTTGACGGAGGGTTACTTTTTCTGCGAATCATCTTCCGGTTTCACGCACTCTCCCTGTCTTCCTAAAAACAGCGCTATCCAGTAAACGAGCCCGGCAATGCCCAGCCATATGCACGCATCGTAAACCATTGACGCGCTCGCCGGCGAATAGAGCGGGTTCGCTACCAGTGGGAAGAATGGTCGGATATCCGCATATAGCGGCGCATCGAATAAGACGTGCATCATGCACCCTAGGACCCCTGCCGTTAGGAACGCCTTGGTACTTGTGACCTTGCCGTATTCTGGCCCCTCTAACTTCATCGCCCGAAACAATCCCCCGAGCCTCCCCTCGAGCAGCTTCATTATTAACCCGCAAACCGCACCCGTACATGTTGCCACAAGGAACGTGTGGAATATTCCGTGCAGGAAGCCTCCCCATCCAAAGGATATCGCTAGAAACGGCTCTACATCGAGCACAACATTGGCAACCATGAACGTTGGCGCGTGGAACCGCCCCCTCAGAACCAGACCAAGCGCAAGGGCCGGCCCAATATGGTATGGCGTGAACGGCATTCTAGCTCTTCAATTTACACTAGCGTGACCGGGCTAATTTGCTTAGCGTCCGCTGCACTATGGCTTAACCTTCATATAACAAACTCATTCTGTCTTGATTCATTAGAAATTAAAGCAAGCCATGCCAGGTTTCAGTTTTCTGATTTCACCCAGGTTTAGTAGGCCTTGGTCTGCACCTCAAGCGATTGGTGACGGCGGGCTGAACACCTCGGCCGAAGCCTTGGTGCTTACACCCCCGTTCCATCAACCCTGTGTTCTACAGGAGCCTTCGTCCGCTATAAGCGGAATGGCTGCTTAGTCTCGGGGTGGGTTTCCCACTTAGATGCTTTCAGCGGTTACCCCTTACTGCGTGGCTGCCCGGCAGTGCCCTACCGGACAACCGGTAAACTAGAGGCAGCGGCACAGCGTTCCTCTCGTACTAGCCGCACCTTCCCCTCAAGCAGCCAGCGCTTCCAACAGGGAGAGTCCGACCTGTCTCACGACGGTCTAAACCCAACTCATGTTCCCTTTTAATGGGCGGGCAGCCCCACCCTTGGGAGCTGCTGCACTCCCAGGATAGGAAAAGCCGACATCTGGGTAGCAAACCGCGGGGTCGATGGGAGCTCTCACCCGCGACGGCTCTGTTATCCCCGGGGTAACTTTTCTGTCATGCCCGGCCCCCACAGAGGGGGGCACGAGCGGTCGCTAGGCCAGTCTTTCGACCCTGGATCCCTCGCTTTTCAGGATCCAGTCAAGCCAGCTTTTGGCCTTGCCCTCTACGGCGGAGTTCTGACCCGCCTGAGCTGACTTTTGGGCGCCCTTGATACATTTTCAAGGGCGTGCCGCCCCAGCCGAACTGCCCACCTGCCGATGTTCCGAAGCTTGCGCCTCGGTAAGAAGTATAGCCATGAGGGGGTGGTGTTACATTGTTGTCTCCCCCAGCCCCCTGAGGAACTGGGATATAGCGACTCCCACCTACGCTCTGCAATCATGACCCTACCCCAACGACAGGATGCAGTAAAGCTCCACGGGGTCTTCTCCCCACGTTGGAAGTTCTTGGCCTTTTCACCAAGAGGTAGGTTCACCGGGCCCCAGGTCGGGACAGCGGGGTCCTCGTTGTTCCATTCATGCACGCCGGAACTTACCCGGCAAGGCATTTGGCTACCTTAAGAGAGTCAGAGTTACTCCCGGCCTTCAGCGGCGCTTCGCCCGGTTGTACCCGGTTTTCACGGACCGCTAGTGGCCAGGATTCAACCCCCGTTCACACCCTTACGGGCTTGCGGGGATCTATGTTTTTATTAAACAGTCGGGACCCCCTTGTAACTGCGACCTAGACCCCCAAGCATTCGCTTAGGGACCCAGGCACCCCTTATACCGAAGGTACGGGGCTAATTTGCCGAGTTCCCTGACCTAGGGTGTTCCCGACACGCCTGAGACTACTCATCTAGGGCACCTGTGTCGGTTCTCGGTACGGACTTGGAGAATCCTTCCTAATACCCTTTTCAAGGGCTCCACGAATCAGCCGAACCAGCCTTAAGGCCAGCTCATCCTCCTTTCACCCGGTTCTCACCATTACGGTTCTCCCCAGGTTTACTGAAGTTAAACAGAATGGTCATTCTGCTCGGCCTATCACGAAGCGCAAGTATCAGGCTCAAACGTATCCCCAAGGTACTGGAATATTAACCAGTTTCCCATTCGACAGCTACAGGTTATGTGCTGCCTTAGGACCGACTGACCCTCGGTCGACGACGCGTTGCCGAGGAAACCTGGCCCTTACGGCGGAAAGGATTTTCACCTTTCTACGCTGTTACTTCCCCCAGGATTCGCACTTGTGATCGGTCCACTGGATCTCTCGACCCAGCTTCTACCCAACCACAACGCCTCCCTACCAACACTCGAGAATCCAAGAGTGATCTTAGGTATCGGCAGCTGATTTAGCCCCGAAAATCTTCAGGGCCCTTGATCTCGGCTGGTGAGCTGTTACGCACTCTTTAAAGGGTAACTGCTTCTAAGCCTACCTCCCAGCTGTCTTCGATCAAAGACGCCTTTTTCGTTAACACTTAACCAGCATTTTGGGGCCTTAACCTAAGTCTGGGTTGTTCCCCTCTCGTCCCATGAGCTTTTCCCATGGAAACCGTATCCGCCCTTCTACGGAGCGAGCAGGTTCGGAGTTCAAAGAGAAAGCCAAACCTTTCGGTTTGTGTCTTCCTGATTGGTCGCTCTACCCTACCCGCAACCTCCAGGCAGTCTGGGCTTGGACCCACTTCGGGAGGAACCAGCTACCACCGAGCTTGATTGGTCTTTTGCCCCTAGGCCCAAATCAGAGGAACGAATTGCACGTCAGAACCCCTGCGGACCTCCACCAGGCTTTCGCCCGGCTTCATCCTGCTCAGGCCTAGATCGCTCGGTACCGGGTTCTCATCGAGGTGACTATACAGGCCCTCATCGGACCTTGCTCCTCGCTACAGAGTAGTTGCGAGCTATTGGTTTCCCTTCGCTTACGAGGTTAACCCTCTTAGGCTCGCCACCTCAATGAACTCCCTGGGCCGTGCTCCGAAACGGAAGACATGATATTAGTCCCCTCTTCTCGTACTACTCCTCACGAAGGTTCCTTCGAAGAAGATCTTTCCTTCCATACCATGTCGCTAGTTGCCAGCTGGTTTCAGACTCTTTTCACCCCCCTCTCGGGGTTCTTTTCAGCTTTCCCTCGCGGTACTAGTGCCCTATCGGACTCTGGACATATTTAGCCTTGGAAGTCTGTGACTCCCATATTCCCACGTCAGGACCAAGACGTAGTACTCAGGAACTCCTCCACAACTCAACCTCGTATACGCTTACGGGACTATCACCCTCTACGGTGCGCCTTTCCAGACGACCTCGGCTTCTCGAGGTAAGAGGAGGAGGGTCCATGACCCCACATCTCCTTAAGCTTTCGCTCAGGATTCGGTTTGGGCTGTTCCCCCTTCGGTCGCCCCTACTAAGGGAATACCTATTGGTATCTTTTCCATCCCTTACTTGGATGTTTCCGTTCAGGGAGTTCCCGTTCCTTACGGAACGTCAAAGGCTGTTAACCTCTGACGGGATGTCCTATTCGGGTATCTCCGGATCTATGACTGCGTGCGTCTCCCCGGAGCATATCGCTGCTTGCCGCGCCCTTCTTCAGTGCCAGAGCCTAGCCATCCACCAACTGGCGTTGGCGTGTCAGACCCGGTTTCTACTAAACCTAGTCTGGTGTCAGAAACACTGAAACCTGTGCATGGCGTTTATCGCAAGTAAGGCCCGGTCAGACCAACCTGCTACGCCCTTCACTGAGGAGTTTCCTCCACAGTTGCATCACTTCTCATGAATTGGACTCGACATCTTATCCTTCACGTGTGGTTGGGGCTTAGCGGGTCAAACATAGGAGGTGATCCGGCCGCAGGTTCCCCTGCGGCCACCTTGTTACGACTTCTCCCCCCTTGCCAAACGTGGGTTCGATACAGACAATGGTCCGAACCTCGCCCAAGCTTGACTCGGGTGGAGCGACGGGCGGTGTGTGCAAGGAGCAGGGACGTATTCACCGCACGATGGTGACGTGCGGTTACTAGGGATTCCATGTTCATGAGGGCGGGTTACAGCCCTCAATCCCAACTACGGCGAGGTTTAAGGGATTGCCTACCCCTTTCGAGGTCGGAACCCGCTGTCCTCGCCATTGCAGCCCGCGTGCGGCCCGGGAGATTCGGGGCATGCTGACCTGCCGTAGCCCCCTCCCTCCTCCAGTTTAACACTGGCAGTCTCTTCCGTGTGCACCTGTCTCCGAAGAAACAGGCTAGCAACAGAAGATGGGGGTCTCGTTCGTTGCCGGACTTAACCGGACACCTCACGGCACGAACTGGCGACGGCCATGCACCTCCTCTCAGTCTGTCTAGCAAAGTCGTCAGCTTGGCCTTCATACTACTGTCGCTCCCGGTAAGATTCCCGGCGTTGACTCCAATTAAGCCGCAGGCTTCACCCCTTGTGGTGCTCCCCCGCCAATTCCTTTAAGTTTCAGCCTTGCAGCCGTACTTCCCAGGCGGCGGGCTTATCGCCTTCACTGCGGCACCGGGTTGGCACGAAGCCAACCCAACACCTAGCCCGCATCGTTTACAGCCAGGACTACCGGGGTATCTAATCCCGTTTGCTCCCCTGGCTTTCGTCCCTCACCGTCGGGCGCGTTCCAGTTGAGCGCCTTCGCCACTGGTGGTCCTTCACGGATTATAGGATTTCGCCCCTACCCGTGAAGTACCCTCAACCTCTCCCGCCCCCTAGCCTAGCAGTATCTCCAGCAATCTCAAGGTTAAGCCTTGAAGTTTAACCAGAGACTTGCTAGGCCGGCTACGGACGCTTTAGGCCCAATAATCGTCCCGACCACTCGCGGAGCTGGTATTACCGCGGCGGCTGACACCAGGCTTGCCCCCCGCTTATTCCCCTAGCTTACTACACTAAGGAAAAGCTAGACTCAGCGTCTAGCACTCGGGGTGGCCCTGTCGCGCTTTCGCGCATTGCAGAGGTCTCGCGCCTGCTGCGCCCCGTAGGGCCTGGGTCCTTGTCTCAGTACCCATCTCCGGGCTCCCCCTCTCAGGGCCCGTACCCGTTATAGGCTTGGTGGGCCGTTACCCCACCAACTACCTGATAGGGTGCGGTCTCATCCTCAGGCGACACGAAACACATGAGTCCCGTATCGTTTGGATAAAGAACCATTCCAGGATCCATTATCTATCTGGGATCAGCCTCAGTTTCCCGAGGGTGTCCCCGTCCTGAGGGTAGATTGACCACATGTTACTGAGCCGTATGCCGCGCCTCATCATGGTTAGAAGCGCTGACTCGCATGGCTTAGCCTCACCCCAATAGCAGTCGGGTCCGGCAGGATCAACCGGGATTAACGTCCGCAAGGCCCGTTATAACCCCAACCACATTTCGTGGTTGGATATCGAGTCCAATGTAAGACCTAAATCCGACCCGACGGCGTTTGCGCCGGCGTTTTTTAGGTCCCCATGATTATAACCGCGACCGGAGAGCGATCGATCACCCCTCGGGCTAGGGCCCGTAAGGTCACGATCAGCGCCGCCGATAGGTCGCGGCTGTCGTTATCGCACTTGTCTACAGTTCGTGCACCCCTCTTACTTACGAGACCTGAATATATGTGTTGCGCCTTGAACTCTAACTATAACAGTGCAATTTTTTGACTGTTTTTTATATACGGCACAATAAAATATCACGCGTCGTAAGTTTGAAGAATTGCTTTCTACATCGTAAATTTTGTTTGAAGATTAAGAACTACTTAGCGCTCCTTTTTCAAAGTTAACGCAAAA
>CAZEMX010000052.1:0-12362 GCA_964513415.1 uncultured Nitrososphaerota archaeon
CTTCCTCCGGCGTCCCGACCAAGCTCTGCCTACGGGCCCTTGGCGAACCGTGCTGGTGATGGCTGGCCGCGGCTGGGGCAAGAGCCGCTTTGGCGCCGAGAGCGTCAACGAGCTCGTGATGGAGCATGGCTACAAGCGCATCGGCTTCATCGGCAGGACGAGCGCCGACGTCCGAGACGTGATGACCCACGGCCCAAGCGGCGTGCTCAACGTTGGCCCGCCCGAGTACCGACCGAAGCACTACCCGAGCAAGCGCCTCCTCCGCTGGCCGAACGGCGCCGAGGCGCTCACTTTCAGCGCCGACAAGCCGGACCAACTCCGCGGCCCGCAGTACGACCTGGTGTGGGGCGACGAGGTGGCGACCTGGAGGACGCGCGACGTCTGGGACCAGATCTCGTTCGGCCTTCGCATCCCGCATCCGATGGGCGCGCGGGCCATCTTGACGACGACGCCTCGGCCAAAGGCGTGGCTGCGGGCCATCATGCAGGACCCAGGGACCGTCACCATCCGCGGGCGCACGCTCGACAACGCCGCGAACTTGGACCCGGAGCAGGTCCGCAAGCTCCTGCTTCGCTATCAAGGCACAACCATCGGTAGGCAGGAACTCGACGGCGAGCTCTTCGACGAGGCCCCGGGCGCGCGGTGGAAGCGGGCCACGCTCGAGGAATACCGGCGGCAGGACGTGGTGCCGCTCGCGCTACGAGAGCGGTGGGTGCTGGGCCAGGCCGACGACACGCTGCGGGACGACACGGCCAAGGCGGTGCTGGCGAGCCTGCGCCTCACCCGCGTCGTGGTCGCCGTGGACCCAGCCGTGAGCGCCGAGGAGGGCTCGGACGAGACGGGCATCGTGGTCATGGGCATCGACCGCGAGGGTCACCTGTGGCTGCTGGACGACGTCAGCGGGCGTTACAGCCCGAACGAGTGGGCCACCCAGGCCGTGGCGAGCTTCCACCGCTGGAAGGCCGACCGCATCGTCGCGGAGAAGAACCAGGGCGGCGAGATGGTGGAGTCGACCATCAGGCAGGTCGACCGCAACGCGCCGATCACTCTCGTGTCCGCGAGCCGGGGCAAGGAAGTCCGCGCCGACCCCGTGGCCGCGGTCTACGAGCAGGGGCGTGCTCATCACATCCGAGTCTTTGGTGACCTGGAGGACCAGCTCTGCGGGTGGGAGCCGGGAGACGCCGACTCTCCCGACCGGCTCGACGCGCTGGTGTGGGCAGGGACGGAGCTTATCGGGTCGGAGAGCTTGGTTATCGGCCCAGGAGAATCGCTGGACCACACACCGTGGATTGAGGCAGATTATAGATCATGAGCATGGTGATGTACGGGCACGACGTTCACACGGGCTGCGCTGCCGAAGCGCGAGGAGGGGCCACTGATCATGGATGACCGAGGGAACATCTACACCGAGGAGCAACGCCAGCGCCTTCGAGAGGCCTTGGGAGCGGATGGGGCGCAGGAGCTCGAGCGGGCGGCGCGCTTCGTCGATATCCCCGAGCGAGAAGTGGCGCGTGTGGTGGCTATGAATCGGCACGACCGCCGTGCCTGGCATGCACAGCGGCGGCGCGCTCTACGCGCCGGGCGGAGGGCGAAGCCGTGAGCTCCTACGATGAGATGATGCTGCTGCAGCTACAGCAGCACGACTCGACGTCGTCCAAGCTGGTGGGCAAGCGGCCGGCCGAGCAGAAGGCCGATGGCTCGACGATCTTCGGGGCAGCGACCTATCCGGTCGACACCACGCTCAATGGCGCTCAGATACAGGCGATGGTGGATGAAAGGCTGATGCGCTATAGCGCAACGGCCTCGTCTGGCGACTACGTTTGGATAGAGATCACCGTGAGAGACGCCGACGGCCCGCCGCGCATCCGCTCCGAGCTTGGTGGCCTGATGGGCCCTGGCTACCAGGCCACTGGCTACGAGCCGCCGCCGCGCCGGCAGGTGCTGCTGGACGACCCGACGGGCGATGACATCGCCGGGGATGTGAAGTGAACACGGCCACCGCCCGCATCCTGACGACGCACGGCAAAGCGCGCCGCTCGGCTGAACTGCTCGAGTCCATGCGCCAGGCGGAGCACTCGACGGACCGCCTCGCCGCCTCCATCAGGACATGGGCTCGCCGCGTTGTTGGCGCCGAGCTGGCCCGCGCGCGCCTCGACCCGATGGGCTACCTCAGGGCCAGGCGCAGCAAGCAGCAGGAGCCGCCGCCGCGGATGGACCCGGGGGACTGGGACTTGGCCAAGCTGCTCACGGCGTTCGGCATCCGGCGGGCCGCTGGCGCATCGGCTGCGGCGGGCTATGCCATCAGCCCCCAGCTCATCGCGGACGCCATCGCGGGCAAGCCGACGCGCATCACGGTGTTCCAGCAAATCGTAGGCGAGTCCATGCGCTCCGCCGCAGCCATCGGCCAGGAGACCCGAGACCGCATCCGCTCCGAGGTGCGCGACATCATCGAGGATGGCTCACGCAAAGGGGAGACGACGGGCGACATCACCCGGCGCATCGCCCGAGACCTTCGGGTGAGCGAGGCCGACCCAGCGAACCCCGACACATCCAAGACCTACGCCTTCTCGTGGGCTCGGGCGGAGCTCATCGCGCGCACCGAGCTTGTCCAGGCCGAGAACACCGGTCGCATGCATGGGTTCGCGGCAACCGGCGTGGATGAGCTCGAGTGGTTGGCCTACTCGGATGGTCGCAGCGGAGACCGCCACCACGAGCGCCTAGACGGCGTGCGCTTCCGGCGTGGAGAGACCGTCGTGACGCCGCTGGGGAACCGCCTGCGCTACCCGGGCGACCCGTTGGCGCCCATCGAAGAGACGGCGAACTGCCGATGCACGGTGGTGCCGGCGAGGGGGAAGAGATGATCGACACCAAGGCGTTGGCGGAGCGCATCCACAAGGCCATAAATTGGCCTGGCGATGAGACGTTGTCCGAACTGCTGGATGATGAACTCAGGCCGCTTCTGGCCGAACTAGCGAACATCCGCGGCGAGCTTCTGGCGGCTAAGACCGCGCGTGACTTAGCCGTCACCGTCGAGCGGGCGAAGGCGTACGATGATGGATTCAAGGCTGGCATGGCGGCATCCACGGCTACGGCAATGCCGGCCTCGGAAGGCAAAAACATGCCGGAACTCGATATGGATCCCGGCGCGACTTAACCCATGCCAGACCAACGCCTTCACACAGGGGCCGACTGGGACCGCGAATCCTGGTCGGCCCCTTCCTTTTCAGCCCCCGATGCACGCATCGTACTGGTCGGCGCAGTAGACCAGCAGCGGCGAGCGCATGGCTGCGTTGGCGGGGGACGTCGACTCGCACCACCGGTCATCCTGGCGGCAGACGACCTCGAGCGCCCCTTCGCAGGTGCGGTGCAGCTCGGCGCAGGCGGCGTATCGATCGGGCTGACCAGCGCACCCACCCACGACGACAAGAGCCAGGACCAGGAGCAGCTTCATGGGATGAGCGAGGTCGCGTAGCATTCCTCGTCAATCTGATGTGACCGCGCCGACGCCTCACCGGTAGTGGTGAGGCCTACTCACGCCTAGGCGGTCCACCATCCGCCCGTGGCCAGACGCCCCCGCACCAAAGCAGCATCTGAGCCCGCGGGCGACATCCTGGCGCAAGCCGGCGACGTCGGCCTCAAGATCTCCGGCGGCATCGTCCAAGAGGAGTACGTGCGCGGGCTGCAAGGCTCGAAGGCGCGCGACACCTGGCAGGAGATGCTCGACAGCCCGCTGCCCGGCGCCGTCATGTCGCTGGTCAGCCTGTTCGCCCAGCAGGTGGAGTGGACCGTTGAGCCGGCCATCGAAGACGACGAGGCCGCGCAGAAGGTCGCCGACTTCATCTCCGAGAACATGGAGGGGATGAAGACGGGTTGGAACCAGATCGTGGTCGAGGCCTTGAGCGCCTACCCATTCGGCTTCAGCCTGGCAGAACCGCTCTACGAGATCCGCCCGGACAGCACCGGCACGCCGCGCTACATGTGGCGCGACATCGAGCCGCGGGCGCAAAGCTCGGTCTACCGCTGGCTAGAGACGGACGTCGACGGTCGATGCGAAGTCACCGGCGTCCAGCAGCTTGTGCCCACCCGCGGCACCTTCGACATCCCGCTCACCAGGCTCATCCACTTCGTCCCGCGTCCAGAGAAGCGATCGCCCGAAGGTCGCTCAGCCTACCGCTCTGGCTGGCGCGCCTGGATGTACGCACGCAACCTCGAGGAGAGCGAGGCTATCGGCATCGACCGCGACCTGACCGGCGTGCCGGATATCCAGCTTCCTCCCGCTGTAATGGATCCAAACGCCGATGCGGCTCGTCGGGCAGTGCGTGCGGACTGGGAGGACAAGGGTCGAAAGCTCCGGCGCGGCAAGCTCGATGCCTTGGTGCGGCCGTCCGAGGAGATCGAAGGCAAGAAGACCGGCTACGCGGTCAAGCTCATGACGTCCGGCGGGACCCAGCGCGTCGTCGCCGACACGCCCATCCGCAGGCACGAGACCCGCTTCCTCATCTCCGTCCTCTGCGACTTCATGTCGTTGGGGCAAGAGGCGGTCGGCTCGAAGGCGTTGGCCGACAGCAAGATCACGCTCACGATCGCCGCCATCGGTGGCCTGCTCGACTCCTACGCCGAGGCCGTGACCAAGCAAGGGGCCCACCGCCTCTGCGAGCTCAACGGCTTTCCGAGGGAGCTTTGGCCCGAGATCGAGCGCGGCGAGGTCATGGCTCCCGAGTTGCCCGAGCTCATCGACATGCTCTCGAAGGCCATCAACGGGGGCATCATCGTGCCGACCCAGGAGCTCCAGGACTGGATGGTGCGCCAGATTCCCGGCGCGCCCGAGCCGGACATGTCGAAGGACGAGGAGATGCGGCCTGGACCGGCTCTCGTCCCAGACCCGCAGGAGCAGGTCGGCCCGAATATACAGGCTGTTGGACCGGGCCCGGTCGTCGGGATGCCTGGGGACGCAAAGGCGGCAGACACAGCGCTCAACGGAGCGCAGGTCACGGCGGCGCAGGGCATCGTGCAGTCGGTGGTCGATGGCCAGTTGCCGAGAGACACCGCGGTCAACATGCTCACCGAGTTCTTCAATATCGAAGCCGCCAGAGCAGACCGCATCCTCGGGTCCGTCGGGCGTGGCTTCATTCCGGAGGCTGACCCAGTCGAGCCAAAGCCCAGCGCATCACCGACAGAGCAGCCCGCGCCGCCCGCGACTCGCCCCGGGCAAGAGTAGGCCACCACGCCGCAAAGTGAACGGCCACCTGCAGAGCAAGAGGCGTAGGCACCTGGGCCCGCCCATCCGCGTCCACCATCGTCATCACGATCGGTAGCTCACCCTCGGCCGAGATCCAGGCGTGCACAAGCTGGGTCCGCATCTCCGGCTCGAGGCCTTCCACGAGCCGAGCGAGCGCGCCTGGCTTGAGGCGCCGCGTGCCGTTCTCCGCCTCGCTGATGCGCTGGAGGTCGTTCGCCCCGATGGCCACCGCCAACGCCTCCTGGCTCATCGATGCCTGAACGCGCACGGTGCGGAGTAGCGCGCCGAAGCGCTTCTTTGGGTCGGTAATTTCACCATCCACGGTGAGGCCATCCTGTCCCGGCACAGCGAAAGCTGGCAACCGTGGCGGTCGACCTCAACGCTTTGGACGAGCACGCTCAGGCGCTGTGGGCCCGCGTGCTCACCACCGCCCAGGCGGCCGGCGAGTCCGTGTCCGAGGCCCGTGCGATCGCCGAGCGAGGCCTGACGAACGCCGGCCTCATCCCCGGCGCCAAGGCCAAGAGCTTCGCCGAGCGCACCAAGGACGGCCTTCGCCTGTCGATGCCCATCGTGGCCGTCACCAAGGGCGGAACTTCTGGAAAGCGCAGGGTGTTTGGCTTCGGCTCCGTTGCCGTTGACGCCGATGGGGTCCTCGTCATCGACCACCAAGACGACATCATCGAGCCGTCCGAGCTTGAGGAAGGCGTCTATGACTTCGCCAAGAACGCCCGCAAGGCCGACATCCAGCACGACCGAAAGCCGATCGGTGACCTCATCGAGTCCGCCTACCTCGACCCTCGTAAGCGGGTGGCCATGGACGGCGACGGATCCGGCCGTGTCGGCTGGTGGGCTGGCTTCGAAGTATCTGATGACGTCGCCGCCCGCGTCGAGCGGGGCGAGCTCAACGAGTTCAGCATCGACGTCCTCGCCCACCGAGTGACCGGGCTCGACGGATCGTCGCTCAGCGCCAAGTCCAAGGCTCGTGAGCGGGTGGCCAAGGGCGAAGTCGGCCGCCTACGCAATCTCCAAATCCGCCTCCTGAGCCTCGTCGATGCCGGCGCGGGCAAGGGCGTCTCCATCGAGCTGGTGAAGGCTCGGGAAAGTGAACCCATGAAGATCGAAGACTTGAAGGCGGCGCTCGCCGCTCTGTCCCCCGAGGAGCGCAGCAGCCTCCTCACCACTGAGACCCCGAAGGTCGACGGCGCCGAGACCCCCGCCGCGAAGGCGCTGGCCGAGCAGTTGAAGAGCCGCGACGAGATCCAGAAGCGCCTAGAGCAGGAGGTCGAGACCCTCAAGGCCCGCGAGAGCGAGCGCGAGGAGATCTCGAAGGCCCGCGAGGGTGGATGCGATGGCCTCGTCGGCCTGACCATCGAGGAGCATGCCAAGGCGCGCGTCATCATTCGCAAGGCTGACGCCGAGCTCGCGAAGAAGTTCGAGCAGGCCGAGAAGGCCTGGGCCGAGTCCATCAAGAAGGGCTCGATCACCAAGTCCGTCGGC
Source organism: uncultured Nitrososphaerota archaeon (assembly GCA_964513415.1). GTDB lineage: Archaea > Thermoproteota > Methanomethylicia > Methanomethylicales > Methanomethylicaceae > Methanomethylicus. The sequence continues at coordinate 6,737 of CAZEMX010000052.1, forward strand.
TCGAACGGCTCGGCCAACGCGGCCGGTTCCTTCGAAGAACTGTACGAGGCCGAGAAGAAGGCCAACCCCAAGGAGCCCGCCGCGGAGATCGCCAAGCGGCTCGCTCGCGACAACCCCGAACTTTACGCCGCCCACCGGGCGAGGAGCTGACCCATGGCCGTTGTACTTGGACCAAACCAGGTCGTGACCGCGATCGCGGCATCGGACCTCTCATCCTCGCAGTACTGCGCGGTCGTCTTCTCTCTATCGAGCGGCGTCCTGCAGTGCGACCTTCAGAGCACCGCCGGCGGCGTCGCTGACGGCATCCTGCAGAACTCACCGACGGCCGGGCAGGCTGCGACGGTGGTCATCCAGGGCTCGACGTTCATGCGCGCAAACGCCGCCATCACCGCCCCGGCGGATGTCTGCGTCGCTGGCACCGTGGGCCGGGTCGCCGTCTCCGCCACCTCCGGCCACCGACGCGTCGGGCGCGTGTTCGAGTCCGCCACCGCAGCCGCTGACTTCGTGTCTGGCTACTTCCAGCGCGACGGAATCATCTGAGGTCACAAGAAGATGCCACGCACGCTACACGTCGATTCCATCCTCACCGACTACGCCGTCGCGTACATGCGCGACGCCTCCACGTACATCGCAGATCAGGCCGTCCCGATCGCGCCGGTGTCCAAACAGAGCGACTACTACAACGTGTGGTCTCGCGCCGACTTCGCCCGCGATGACGCCAAGCCCCGCGGACCCGGCGCCCCCGCCGCGGAGACCATCGCGTCGCTGTCGACCGACAGCTACCGAGCGGAGGTCTACGCGCTGAAGGGCAAGAGCATCGACCGCGAACGCGACTCGGCCGACGACCCCGTCGGGTACGAGCAGGGCGTCACGGCCAGCGTGATCGACCAGTTGCTGCTGCGGCGCGAGCGGGCCTTCCTGGCGCGCGCGATGCTGACCACCAGCTGGGACTCGGGCAACCGGATGACCGGCGACGACGACACCACGGCGACCTACGCGTCGACGTTCACTTCGTTCAACACCAGCGGTTCCGACCCGATCATGACGATGAACTATGCGCACACGCTGGTTCGCCGAGGCACCAACGGGCGCCGCGCCGACACCATGATCGTGAGCCCGAACGTTCACGACTACCTGATCGGTCACTCGGCGATCGCGCCGAAGATCGTGTACGGCGGCCAGCTTCAAAACCCGGCCGTCATCACGAGCGACCCGCAGGCGGCCCAGCTCTCGGTCATGGCCAAGATCTTCGGCGTTCAGCGGTACCTGGTGGCGAACAGCGCCTACAACACCGCGATTCAGAACGCGGCCGGCAGCTACAGCGATGTCGCGGCCGACCAGATCTTGCTGATGTACTGCCCCCTGAACGCGCCCCCGATGGCCCCGACGGCCATGCGGGCGTTCTCGTGGTCGCCGTACGACCAGGCCAAGGGCCCAGGCAAGGTGACGGTCAAGCGCTACCGCGAGGAGGCCATCGAGTCTGATTGGCTCGAGTCGCAGTTCGCCGTCGACTTCAAGGTCGTGGCGAGCTCGGCCGGAGTCATCCTCTCGAGCTGCCTCAACACCGACTGATCGGAGGGTCCAGTGCCGTACGTTGCCGCCGTTGTTCTGCGCGTTGGTGGTGCTCGAGTGGAGCCCGGCGACGACGTCACTGCAGCGGTCTCCACCTGGGGCGCAAGCTCCGTGGAGAACAGCCTACGGGCCGGGACCATCGTTTTCGTTCCCCCCCAGCTCCTTGGGGCTGTGGATGTGGCTCCCGCTCAGGCCGCGTCCCCAGCCCCAGGAGCAAATCCCCAGAAAAAGCGGAGGTAGGCCATGCCATGGTCATACGACTCCGCCTCAACCTCAGCGCTGGCTCAGGTCCGCCGCTGGATCGGCGACACCAACGCCTCATCCAAGCTGGTCGACGACGAGGTCATCGAGGGCCTGCTCGACGGCGGCACCGACGCCGCTACCGTCTTGCGGGCGGCTGCGACGGCGGCGCGCTTCTGCCTCGCTGCCATGGCCCGTGACCCCGACCGCTCGATCGAAGGGCTCCAGGTCACTCGCGCCCGCATTGAGGCCTATCAGTCGATCGTCGATGACCTCGAGTCCCGCGCTGGCTCTCAGCCCACCAGCCTGGCGACGATGAGCGCAGGCAACATCAGCAAGGCCTCGGACGCCGTCATCCTGGAGGATGAGGACTACGAGCCTGTAGAGCCCGGGTACCTGGATGAGAGGGTGTCATGACGACGGCCGACCTGGACGACGTCATCGCCGCGATCGCCGAGCTGCCCGAGGCGGCCAGGGTGGAGCTCGTCAAAGCAGCCCTGCGCCTCGCCCAGTACGCCGCCGGCGAGCTCTCCCGCGAGTCCATGGACCGCCTCGCCAAGGACCCCACGGGGCGCCTGGCGCGGTCATTCCTGGCGCGGGTGGTCGAGGGCGACACCATCACCGCCGAGGCCTACTCGAGCATGCCCTACGCCGCCATTCAGGACCGCGGCGGGGTCATCCGTGCCAAGAAGAAGATGCTGGCCATCCCTCTCCGCGGCGCCGGTGGCCCGGGGCGTGGCCAGGGCCCGCGGGACTTCAACCGGCCGCTGTTCCCCGTGCGCGCGCGCTCAGGGGCTGTGCTGCTGATGGAGCGCATCGGCAAAGGCAAGCGGGCTCGCATGGTTCCGCGCTACCTCCTCAAGCAGTCCGTGCGCATCCCCGGCGTGGGGTACCTCGACGCTGCGGCCAAGACGTTGCTGCAGCAGGTCGGCATAACGGCCGAGCGGGTGGCGGATAAGCTCGCGCTCCAGGTGGTGTCCAGTGGCTGACTCGGTCCGCCGGCAGATCGCCGCGCACCTTGCGGCCGCGTTCGAGGCGCTAACCGCGGCCAACGGCTCGAAGGTGAACGTGACCTTGGTGGAGCGCTACCTCCAGCAGCCCGCCGAGCACCCAGCCGATCTCGATGGCTGGCGCGTCGGCTTCTACCTCGGCCGCGAGACCAGGCAGGGCACGAACCCCGGGCAGATTTTGTGGTCGCTCGAAGGCGAGGCGCAGGCCGCAACGTCCGTGAACATCCAGGCGACTTGGGATGCCGAAGATTTGGCTGATGGCGTCGTCGAGCAGTGGCGCCAGGAGCAGGCGGCCGACGCGTTGGACGAGCTCAAGCACGCGCTCGAGGGGGCCGCGGGCGCGGTGAGCCGCGGGGGCATCGCGATCAACACGGAGATCACGAGCCGCTACGCAGACGAAGGTTTCCCGGCCAAGGACGCGAGCAGCAATGGCGGTCGCGACGTGTACTGCGGATGCGTCTGCGCCTTCAAGATCCTCTATCTAGATCAACCGACCCGAACCTAAGGAGCCGAAACTATGGGCCTGAATCCAGCACTCGCGCACGCACTCTCGAGAGAGCAGCGCTTCTTCATCCAGCCGGAGTCGACCCCGGGGACCTTCGTGCGTGCGACCCCGACTAGCGCGGCGAAGATGCTCAAGTTCACCAGCGGCTTCGACTGGGAGCGCATCGAGCGCAAGGACAACCGCGACTCTCGCTCGCTCTACGAGCAGATCCTCGGCAAGCAGAAGATCGACTGGGAGCTCGAGTCGTATCTCATCCCGAGCGGCACCGCAGGCACCGCGCCCGACCAGCAGGACCTTTTCCAGGCGGTCTTCGGCACGGAGACGGTGAGCGGCGGCGTGTCGGTCACCTACGCGCTGAACAACACCCAGAGCGGTCGACAGACCGTGAGCCTCACGCGCTGGGCGAACGTCATCATGGAGACGTTGAGGGGCTGCAACGTCAACTCGATGAAGATCAGCGCCAAGGGCAGCGAGCCGGCGATGGTGAGCTTCAAGGGCTCGGCCTACGGGCTGTGCTTGACCGGCAGTTCTCAGCTCAACGGCGCCATGTCGGCGACGGCGTCCATGGTGATGGACAGCGGCGATGAGTACGGCTTCGAGGGTCATGCCACCTTCGGCTCGATCGTCCAGGTCGGCGCCAACACCAACACCGGTACCGGCTACATGGTCACGGCGCGGACCGGCACCACCGCCACGCTTGAGGCCACGCTGAGCGCTGCGGACGATGCCGATGTTCTCCCGTTCGCCCCGAGCGAGACGGTGGTTGGGAGTCCGATCGGCGGCATCCTCGGGTCGATGAGCATCGCCGGGACCACGGTGCCCATCATCGACTTCGAGGTGGAGCTCGACAACGGCGACAAGCTGATCGACGACGAGCTCGGTCAGCAGACCACCACGGACATCATCCCCGGCAACCGCGTCGTGAAGGGCATGGCCACGGTGCGCCTGCGCCGCGACATGGTTCGCTACTTCACCGCGCGAAAAAACAGCAACTTCGCCACGCGAGACCTGGCCGTCGTCCTCGGGACCACCGCTGGAAGCATCGTCACGGTGAACATCGACCGGGCCGAGATGACCTTCGCTTCACTCGAGCAGCCCGACGGCGACTCCTTCACCGGGCAGCTTCCGTTCAAGGCGCTGGCCTCCTCGTCCACCGCCTCTGACGAGCTCAACATCGTCTTCACCTGAGAGAACCAACCATGAAGATCAAGACCACCAAAGCCCCGCCGACCTGGTACGTGCCAGAGTTCGGCGGCAACAGAGATGCGGTCGAGCAGTTCGCCGTGCTCATCACCCCGATGACCGTGGCCGAGGCCAACGCCGCCCAGGACGCGCGCCTTCGCCGCGTGAAGGCCGGCGCCAACCCCGCGGACATCGCCCGCAAGATCCGCGACGACGCCATCATCTCGCACGTCGACGCGGTCGAAGGCATCGCGGGTGAGGACGGCACCAAGGTCAGCAACGGCGCCGAACTGGTGAAGCTGGTTGGGATGGCCTCCGACGCCAGCCTGAGCGGGCTGCTGGACGAGATCTACGGGGCGATCGAAAGCCAGTCGAAGCTGAGCGAGGGCGAGAGAAAAAACTAACGACGGCCGTCCGAGCCCTGCTGGGTAAGGATAGGCCATGGCTCCGATGGGGGTGCTCGAGATGCGGTCGCGAGGACACCTCAGGCGAGAGAGACGGAGAGCCGGCCGAGAGCCCATTCTCGGACGAGCAGCGCCGGCACCTGCGGAACTGCGACGGGCCGACGAACCCAGCGGCCTCTCCGCTCTCGTGTCCATGGTCGACCATCGAGCCTTGGACGTGGGTCGTCGTCGGGTGGTGGCTCGCCTGGGACGGTCGGAGCGCGCTGCCGTATCCGGGGGACTGGGCCGATCAGCCCGCTTATGTAGAGGAGGCGATCGACATGTGCCGCAGCATCGAGTCGCAGATGAGGCCAAAGGAGGCGTGAGCCATGGCTGATGAGAAGAAGATCGCGCTCGTCATCCAGCTCCGCGCCGACGGCCAAGGCAAGGCGCAAGAGGTCACCGTCAACCTGAAGAACCTGGGCGCCGCGCACGACGGGGCGTCCAAGAAGGCCAAAGACCATGGCTCATCCATGGTGGAACTCACCCGCAAGATCCTCGGCCTGATGTCGGTCAAGGAAGTCATCAAGGTCATCAAGGACGTATCGCGCGCGCTGGTTGATATGGTCCAACAGGCGGTGGCGTTCCAGTCGGAGTTTGCTCCGCTGCGCCAGGGCTTCGAGCAGAGCGCTTCGAAGATCAAGACCTCGTTTGCGACCATCACCAGCGCCGCT
>CAZEMX010000053.1:0-12359 GCA_964513415.1 uncultured Nitrososphaerota archaeon
TTTAAACTTAGTGCGGGAGCCAGTTCTGGTCCGGCGGGCGCACGGCGCGCCCTCCCCGCCCAAGCCGCCGCCCGGTCCCCTTATCCAGCATCCCGCCGCACTACCACTTGAGCTTCCACGGGGCGGGCGAGAGTGTCCTCTCGTCGGCAAGCGGCCCCCACCACCACTCGTTGCCGAGGTACCAGCCGACCGTGCTCGAGAGGGCATCGTCGAAAGAATGGAGCGGCCTCCAGCCCAGATCCGCCCTCAGCTTGCCCGAGTCGAGGCTGTACCTGACGTCGTGGCCCGGCCTGTCCTCGACGAACTCGATGAGAGTCTCCGGGAGGGACATCATCCGCAGGACCTTCCTGATCACGGTGAGGTTGTCCAGCTCGCTCTCGGCGGAGATGTTGTAGATCTCCCCCGGGCTTCCGGACTCCATGACGGCCTTGACCGCCCTGCAGTGGTCCTCGACGTATATCCAGTCCCGCACGTTGCTGCCGGTGCCGTAGACGGGGACCTTGAGCCCCTTCTCCGCGCGGATTATGGTCTTCGGTATGAGCTTCTCCGGCGACTGGAACGGGCCGAAGTTGTTGGTGCACCGGGTCACCACCGCGTCGATGCCGTAGGTCCGCCGGTAGGAGAGGGCGTAGAGGTCCGCCGACGCCTTGGATGCGGAGTACGGCGATGACGGGCTGAGCCTGTCGGCCTCCCTGAAGGAGCCCTTGGCGGTGTCCCCGTAGCTCTCGTCCGTCCCTATCTGGACGAGCCTGACATCGCGCCCTGACTTCCTCACCGCCTCCAGCAGGGTGACCACGCCGCCGACGTTCGTCCTGTAGAAGCTCATGGGGTCCGAGATGGACCTGTCGACATGGGTCTGGGCCGCGAAGTTGACGATGCAGGAGACCTCCTTTACGAGCCCCTCGACGAGGGGGGCGTCGCATATGTCCCCCCTGAAGAGGCGGTACTTGGGGTTTGGCTCGACCCCCCTCAGGCTGTCTATGCTCGAGCCGTATGAGAGGTTGTCGAGGTTGGTGACGGAGTAGCCGCTGTCAAGCATCAGGCGTATGAAGTTGCTCCCTATGAAGCCGAGGCCGCCGGTGACGAGTATGTGCATTGCTGCCCACCATCTGCGCTACCTGAACGGAATGTAGAGCCAGTCCCACGGCTTGCCGCAGCGCGGGTCATCCTTCCTGCCGTTGATGGACTTCGGCACGACCGACGGGTCGTCCCACGGGCGCCGCAGCTCGTCGGGCCTCTTCGCGTCGTAGAGCCTGTTGGTGAAGTATATGAGGTGGGCGGGCGCGGGCCCCACGACGCTGAAGCCGTGCCAGAAGCTGCCCGGGATCCTGACCAGCTGGAGCGAGTCACCTGAGGAGACGACCTCGTCCAGCTCCCCGGATGCGTCGTCGTATGCGCAGATCTTGACCGACCCCCTGACGCAGAGGAAGAGGTCTACCTGCCCCCTCTCGTGCCTGTGCCATGCCCTGACGACGCCGGGGTGCGAGACGGAGTAGTTCGCCTGCCTGACCTCGTCCTTGACGACGTCGTCCCAGTCTGAACGCAGTATCTCAGTGAAGATCCCCCTGTCGTCCGGGAACCTCTTGAGCTGCCTGAGCGCGATTCCTGGTAGCATCTTGAACGACCGTTACAATACTCGGTTCCAGCCGATTTAAGACAAGCGGTCAGACCTCGATCTCGGAGAAGTCGCCCACGTTCGCCTTCACAGAGTGGGACCTGCCGTTCTTCGAGACCCTCGCGCTCCTCCCGAGGAGGCTGTCCTCCATGCGCTCGACGTCCTTCACGGAGGCGCCGGCCATGAGGATCGAGTTCTCTATGGCGGAGTTTACGACCTGGGCAGAGTCGCCTATGCTTGTGTACGGCCCGATGAACGAGCCCTCGATGGATGCGGCGCGCCCTATCACGCACGGCCCCCTGACCCGGCTCCCCTTCACGGAGGCGCCCTCGCTGACGATGACGCGCCCCTCGACCGTGCTCTCCTCGACATTGCCCCTGACGTCCCTCCTCACGTACTCGTCGAGGACTATCTGGTTGGCGGTGAGGATGTCGTCCTTCTTGCCCGTGTCGAGCCACCAAGAGTCGAGGACCTCTGCCTTGACCCTGAAGCCCATGTTGATCATCTCCTGTATCGCGTCGGTGATCTCGAGCTCGTTGCGCCACGAGGGCTTTATCCGGTCCACGGCCAGGTGGACCTTCGGGGAGAAGAGGTAGGTCCCCACGACCGCGAGGTTCGTCGGCGGCTCCTTCGGCTTCTCGACGAGCTTGGTGACACGGCCGCCGGAGTCGAGGACCGCGATGCCGAATCGCTGCGGGTCGGGAACCTCCTTCAGGAGGATGAGGCAGTCGAGCTTCTCCTCCTCGAAGCGCCTGACGAGGTTGGATATGCCCCTGCCCTGCAGGTTGTCCCCGAGGCACATGACGAACGGCGAGCCGCCCAGGAATGGGCGCGCCTGCTTCACTGCGTGGGCAAGGCCGAGCGGCTCTTGCAGTATGTAATCGACGCGCATCCTCCAGTCGGAGCCGTCCTTCACGTAATCCTTCACGTAATTGCCGGTCTCCTGGGCGATTATGACGCCGACTTCTGCGATCCCCGCATCCCTGACCTGGTCGAGGACGTACCCGAGGATGGGGCGGTTCGCGACGGGGATGAGCTGCTTCGCCAGCGTGAACGTGAGCGGGCGCAGGCGTGTGCCCTTGCCGCCGCTTAGGACGAGCGCTTTCATGAGACGCACCTGAGGGAATTATCGTCAATATAGTATAATAACGTTAAGATGACCCGGCGGATGTTATGGGGGGGGCAGGGGGCAGGAAAAAGCGGGGAAGAAAAAAGGGAGGGGCGGCACGCCGTCCCCATGAAGCCAATCACTGCGTCGGCTGCCCTGGTGCAGGCATTTGCACCTGCGCCTGTGCCTGTGCCTCCACCGGCGCCTCCGTCTGCGATGGCTGGGCCGGCGCCTGCTTCTTCTGAGGGAAGAAGACGGCCAGCTTCTCGTTCGGCAGCGGCTTGGTGAGGAGGCTCACGACGACGTAGACGAGCGCGCACCCGCCCATCACCGTGAGTGCCCAGACGCCCCAATGGTTGAACGGCGGCAGGGCGCTCCCCCAGACGTTGGGGTGGAGCAGTGCCGCTGCCATGCCGTAGACTATGGCCGCGACGGCCCCCCACTTGGTCGCCCTCTTCCAGTACATCGACACCGCGATCACGAAGAAGAATATGCCGGCCTGTGCAACCGCGGAGCCGGACATGAACTCGGAGAGGACCGGCGGCGGCGAGGTGTAGGTCCACCAGAGCGGTATTATGATCAGCGGGATCACGAAGATCCTCGCGAGCAGCAGCAGGACCCTCGGCGGCGTCTTCGGCATCAGGTTGTACACGAAGTCCCTGCTGATGTTCGTTGCCATGATCATCACCATGCCGGCGATCGTGGAGACGGCGGCCGAGAAGACTGCCATCGAGAAGATCGCGGCGCCCACGGGCCCGCCCATCGCCATGCTCACCAGCGAGGCCGCGGCGTCCCCGAATATGGGGGCGATCGTCATGAGGTCTGCGCCCCAGACTGCCCTGGCCGCGAGCCCCATCGCGCCGACCATCAGAGGCGTGACGCAGTTGAGCGCGACGAGGAGCATGAGTATGCTGTACTCCTTCTTCGTGACCTTCCTTGTGCCGAGGAACCTCGCGATGTTCTGCGGGAAGCCCGTCGCCATGAGCAGGAACATGAACATTGCGGCGATCACCCCGAGCCAGTCGTAGCCCGCGTAGGACGGGCCGAGGGCGGTCGTGTAGCCCCCTATGGGGATCGTCGTGGCGGCGCCGCCCTTCCCGACATAGTCGGCGGCGGCTATGACCTCTGCTATCTTGGCGGGACCTCCTGCCCAGTATATGGAGGCTATCCCGAAGATCCACCCTATGACCATGAATATGCCGCCCTGGAGCGCGAGGGAGACCTGGGTGCCGGCGTATCCGCCCACCACGATGTAGACCGCGCAGAGTATCGCAGTCAGAACTAGGCTGCCCAGCCAGCCGGTCCCGGTCGTGAGCGTCCAGACCGAGGCCATCGCCTTGTACTGGCCCACGCTGTAGACTATGAGGAGGATTATCATTGCGCCCCCGGCCAACGCCTGGACGAGCCTGCTGTCGAAGCGTATCCTCGCGACCTCCGGCACGGTCCGCGCGCCTAGCCCCGTGTAGCGGCGCATCCTGTAGCCCATCACGACGCAGAGCGAGAGACCCATGAGGTTCATGGTGCCTATCAGCCAGCTGCCAGACCAGCCGTAGGTGTATGAGAGGCCGGCATTCCCGAATATCGCCCATCCGCTCAGCCAGCTCGCGGTAAGGGCGAGCCCGGTGACTATGGGGCCCATGTCCCTGTGCCCGATCATCCACTCGTCATAGGTCTTGGAGCGCCTGAAGAAGTAGAACCCTATGAGGGTCGAGACGGCGAGCATTGCCACGATGCAGACCGTGACGGCCATCGACGACTCGGGCGTCGGCACCGGTATGGGGATGGAGTCTGCCATCACTCGTCAACCTCCCAGTACCTGGTCAGCTTGATCCAGAGCATTATCCCGGCCCAGACGGCCGAGAGGGCCATCGTTCCCCAGTAGGCATACCATCCGCCCACCGTCGCAGCCAGGACGGGGACCGCGATGAAGCATGCCGCCAGCGCTAGCAGCCACACGGCGACAGGTATACGCATCATCGCAGGGCCCCCTTGTACGCACGCCTCCCCGCACGCGCTGAATGGGTGGCGGGGGATGCCGCAAGAATCAGGTTCAGAGATCTACTGCCGATAAAGGCAAACGCCTCGGAAAAGACACTCACCGTACATTGTTTAGCACTCCGATGGTGTCTATCTCTGGCGGTAAGCTATTAATCGTATTGGGCAAGCATTCTTGACCACACGCCACAGGGGGCGGCGCAGATGGGGATGCGGGCAGTGTCCAAAAAAAGGGTTTTAGTTTGTGAAAATAGTGGGGCGTTGATGATCAGGCCTTCCTGCGCAGGTAGAGGGCGATCGCAACCCCGGCTATGGCGGCCGCCGCGGCGCCGATGCCGATGTACGGGCCGTACAGCGAGAGCCATGATGGCTCGGGCTCAGGCCCCGGTTCAGATGTGTTGGGGAGCGTGGAGACCGTCACGGTCTCGGAGTCCCGGAAGAGCCCGGTGGAGTCGTATACCCTGATCGTGAAGCCGTAGGTCGTGTTCGCGGCGAGCCCGCTCGCAAGGTAGGAGGGGGTCTGCTTGGCGGTTATGTTGGCGACTACGGCGGAGCTGGAGCCCTGCGTGATGATGATGGAGTACATCTGGAAGTCGGCGGCGTCGCTCGGCTCCCACGTGATGAGGGCGGAGCTGTTGGTCGCGTTCACAGGCGAGATGATCTGGACGGCTGGCGGCCGTGCCATGACGGTGATGTTGAGGAGCTCGCCCGGCGCGCCCGACGGGGAGGTCGCGTTGTTCTCGCCGTCGCTCGCGAAGAGGTAGTAGTCGATGATGGCGTCTATGCCCACGGGCGCGGTGAAGTTGGCCTCGTAGAGGTTCTCGCAGGTGGGGCACGCAGTAAGATCGAGCCGTGTGAAGGACGTGCCGCCCCTGATCATGTAGAATACCGCCGCCTCGCTGACGCCCTGGTCATCCATGATCATCGCGTATATGGTTATCGGCTCCCCCTCGACGACGGAGTCGACCGTCGCGGAGTAGACCGTCGGCGGCGTCGCGTCGTATGACACCGTGAAGTGCACGGTGGAGCTGCCCATGTTCATGCTGCTGTCGTTTGCGTAGACCGTGAGGGCGTGCGGCCCCATCGAGAGGTTGCCGAGCGTAATTGAGCCGGTCAGGTTGACCGGGGCGGACCCGTCGAGGGAATAGCCTACCCACACGGAACTCTCATCGGCCGTCCAGTTGACGGGGATTGGGTCTTTGCCGTATGTTATGTTCAGGGGCGAGATGATCGTCACGGTTGGCGGGGTCGTGTCGACCTCCTGGGTGGGCATGGTGATGTTGACGACGTTCGAGTCGATATCCCCGGTGGCAGTGACCACGCGGATCATGAAGTAGTAGGTCGTGCCCGGGATGAGCCCGGTGACCGGCGTCGAGGTCTGGTTGATCGTGGGGATCAGTTTTATGGTCTTGCAGTTGCAGCCGAAGCTGTTGTAGGTGTTCTGCATGACCCGGTAGTTCATGAAGCCCGAGGCGCCATACTGCGTCCAGGTGAGGGTGAGCGAAGTCGTCGTGACGTTTGAGGGGGGGTTGAGGGTGACCGGCGTGCCGGTTGCATCCACCGGCGGGGACGATAGGACAGGCTGCGCCACTAAGGAGCAGAACGAAGCGATTATGATCGCAGTCAGTATGATCTGGACGGGCCGCCTAATGGGATTAGCCTCCATTTGAGGAGTATTATGGAAAGCGGCGTATATAATTGGTTATCGGCGGCGCCTGCGCGGCGCCCGGATTGTCATAACGCTTTTATAAAGTGGCTGACAAGCATTAACCATGGAAAAGGACATAATGACCCTGCTTGCGCTTCTGCTGGTGGCGCTCGCAGTTGTGATCACGGTGGCGATATTCGTCCTTTAGCGCGTTACTCCGCGGCGTCGCGTTGGTGTGCGGCGGCGGGGAGGGGGCGCTATCGCCTATTTAAAAAAAAGAGGGGTTGGGCGGATGTTATGCCGCCTTCTTCTTCATCAGGAAGACCGCAACGACCGCCAATATTGCTACGCCCGCGATGCCGCCGCCCACGTATAGCATAGTGTTGTCCCCGGCAGCCGTCGTTGTTGCGCTTACGCTGACCGTGTTCGAGGAGGCTGCGTTGAACTCAACGCCCTCCGGGACTTGGACCTGTATCATCCAGGAGCCGGCGCTGTTTATCGTGACCTGGGCGTTGAAAGGCGAGGACGTGGGGGTTATGGGCATGTTGGTCACCTGGCTGCTTGGGTTGGTGACGCGGACGTTGATTGTTATGCCCTGGGCGAACGGCGCCATCGTGCCGGTGATGGTTACGACCTCGGATGTGTGCGTGGAATTAAGGGCCACGGATGCACTCGAGACGGAGATCGTCACTACCGGCGTCGTCTTCTGTGGCGTTGAGGTCACTGAGACCTGCGACTGGGACATCGCGCTGTAGTACTGGTCGTTGCCTATCCACAGCGCGTAGAAGGCGTATGTGCCCGGCTGGGTTATCGTCGTCTGGTACGACCATGCGCCCGAGGAGAGCGTGGCGCTCCCGATCTGCGAGAAGGCAGAGCCGTTGACGGACTGGTGTATGGAGACCTGCCCTGTCTGCGATGGCGTTATCGCCCCGCTGAGCGTTATCGCGGTGCCGGCGCTGACGCTGGTGGTGTTCGACTGGATCGTCAGGGTCGCGTTCTGCTTCGGCGGCCGGTCGGCCACGCTGATCGTTATTGTGTCAGAGGTCGCCCCGTTGTACTCGGAGTCGCCAAACCAGCTGACCCTGAACTGATGCTCGCCAGGGGCCCATGGCGTGAACTGGAATGTCGCATAGCCATCGTTCATGTTCACGGAGGTGCCGTTGCCGAAGCCCGAGCCGTTGATGGACCACATGAACGATGCGATCGCATCAACCGGCACGGAGCAGGCCGCCGTCAGCGTGAACGGGTTGCCCACCTGCCCGTCGAGGGTCGACGCGCCTATCGCCATCGTCGTGTCCTGCTTTGGCGGGGCGACGTTGGAGACTATCCTGCCGGAGACGGAGCCGGTCGGCATCCTAGTCAGGACGATGTCGACGCCGGAGGTCGTCGAGCCGTTGTGCACAAGCACGGGATAGACGAAGCCGGTGAAGTAACCAGTCTCCGACGAGGAGACGTTGAAGGTCAGCGTGTCGTGGCTGCCCATGTAGATCTCCAGCACATAGGTGCCGTTCTCCTCCGTGTAGGTCAAAAAGTAGTCATCGCCCTCTGCCGCCACGTCTGCATATGGCATCGGGGCGCCCAGGTCATCGGTGACGGCCCCGGCTATCCAGCCGTACGCGCCAGCCCTCGGGACTACGAAGTTGACTCCGGTCACGGACTGGCCGGTGGTCGAGATGGTAACGTCTGCGCTGTTATCCCAAGAGTTTGCGTATACTAGGAAGTCGCCCGTCTCGAGGTCGTAGTCGATGCTGTAGTAGCCGTCCGCGTCGGACGAGGCGGCGGCGGTCGTGAAGGTGTCCCAGTTGTAGGCTGCGACGTAGGTGTAGGGTGCAGGGGCGCCGTCAGGGTATGTTACCCTTCCGGAGATCGACGCGGACCTCTGCAGCGTGAAGTCGTTCCCGGACGACTGCTGGCCCGCGGCCACGGTCGTCTGGATCGGCTGCTGGTCGAAGAAGATCGCGCTGGGTGCGAGCACGAGCGAGACGTTGTATGTCCCTGCCGGCAGGTTCCATGAGAGGTTGTACTTCCCCTGCGAGTCAGTGGATGGCATGGCGATCGTCGAGCCTGACACCGCGTCGTAGATCCTCACAAGCGCGCCCTCAAGGGGAGTGCTGGGGGCGATCAGCACGGTCCCGGATATCGAGGCGGACCTCTCGAGCTGGACGTCCGCGCCGGTGGTGGTCTGCCCGACGGTCGCAGATACTCCGAGGAGGTGCTTCTGCATATACCCATGACCTGTCGAAGTCGATGTGAAGAACCAGAGGTTGTATGAGTCGGTGGTCATGAGCGAGCCGAATCGGTAGTGGCCGCTCGAATCCGTCGAAGTAGCGTCGACCGTGCTGTTGTCGGAGGACCGCCTCAGGAGGATGTATATGCCCGGCAGGGGTTCGCCGCCGGCCCCGGTTACGGTCCCCTCAATGGCTGCGGACTGACCGAGCAGGATGTCGCCCAGGGGCGTCGTCTGTCCCGCGTTGATCGTGAATGCCACCTCGGACTGGAGGAAGCCTTCCGCGTAGGCGCTGAGCGTGTAGTTGCCCGCTGCGAGCGTGTTGTTTACAAGGAAGGTTCCGTCGGCGCCGGTGATTACGAACTCGTATCCGTTGTCGCCGGTTATGGTGACGTATGCCCCGGATACAGGGTATGCCGTTGCGAGTACCCCGGGGGTCGCCGACAGTACCATCAGTGAGAGCAGGATTGCTGCTGCTAGCTTTCTAAAACCACGGTTCATTAAAAATCACTACAAATACTCGGGTCGCCAGGTTTAAATGCTCTTTTGCAGGCGGCCGCCTCCGTTGAGGCCGCGCGATCCGGAGCCATGTGACGGGGAGGCGGTGCCTGACGACCGTCAGGGGGGCAGGAGGGGTAAAGGAGGCGATGAAGGGGGCATTACCAAATCAGCCATATGCGCCCAGGGTGACCGGCACCTCGAACGTGCCGCCGCCCCTCAGCACGGTCAGGCTGACGGCCGTCCCGGGGTATGCGTTCAGCTCGATGTACGAGGTGAGGTCGTCCATTGACCTGACCCTCTGCCCGTCGACCTCGACTATGAGGTCCCCGCCGGCGTAGTAGCGCGTGCCCGCCACGGTGACGGTGTATTCCCCGCCTTGGAGCCCCGCTGCAGCGGCAGGGCTGCCGGCGGTGACCGTCTGGATGAGGACGCCGTAGGTCGCGTCGAGTCCGGCGGCCTCTGCGATGAGGTAGTCGACCGCCGCGCCGGTTATGCCGATGTATGGGTGGGAGTAGGAGCCGTGCTCGGCGAGGCCCTGGATCTCCTTGAGGAGGGTGTCGGAGGGGATCGCGAAGCCGACGTTCTGCGAGTCGGAGACGATCGCAGAGGTGATCCCTATGACCCTCCCCTCCGCGTCTAGGAGTGGCCCGCCCGAGTTGCCGGGGTTGATCGGCGCGGTGATCTGTATGACGCCGGCAATGAGGTGACTGCCGCTCGTCTCGGTCTGTATGGCCCGGTTGAGCTGGCTGACTATGCCCGAGGTGAGGGTGCTCTGCAGGCCGTAGGGGTTGCCGATAGCGACGACAGGGTCGCCAACACGGACGATGGAGGAGGAGGCGACCTCCAGCGGGACGAGCGTGCCCGCCGGTGCGCCGACCACCGCGAGGATCGCCAGGTCGCTGTACTCGTCTGCGCCGAGGACCTCGAATGGGTATGCCTCCCCGCTGGTGAAGGTGACGGACCCGTTGATCATGCCATCGATTACGTGGTAGTTGGTGACGATGAGGCACTCCCCGGTGAGGTTGACTATGAAGCCTGAGCCGAGGACCTCGGAGTAGGAGTAGTATCCGTAGCCCATCGACTCCTTCACGATCCCCATTACAGTGACTATCGAGTCCTTGACGGAGCCGTAGAGTGAGTTCAGGCTGCTGCCGAGATAGACGGTGCCGTTGGCGTCTGCGGAGGATTGCAGGGCGGCGAGCTGTGCGCTAAGGGAGGAGACCTCAGCATCGAGGGAGCTTATCTCGGACTGGAGCGCGGATGCCCCCTCGCCGGCGCCGATCGAGTAACCCGAGAGGAGCCCTGCTATCGCGACGATCATGATGAGCAGTGAGACCGCTACCGCGACCCTCCGCTTTGGCGGGGCGGGCGGCTCCGGCGGAGGGGGGGCGGGGGCAGCCTGCTCCTCGTAGATGGTCAGGATGCACCACCCCTGCTGCCTCGCTCATGGGCCGCCCGTGCGGCCGTTAACGCGCAGTGTCCCCGGCTGGCCGTTGCTGCCCTATCCACATTGGCCAGACAGGAGATGGTGGGAACACTATGGTTGATGTGGAGGTACAGCATGCAACCGGTGGCGCCCTTGCGGGGGCGCCCCGAGCAGTGGACTGGCCTCGGTCCGGCGTGCATGCTTGCGGATGAGGCAATCAGGGCGCGGGGACGGCATGGCGCACTCCCTTGTAGCGCCGCGCCTTCCCCGGCGCAGGGGAGGGCGGGACCCGCCGAGGCGGCGGTGCCCATACTACACGCGGCATGGGGACCTAAGGGGAAAAATAGCGGGCAGACGCCGACGTTGCGGATTCTCCTCCCCAAAGAGGCGCGGGTGTTGATAGACCCAGTTTCCATGATTGCCTTTCTCCTGCACGGCAGCAATTCCACGATGGTCAGAAGGTTATTAATCGGTTTTTCAGAATTATACCAAATTCCGTTCAGATTGGCCGGCGGGCGCCCAAGTGACATGTTTATTAATTTATTGATGGAGAATGAGAACCGGAAACGGGCTGCGGCCCGTATGCGGATTGGTTGCTGGTAGAGATGTCCTCAAGCGCTCGCTCCCTCAAGTACATCCTCGGGTGGCTCATCGCAGGGACGCGGGGGGGCACGAGCAGGGCCAGGATCATAAATGCGCTGAACGAGCGGCCACTGAATGCGAACCAGCTGGCGACCCTGCTTGAGACGGACTACCGCAACGTGAGGCACCACCTGGACGTGCTGCAGAAGAACGGGATCATAACCGCCGCCGGCGAGGGCTACGGCATGGCCTACTTCCTCTCGCCGACGATGGAAGCGAACTGGGCAGTATTCGAGGAGATTATGAAGAAAATAGGTAAAAAGTAAAAAAAGGGGTATTTGGAGTGGAAACAGAGAAGCCTATGGCAAAAGGGTCGAGGGTCTGGCTGCTGCTTGCAGCACTAGTCACTGTCGCAGCCGTGGCTGCACTTGCCGCGGCGAACATGATGTGGTTCATGCTGTCGCCGAGGGCGATGCCATTCCCGTTTGAGATACCTTGGGATCTCGAACTCTTCTACATGGCGAAGACCGTCGCCTCCTCGATCAACATCGCGCTCCTCATCTTCCTCTTGGCCATCTACGTTGGCATATACAGGAAGACCCGGGCGGAGTTTACCCTCGGCCTTATAGTCTTCGCCCTCGTGCTCATGATGAACGCGCTGGCATCCAACACATTCGTAATATTCGCCTTCGGGTTCAGGCTCGTGGGGCTGGGGCCGTTCGCCCTGCTGCCCGACCTCTTCACGCTCGTGGCGCTGATGGTCCTGACATACTTCGCGGTGAAGTACTAGACTGGGATCGAAATAGAGAATGATGGGGATCTTGAAGCACGTGGCGCGCCCTACGGGCGCCTCATCGCCTCGGCGCGCATCTCCTTGGGCATCAGCTCGATGGCATACCTCAGGGCGGTACGGGGCATTGCCGCCCTGCGGGCCATGACGAAGTCGAAGACCTCCCCCCGGCGTGTCCGGCTCTCCTCCTTGAGGAGCCACCCATAGCCCTTCTGGACCATGTCATCCCTGTCTGCGATGAGCGCATCGGAGATCTCGAATGCCTCCTTCAGGAACTCGCCGCGCTTGGCTGGGACGATGAAGGAGACAGCGGAAGCCCGCCTGAGCCACCGGTTCCCTGATGCCGACCAGCCCTTGACCTCGGCGGCCACGTGTGGGTACATCTGGAGCAGGTCGCCGACAGCATGGTTGCAGAGGGTGTCGCACTCAGCCCAGTTGTTGATGTACCGCTCGACCCACCCGCGGAA
>CAZEMX010000054.1:0-12168 GCA_964513415.1 uncultured Nitrososphaerota archaeon
ACTGCTCATCGCGCTTATCATGAACTCCGCATCGTTCTTCTACAGCGACCGGATAGTCCTCTCCATGACCAGGGCCAAGATAGTCAGTGAGGGCGACCAGCCCGCCCTCCACCGCATAGTCTCAGGCTTGGCGCTCGCCGCGGGCATCCCAAAGCCGAAGGTTGCGGTCATCGAATCGAGTGCCCCTAACGCCTTCGCGACCGGGAGGGGGCCCGGGAAGTCGGTCGTCGCCGTGACGACCGGGCTGCTGGGCTTCCTCAACGAGAGCGAGCTGGAGGGGGTGCTGAGCCACGAGATAAGCCACATAAAGCACCGCGATGTGCTCGCCGCGTCGATCGCGGCCACCGTGGCGGGTGCCATAAGCTACCTCGCCCTAGTCGGGCGGTTCGGGGCATTCGGATCGAACAGCAGGAACCGCGACGCGGGCAGCCTGGCGCTGATCCTAAGCTTCCTCGCGCCTATTGCCGCATTCCTGGTCCAGGTCGCCATATCGAGGGGTAGGGAGTATGAGGCAGACAGGGAAGGGGCGCAGCTTAGCAGGAAGCCGCTCTCGCTTGCCTCTGCGCTTGAGAAGATCGAGCGCTCCGCCAAGGGAGGAGCGAGGCTTGCCGCCAGCCCGTCAACCAGCCCGCTGTGGATTGTCAACCCATTCAGGGGCGAGGCGATAACCGAGATGTTCTCAACGCACCCCTCGACGTGGAAGCGCATAGACAGGCTAAAATCCATGGCTACGAACATAGGAGCATTGCAATGACATGGGTGTATTCGAATTGTCAAATACAAAGCAGAACGCCGTTTCAAATGCCGCTCCCCCGGAGGGCGCGGCGCAACCAAAGAAGAGGCCATACATCTACCCGCACAAGCACTGCAACTACTGCGGAAAGATGATCGAGCTCAAGGGCAGGGACTACTGCTTCAAGTGCAGGACAGAGCATGGCAAGGAGCAGTCGAAGATCTCCAAGAACAAGAAGTTCCGGAAGTACTTCATGTACTACATCGCGTTCGTCGCGGTACTCTTCGTGGTAGCGATTATATACTCGTACCTGTAATCCTCTGAAGGACGGGTCCGTGGCCTAGTCTGGACATGGCGGCGGCCTCCGGAGCCGCAGGCCCTGGGTTCGAATCCCAGCGGACCCGCCATCAAGCATTCTTGTTATGGGCCTTCTTGCCGCAGCTAAAAGTATGAAAGCTTCAGATTGTGCATAGATTGTGGTAAGATTTTGTAAAATGTTATTAAACGTTCATTCGGAATGCCTGAATATATGCATAAAAATGCGCTGATCCTGTTGACCGCTTGCACCTGTCTGCTGTTGCTCTTCGCAGCATACGAGATTAATGCCACGAATCTGGTTTCTGATGGCCAGACGGATACCGGCGATGGATCGGGCACCAATTCTTCGGGCGATGAGCAGGCTGACGGCAATGACTACCATGAGGACCCATCCGACTACGTCTGGGACGAATCAGAGGTGGTCGAGATCTCGCTGAACGGCGACTCTATATCTGCCGGCTCGGCATTCGGGGTGACGGTTGACGGCAGCACTGCCACGGTCACGTCTGCAGGCACCTACAGGATAAGCGGCTCTTTAGCCGACGGCCAGATAATAGTCGATACGGGCGACGAGGCGACGGTGAGGATCATCCTGAGCGGCGCCAACATCAGCTGCTCCTCGGGCGCGCCCATCTGCATCTGGAACGCGGAGAGGGCGGTCATAGTCCTCGCCGACGGCACCGACAACTACGTTGCTGACGGCGCGCCCTACGCCCTGGGTGCAGGTAGCGACGAGCCGAATGCCGCAATATTCAGCAAGGCGGACCTCGCGATCTTCGGCAACGGGGCGCTCCACGTCGACGCAAACTACAACGACGGTATAGCGAGCAAGGATGGCCTTATAATCATGAGCGGCACAATCGCAGTGAGCTCAGTAGACGACGGCATCCGAGGCAAGGACTATCTCGTCATCAAGGGGGGCGCCATCACCCTCGACGTCGCCGGCGACGGTCTAAAGTCCGACAATGACGAGGATGCCGAGAGGGGATACATCTCAATTGGGGGATGCGTCCTGGCAATAACCTCCGGCGGGGACGCGGTCCAAGCGAAGACCGACGTGGTGATCGTCGGCGGTGAGTTTGCCATAACATCCGGCGGGGGCAGCGGCCACGCAGTCAGCGACGGTGCCTCAGCCAAGGGGATCAAGGGCAACGCCAGCGTGACGATCAGCGGCGGCACCTTCACGATCGACTCCGCCGACGATGCCATCCATTCCAACGGGAACATCACAATCAGCGGCGGCACCTTCACCATGTCAACGGGCGACGACGGCATCCACGCAGACTTGTCCTTGACAATCAGCGGCGGGTACATCAACATAACGAAGTCCTATGAAGGCATCGAGAGCGCAATCATCACGATCAGCGGCGGAAGCATGCGCATCGCCTCAAGCGACGATGGCATAAATGTGGCAGGGGGTGGCGACGGCTCTGGCATGGTCCCCAGACCAGGCTTTGGAGGAGATTGGAGCACTGCGGCTTCCGGCAGCTACTACCTCAACATCTACGGCGGCTACATCTACATCAATGCCAACGGGGACGGGGTCGACTCAAACGGAGCAATTACCATGACGGCAGGCTGCCTGATAGTGAATGGCCCGACGGCCAACAACAACGGCGCGCTCGACTTTTCATCGTTCCAAATAACCGGCGGCTTCGTCCTGGCGGTTGGCAGCTCAGGCATGGCGCAGGCCCCGGCATCCTCTGCCTACCAGAAGTCGGTCCTGCTCAGATTCGGCTCGACGGTACAGGCAGGCACCCTCTTCAGCATACATGCAAGCGACGGCACAGTGCTCTTCAGCTTCGTCCCGGCTAAGGCGATCCAATCAATAGCACTCTCCTCTCCGGAACTGGTGCCGGGCACGTATACGGTCTACCTAGGCGGAAGCTCGACCGGCACAGCCGTTGATGGGCTGTACCTGAATGGGGCATACACCCCGGGCACAGTCGCAGGGACCTTCACGGTCCCCTGACCCTGATCGCGGCGCCTCTTCGGCCTACATCCTAGCGGGCGCCTCGATGCCAATTATTGCGAGGGCGTTCTCCAGCACGGTCCTCACCGACTCCACCAGCTGTAGCCTTGCGTTCCGGGCTGGCGTGCTCGAGGTCTTCAGAACGGGCACATTGTCGTAGAAGTGGTTGAACTTCGACGCGAGGTCGTTGGCATAATCTGCCACCGCCTCTGGCCTCAGGTTCCTGCCCGCCTCGGCTACCAGGTCGGGGAAGATGGCGAGCTTTACGACGACATCCTTCTCGTACTTCGATGAGAGCGCGGCGTAGTCCCGTTCTCCCCCAGCCCACTCTGGGTCGACCTTGGCAAGTATGTTGCAGGCGCGGGCGTGCGCGTATTGTATGAACGGGGCGCTGTTCTGCTCGAAGTTGAGCACCCTGTCCCATGTGAACGTTATCGGCTTGTTGGACGCCACCGCTATCATCGCGTACCTGACCGAGCCTATCCCCACGACCTCCGATATCTTCCTCCGCTCCTCCTCGTTCAGGTGGGGCGACTTAGTTGAGACCTCCCTGTACGCCCTCTCGACCGCCTCGTTGAGGACATCGTCGAAGGCCACATACCTGCCTCTCCGACCGGACATCTTGTAGCCCGGCAGGTGGACCAGCTCGTAGCTGAAGTGGATCAGCCTATCCGCGAGGTCGCCCTTGCCGAGGGCGTAGAGCGCGAGCTTCAGCTGCAGCTGCGGCAGCTTCTGCTCTATCGATATGACATTGATGACCCTCTCCGCCCTCCCGAACTTCCAGAGAGTGTATGCGAGGTCCCTCGTCGTGTAGAGTGTGGTCCCGTCGGAGCGCTTCAGCGTAAGCGGCGGGACCTCCTGCCTCAAGGAGTACTTCTCCTTCAGGCCGAACCTCGCTACAACCTTCTCGGCGTCGAGGATCGTCGTGCCCTCCTCCACCTTCACGAACTCGGTCTCAGAGAGCCTCCTGACGGCTTCGTCTGCGCCGCCGCTCCAGGATGCCAGATCGCTCTCCCAGTCCCAGCTGTCGAACTCGACGCCGACCCTGGCTAGCGTCTCCCTGAAGCCGCTTATCGCCGTCTCGCAGAGCCCCCTGACCAGCTCCACCGCCCCACGCTCCCTGCCCTCGTACCTCTGGAGCAGCCCGGCGACCTCGCCCTCCGGGTCTGGCGAGGACGAGACTGCGTCGAAGACCCTGTCGAAGACCGGGCCGTTCTTCGCCCTGAGGTCGTTTGCCGCCGAGACCCAGTCGTCGAGCTCCTTGATGCCCTTCAGCGCGTCCTCATCCTTCCCCTCTGACTTGAGCTTTGCCACCTCGGCCTTGAGCCTCTTTATGTTCATGGCGCAGCTGGTGGTCGCATAGATGAACCCTATGAAGTGGTCCCCCTTGAGCGCCTCCACGCCTCTGGGGGCAGCCTCGCCGACCTTGCTGTAGCCATAGCTCGTCTGGGCCACCTGCAGCCCAACATCGTCGACGTAGAAGTGCCTCTTCACCTCCTTGCCGGAGGCCGCGAGGATCCTCGCCAGGCAGTCCCCGATTATCGAGTTCCTCGCCCCGCCGATGTGTATCGGGTGGATCGGGTTCACGCTCGTGTGCTCGACTATCACCCTCTCGCCGTCCGGATCGAGCCTGCCGTAGCCGGCGCCCCCCTTGCTGACCGCGCCCATCGTCAGCTCCGCGAACCTGCCGAGGTCGATGAAGAAGTTGACGTACCCGCCGCCGGCCGCCTCCACCCTGCTTATGAGCGGGCTCCCACTGCCCGAGGCCCTCCCCGCCAGCCTCGTGGCGATCGCCCTAGGGTCCTGGCGCACTGCCTTCGCCATCCCGAAGGTCGAGAAGCTGAGGTCCCCGAGCGATGGGTCGGACGGCACCGCCAGTTTGACCGCCTCGCCTGGCTGCAGCATTCCCTCCCCCTTCAGCGCATCATCTAGAACCCTCACGCACTCTGCACGGAATGACTCGAAGGGACTGGCCTTGGACTTCATGATCGCGTCATGCCTCTAGCTTGTGTCAGGCGCCCATTGATTAAAATGTTTTCTTATGCCCCGCGGCCTGAAATGAGCCATTTGACACGCGCTTGCCTAAAGGCGTAGTCTTGCGGATAATTAATAATGTCCGGCGGCTATTGATTAGCAGGAGCGGGCGAGCCGCGGGGGCCGATCCGCTGCCGCGCTGATGCAAGGTGTGAAACGTGAGCGGGCTTGACGATTATCTTAATTCCAACCCGAACAGGCAGCGTGTGCTCGACTTCCTCAGGGAGACGTCGTGGTACACAGGCGACCTCTCGCTTGTACGCAAGGTCGCCATAGCGGTGGGGGACGAGCTGCAGGAGATGCGCGCAAACTATGCCGGCGCCATCGCCGAGCTGGGGGAGGGAGCGGTCGAGCATAGGCTCATAGAGAGGTGGCGCTCTGACCTATCGCCGATGCGGGACGCCTCAAAGGTGGCGCAGGGCGAGCTGGGAGGGCTGACGCCGGAGGTCCTGCGGATCGTAAGGGGGATCTTCCCGTCCGTCTCACAGTACAGCGAGCCCGCCGGCGCCGCGCCTGCGGCATCCGCGGGGATCCAAGCGGCCGAGGGGGGAGGACCGGGCCAAGCCACTGCCCCGGCCCCAGCCGCAAGCGGCGATTATGCGATCCCACAGCCGAGAAGGGGCGGGGCAGGGAAGAAGGCTGCTGCCTTGGCACTCGTCGCGCTCATCTGCATGGTCGGCGCGGTGCTCGTCCTAGAGCCCGACCTCCTAGCTGGACTGCTGAGCCCAAGTGCCCCTAATGTACCGGACACGACGCCCCCCACGATAGCAGGGGTGTACCCGTCTAACGGCAGCACCTCGACCGGGCTATCAGGCGTAAGCGTGAGCTACTATGACGACCGCGGGGTCAACCTGAGCACGGTCAGGATGAGCATCGACGGCTCGTGGGTCGCGCTGACGACGCTGACGGCTACGTTGGCTGGCTGCGCGGCACCGACATCCTATGGCACCCACACAGCCTACGTATACCTGCAGGACACGTCCGGAAACCCCGCGGAGGCATCCTGGACCTTCACGACATCGTCCCTCCTCCAGTCCGCCGTCGACGCGATGCTAGAGCAGCTGAACGCGGAGCGCCGCGCAGTGGGCCTGAGCGAGGTGCGGCTGGTAGGCCCGATCGCCTCCAGCTACCGCACGGGGGACATGGCTGCGAACGGATACTTCAACCACTATGACCTCAGCGGTTACCTGCCGACCTACTACTACACGCTGCTGGGCGGGCAGTATGCCATGGAGGAGAATATTGGCTACATCTATACCCCGTCGCTCGTCCCCGGCAAGATACCCAATTACTCAGCTTCCCTCGTGTCGGACATGGTCCACGATGACGCAGCGAGCGCCTGGGGGCACAGGGACTCGCTGCTGGACCCGACCAACAACCTCGTCGACATCTCCGCGAGCTGGACGGGCAGCAGGCTCTTCGTCGCATTGCATATGATCAAGTCGTGGGTCGATTGGGCCAAGCCGCCAACGCTGGAGGGGGGCACGTTCTCCTGCTCGGGCAACCTGACGATGAGCGGCTCCACGCTGGACTCCGTTTACATCTACCGGAGCGTCCCCTCGGAGCACGACGACATGACCTACTCGCCTATCCTTGAGATACTCCGGGGCGAGGGGAGCTACAGCATGGGAGACCTGATAGCGGGGGTGATACCATACCCCTACTACTATGAGGGGATCGAGGAGATACGGCCGTCGGAGTGGTCGATCGATGGCGCCTCATTCTCCATAGCCTTCAAATTCGATGCGACGGAGGGCCCAGCCATCTACACAGTGATGGCGTATGCCACCAACACGCTCGGAGTCGCCCATCCCTACGACCCTGAGCGCTGCGCCGATATCGTCCCTGTCATGGAGTACTCGATACTGGTCGAGTAGCCGCCGCAGCCCGATACTTCGGGTGACCTCCCCTTGAACCTAAGGGATCGACGGACAAAATCGCAGGCGGATGGCCTTGCGTGGAGGAGATGGCGGCATCAAAAATAACTGCCCGTCTTGCTGCCGAGTGAAAAGAGGCTGCTCCTGACTTCCGTCGCATGGTCCGTTAGTGCGATTGCATACATCACACGCTTCGATTCAATTGTCTCACCCCTTGCGCCCTCCCGAAGCGGCCTCCTGTCACGGTCTTACATCAGCCCCACCGAATCTAAATATTGAAAGCGATCACAGTTGATTAAGGCAAGCTCATAGGGATAAAATTCGCTTTCTTTCCATATGAATGATCGACCAGAAACTGTTTTAGCTCGTTTCATCTTCAGTAAGGCATTCAGGACCTTCGAATAGGAGCAGCTAGCGCTTTTTACATAATGTCGACCTTCTTTTCGAGCTTTACTACTCGAGATGCAGTTTGCACAATGGCCTAGTATAGAAGGACTTTAAAGAGCAAATAAATCGGGTTAAAAAAACTAACGCGTTGAACAAGATGGTGGACTGGGTGGGATTTGAACCCACGACTCCCTGCGTGCAAGGCAGGTGATCTGCCGCTAATCTACCAGCCCTCTTTTTGCATAGAGACTCGAAGGGGATTTTTATGCATTTCTGCGCCCTGGCGCGAATGAAAAAAGGGCACAGGGGGCAGGCGAGAGGTAGATGAGCTTATTGCCGCACTCGCTGCAGAACCAGGGGCAATTTAACGCCTGCCACGCGATACGGATTGCTGCGCACGAGATGACCCGGCCGAGGCGTTTACTTCGGGGGGCACATCTCCGCCAGCTTCTTTCGCTTCTGCTCCTCAACCTGCTTGTGGATCGACCCTCCGTGAGAGTCCATTGTGACGGTCAACGGGCTGAGGCTGTCGAAGTCATATTTTACTATGCCGCCCGGGAAGATGTCGTCGAGGACTATCTCGATCCCGCGGACCTGCTGAGTATAATATGCGGAGCAGCCGTTGATTCCGGCGAGGTATACTGAACGAACTTCCCCCAAGGCGTCCAGCACTGCGTCGCCCATACCAGCCTTGCCTATGATTGCCCTGTTCTTGAAAGTTCGGAGTACTTCCGGCATGAACTTGTTGAAGCCGGAGGATGTGATAAAGCCAAAGTAATTGAGGGATGTGGATTTCGGACCCCGGTTCACGTGCCTTTCGTCTTACTCCGGCCCTGCTCAAGCATCCTCACTATCTCGATCCCCCTGATGCGCCACGCCCGGTTTGGCAGCTTGAACGCCTCTATGGACCCCTTCCGGATCCACCACCTAACGAGCTTCTCGTCAACGGAGAGGAGCTCTGCGACGTCAGTCAGCCGGTAGAGCTTATGTGGCTCCACGCCGAAAGCCTCGGTAATGGGATTCCTCGGCCTTATGCCTTCCGGGAATTCTTCCTGCTCCACTGCATTTTTCGCTCTACTTCGCGCGCCCACTAAAAAACACCATGGAATACATCATGTCTGCAGGGAATAATTTAACGTTTCGCCTGCAGAAGGGCAAAATTGATGGTGTCCGTGAGGGCTTGCGATAGCGTTCTTCACCATCAAATCGCGGAAAAATGGCAAAAAGCCAATCAAAAAAGCGCAATTTATCATCAGCAAAATGGAGGGCGCATTTTTGCTCCGAGAAGCATGATATAAACAGGTGCAGGGGGGCGCGCATATTGGTGTTATTTCCACCATGGGATGATAGTATGATGGGATGTCATGGTAGGTCAAGCCATGATGCTCATCAAAATAGCGCATTTTTGCCAAAAAACACCATCAAATGTCACATCGAGTTCTATGGAGACATATACGATTTGATGTTAAATGTCGGATTTTTTCTATGAGACAAACGCGCTGGATGACCGTTGCGTGATGGTGGATAGCGGATGCCCTGCCCCCCCTGCGGCGGGATCTGCGTGTCAAAAGATAATGGAAAGAGTGCAAAAAAAGAGGGAGACAGCAGACCGGCGGGGTAACCCCAGTCAAGAGGGGCCCCTTCAGAGACCCCGGCTGATGGCGATCAAGTCCGTCAGGAGCGAGTATCCAGTTGCCCTGCGCCCTGCGCCCGGCCCCACGACAGTCACGTCACCTAGGCAGTCGGTCGCAAACGTGAGCGCATTCGTGACTCCGGCGATGTTTGCCAGCGGGTCCGTGACCGGCAAGGCAACCGGCTGGACCTCAGCCGAGACCCTCCCGCCAACATCATCCACCTTCGCGATGAGCTTTATCCTCTCGCCCCTCGCCTTTGCTGCCTCGACCTCTGGCAGCGCGATCTTGGAGATGCCTCTTCGGTTCACGTCAGCAGGCTTGATGTCGCTCCTGAAGAAGTAGTTGGCAAGTATCGCCGCCTTCGCGGCGGCGTCCCACCCCTCCACGTCCATGGTCGGGTCAGCCTCGGCGTATCCTGCCCTCTGCGCCTCCTTCAGCACCTCGTCGTAGCACCTCCCCTTCGCCATCTCGGAGAGGATCAGGTTGGTCGTCCCGTTCACTATGCCCCTTATCGAGGAGACCGAGCACCCGGCGAGCGCCCCGTCGAAGAGGTTGAATGCTGGCGTCCCGCTCAGCACGGTCCCCTTGAACTTGATCTTAGCCCCCTTCTTAGCCGCCAACCCCGCGAGCTCCCTGTAGTGCAGCGCGAGGGGGCCCTTGTTGGTCGTCGCAACGTGCTTCCCCAGCGACAGGGCGGCATTCATGTGGGAGTATCCCGGCTCCCCGTCAGTTATGTTTGTCCAGGTCACCTCGACTATGGCGTTGCTGGAGCTCTCCCGGATCGTCTCCAGCGCCGAGAGCCCCCTCCGCTGGGCAGGCAGAGCCTCCACGCTCTGCCTCGAGTCGGCAAGCCTCAGCGCCTCCCTCAGGTCGATCCCACGGTCATCCATTATCGATCCGCCCCTTATGTCCGAGATGGCGACCACGTTCCACTCCACCCCATACCGCTCCTTGAGCGCGGCGCGCTTCTCCAGCAGCAGGTCGCCAAGCCCTCGCCCTACTGTCCCGAAGCCTATGAATGCGATGTCAAACTTCATAATATTCGCCCGGCTTAGTTACCATCTGAATGCGATAAAAAGGTATCCTATAGCGCACGTCAACGGTATAAAAGGGGCGGCGGCAACACAGTTACCAGGCGGAGTGCGGGGTTGATGCCATCGTTGGCAAGGCGCCTCTTGTTCATCAGCGACGACGTGGCAGCGGTGCTGCTCACCGTTGCGGTCGTATGGGAGCTGTACTCGAGCGGGATCATCGGCGCAGGCGCGGCGATAGTAATAGGCGCGCTTGCAGTGGCGTTCTTCTCCTTCGTGGCATTCAAGACATACAGGCTGCAGGCCATGGAGCCGAAGGTTGGCGCCGAGGTGATGGTCGGAAAGATGGGGAAGGCGGTCTGTGACCTGGACCCGGAGGGCGCAGTGGAGATCGAGGGGGAGTACTGGAAGGCGGTCGGGGTCAGGCCTGTCTGGAAGGGTGCCGCAGTAAGAGTTGTTAGGATAGATGGATTGAAGGCAACCGTCGTCCAGGTGGAAGAGGGTTAAGCGCGGATCGGGGAATGCGAAGCAGATGGGGCGGGGGGCGCAATTGGCGCGGCCTTGGACGTGTTTGTGATGGGAGTTGTGGCTGGCTTCGCCCATAGATGCAGCAGGCGCAGCGCCGCAGGTGCTTGCTTACTTGCTTACTGCCTGCCGCGCAATAAAGCGACTGCTGCGAGAGGCGCTCGCTGTAAGCCGTCTGCTGCCGCGCCCATACTGAATGCAACGTGGCACTTCCGATGATGTTAGGTTATGAAATGCGGCATCTGCGATGGCGCATTAATGGAAGCGGACTAATGCGGTAGCGCTAGTGGACCGCCGCAACTGCTATGCCGCGGAGGGAGGATTGCCACCCTTTATTAATCGCTTGGATGCAACACTATTTGGTCACAATGAAGGAGAGCAACAGGAATGCCCTCAGGAACAGCCTGATCATAATCGATGCCAAGCTTGACCAGATGATCTCCGCATGCCAAGGGGCTGCAAGGACGCCGCTGCCGACCGGCAGCAGAGACCATGACCACGAGCATGAGCGGAGGATTGCCGAGATTGCAGGGGATATGCTAGGCGAGGTGTCCGCAATAAGGGAGAAGTACGGGCTGGAGAAGGATGAGCGGACCGCGAGAAGCGACATCAAGACGGCGCTCCTGGACATAAGCATACTCCTCGATGATTTGGCGCCGAAGAGGCTGAGCGCCTACGGGGAGCTGGACCGGGCCGATATGGAATACCTTGCCAACATGGTCGAGCGGCTGAAGGGGATGCTCAATGCCATATGGTCGCTCCTATGAGGGGGGCGGCTCAATCCACGGGGCGCGGCGCCGCTTAGAAGTATCCCAGCGACATCAGGGCGGCAGTTGCATAGTAAGTGTTTGCAAGGGTGGGTATGCCAAACTCGGCTCTGAAGAAGCCCCCCCTCGAGGAGAGGGAGGCGCCGATCCGCTGTATGCAGCCCTGCGGGTTTCTCACGTTTTCATTGAATGCGCCCAAGATCATGATGCCGGCGTGAGTCTCCTCGATGAAAGGAAGACCTGAATTGGGCACCAACGTGAAGCCGCCTTGCGGGTCTTCGCATGCCCTCGTGAAGTCCAGCACATTTCGGATGTTTGATAGGTCGTAGCCGAGGTCCGCCAGCGCGGAGACAGCATGGTATGTCGCCAAGATGCTCGAATGGCCTCGTTGCCCGAACCCGCCGTCATTGTTCTGAAAGCGGAGGAGAAACTGCACCGTCCGGGGATCGCCATCGAGCCGTAGGAGCCTTTTGAGGTGGGCGAGCATCGACAGCGACTCAAATTCGGAGAGGGCAACAGGCGTCTGGTCGAGCCTGATGCTGCCGAGAAGTGCAGATGCAGCATTCCTGTTTTTGGAGAGATCTTCCCCAAGCAGGGCGAGTGATCGGTTGACGTAGTAGTGTGACCTCAAGTCGTCAGCTGGGAATGCCTTGAGCCACTCAACCGTCCTCGGGCTGCCTTGATCCCCTGACTCGAGCATGTCCAGCAAGGCCAGCGCGAAGAACGTATCTTGGACGTTCGACTGCAGCCCTGCGCAGAACGCATAGCCGCCGTCACTGTTGAGGCACCCCCTCACGTAACCCAATATCAGGGATTTTGTTGGCATCAAGTATGGGATCCTGCCTTGGCATATGCCGATTACTTCACTACGAGCACAGACGTTTTGCCCC
>CAZEMX010000055.1:0-12071 GCA_964513415.1 uncultured Nitrososphaerota archaeon
CGTCTCCCTCGCGCGCTGCGATCCGATGGCCCCCATGTATATGCCGACGAAGTTGGGGTGGGTCTCGGGGAAGACGCTCTTGCCGAGTAGGGAGGTGGCCACCGGCAGGTTCGCCTTCTTGGCAAACCGGATAAGCTCGCTCCTCAGTCCGAACCTGTCGATCTCTACGCCAGCGTAGATGACGGGCCTCTTGCTACCATTGAGTATCCCGATGACCTTTGAGGTGGCATCAGCGAGGTTCTTCTCGAAGTCGTCGCCCTTCTTGAGGTGGGTCCTCACAACCCTCCGGCGCTCGACCTCCGTCTTCTGCATGTCCCGAGGCAGCTCGATGTAGCCCGGCCGCTTGAGCCGCATGACATCGTCGATCACGGTGTCTATCTGCTCGCATGCCTTGGTACCGTCCACCAAGTTGACGGCGGCGCAGGTCATCTCGCTGAAGGCGCGTATCTGGGTGTCCCAGTGCTTCACCTCGTGGTGCAGGAGCTTGTCTGGGCTCCTCCCGCTGATCTCGGGGGCGCCGGAGATGAAGAGGGTCGGGGATCGCTCGGCGTATGCCTGGGCGGTCGCGTTCAGCATGTTGAGAGCGCCGACCCCGTAAGTAGCCACTGCCGCGCCAAGGCCCTTGGTCCTCGCATACGCGTCGGCGGCATACCCCGCGCTCGGCTCGTGGGTGGTGGTCACCATCCTGATGCCACTAGCTTCGGCGTGGGCAAAGAAGGGAAGAATATAATCGCCAGGGATTCCAAAGATGTGGTCAACCTTGTAGTCGGCAAGGCGATCCAAGAGATACTCTGAGGCGTTCATTGGCAACACGTCCGTCGATTCGTGGTATAGGTATGCTTGCTCGGTTTATTTTAGCGTTGGTATATGCAGGCCAAGCGGCGGGGGCGGGGCGGGCGACCGTGCACAATCGAGAGGGCGATTGGCGCAGCAGCAACGCGGCGAAACGTGTGCCCGACATGTGTTAAAGCATGTGTAATTATGTTAAAAGATATTCAATACGCTTATCAAGTAAATTCTGACCAAACTAATCTCAGGATTGAACAACATGGCGATTGCAATTGGTCTTGACATAGGCACGAGCGGCATACGCACTCAGGCGATAGAGCTTGAGACGAAGAAGGTGCTGTCTACGGCAATAACCCTGCGCCACCCACTCCCCGGCAGCAACGTGATCGACCACCTTGACTTCTGCCTCAACAACGGGAGGGGGGCGGGCCACAACATTGTCGTGCGTGCCGTTGATTCGGTCATAAGGAGCCTTGACGTGGAGCTCGACCATGTCGAGAGGATCGCCGCCTGCGGCAACCCCATCCAGATGTCAATATTCCAGAACATAGAGATCCGCGACCTCGCATTCGGGGGGGAGAACACCCTCAAGCGCCTGGGTCTGACGAGGCCCGAGAGGAAGGCGGCAATCCTCGATGCCGGCAAGATCGGACTTGAGTCGGTCAAGCCGTCGACCCAAGTATGCATCCCGCCGGCTGTGGCGCATATGATCGGCGCGGATGCGATAGCCATGATATTCAAGTCGGGCATGCTCGATAGGAGGGAGACTGCCCTTGTCACCGATTACGGGACGAATGCGGAGATAGGCCTGAAGGTCGGGGATGAGATATACACCGGCTCGGCGGCAGCAGGCCCCGCTATCGAGGGGCAGGAGATAGGCAAGGGAATGCTCGCCTCGCCCGGTGCGATATCGGACATCAACGCGGTCGAAGGGGGGCTCCTCATCACGGTTCTCGACAACGCCATGATGGGGCAGCATGCATACACGCTGGATCAGAACACCTGGCGCATCATAAGGAGGCGGGCAGATTATGTCGAGCCCAAGGGGCTGACCGGGACGGGCACGATAGCGCTGGTCTACACGGGTATGAGGGCGGGCTTCATAAAGCTGCCCAAAATCGCAACCGCCGACAGCAAGATACACCTATTCAATGGCGAGATAGACTTCAACGAGAAGGACCTCTGCGAGGTGGGCAAGGCATTCGGCGCGTTCAGGGCGGGGCACCTCACCCTTCTGAACCACGTTGGGCTGAAGATGAGCGACATCCATACGGCATACATGGCAGGGGCCGGCGGCACTTACGTCGACCCGATAAAGGCGCAGGGGGTAGGATTGGTCCCGCCCAATGTCAAGGACATATACCAGGTCGGGAACACCTCGCTCGCATTCGCATGTGACATTGCCAAGGACCTCAGCGTCATCGACAGCGCCCAGGATATCGCGGACCGGCTCAAGGGGACGCACGTGCTCTTCCCTGTCGAGGAGGCGTTCAAGAATGCCTATATCTGCGAGCTCGGCTTCTGGGAGGGCATATCTATGGACGACTACAAGATGTTCCTCAACATGTACCAGCTGCCGGAATACCCTGAATGCACAGTAACGCCGAGTATACACAAGGTGGTCGCGAGGGACATACCCAACCTCGGAAGCAAGGGCCTCCACATAGTGAGTGACATTGGCACGACCATGACGGCGACCTTTGATAGGTGCACAGGCTGCCGCTCGTGCGAGAAGGCCTGCATAGAGAAGGCGCTGAAGGTGGAGGAGAAGGGCGGTGGCTTCACGGCAACGATAAGGACGGAGTGCTGCGACGGCGTTGCGTGCAAGAAGTGCGCTGCGGCGTGTCCAGATAAGGTGTACGACTACTCCAAGTTCGTCGTGGAGGGGTCTTAAGCCGCCCTTTCTTGTTTTTGTTCATGTTAGAATTTGCAGGTAAAAATGAAACTGGATCGGCGGACTGCTCTAATAGCTTTCAGGCCGGCTCAGGCGCTCCGCTATCTGCCGGTCTATTGTTTGGACCTCCTTGAGCGCCTCGTTCTCCTTGAATGCCGTCCGCAGCCGCTCCCCTTGGATGCGGTTCTGCTCCGCCTCAGTCTCCAGCTGGGCTGCCTGCACCGCTGCAGGGTTCGTCACCGCTATGACGTCGCTGATGCCTAGCACCATCGTTGCGACGTCCGAGGCGGCGTTTATCGAGTGGTGCTTTATAAGGAAGACGTCGACGGCCTTTGATGCATTCGTTCCAGAATCGATGCATAGGTCCTTGGAGCCTGCAAAGTGCCCTGCCCTGAGCCATGTCAGCGAGTCGATCGGGTTCTTACCTGAGTTTGATGCAAGCGCCTTCGGGATCTCTTCGAGGGCGTCCGCAAACGCCTCTATCGCGAGCTGCTCTTTACCGGCGAAGCTCTTCGAGTATGCGCGCAGGTCGGTCGACAGGTGCATCTCGCATGCGCCTCCTCCGTTGAGCGCCCGACCATCCTCGACGGCCTTTGCGACCGCATTCGCCGCGGACCTGTAGATCGCCTCAAGGGATTCAGCTATCTGCGGCGTCCCTCCCCTTAGAATGGCGGTGGCCACCTTTGATCGCCCGGCTCCTTCTATGAAGAGCATCTCATCCCCAGATATCTTCCTGAACTCCACGAGCCTCGCCACCCCGAGGTCGTCCGAAGCCAGCGAGTCGACCTTGGTCACTATCCTGGCGCCAGTTACCTTCTCAAGCCTCAGCATATCTTCCTGAGAGACCAACTCCGTTGCAAGTATTCCTGCGTCTGCGAACTGCTTCATTATGGCCTTGCTAACGCGCTTTTGGCAGAAGAGGACCGCTGCCCCGGCGCGGAGGACATGTTTCACGACGCCCCTGTTGAAGTCCTGCTCTCCCTTGATTATCTCCCGTAGCTGGGACGGGGTATTGACCTCGTACTCGCGCATGGTCTGGTCGTTGTTGTATGTAAGAGGGTCCAGCGTGGAGCCGATCAGCGCCACCTTTGCATCGGTCAGGCGTGCGGGCATCTTGGGGCTGGGCCTCTCTTTGTAGACGATGAGGGCGCTCAGGAGCCGGGACTCTGCCACGCTGCAGCCTGCCTTTTTTCTGACGACCAGCCAGTCATGGTCGACCTTCACCTTGCCGCGGCTCTCCTCCGCAATTTCGCTGACGGATTCGACGGCAAGGCTGGCTATCAGTTCCAGCTCCTTACCCGATAGTCGTCCACCTATTGCGGTACTGGCGATGCGTTGGAGCAACGCACGGTCATTCAGGGAGACGCGCATTCCGATCGACTCGAGCGTCTCGAGCGCGCGCTTCCTCGCCTTGTTGTAGCCGCCCATGATGGCCGTCGGATGTACCTTCATCTTGAGGAGGTGTTCGGCCTTCTTCAGCAACTCCCCGGCAAGGATTACGACGGTCTTTGTGCCATCCCCAGCCAACTCGTGCTGCGTTCGCACAGCCTCAATGAGGAGCTTTGTTATGGGACTGGAGGTGACCATGTTGTTGATTATCGCCAGCCCATCGCTGGCAATAGTGACCTCCCCCTTCGGAGACACCAGCATCTTATGCATACCGCAGGGTCCGAACATCGTTTTTATCGAGTCGGAGACCTTGCCTATCGTGAGGATGTTTGCTCTACGGATGTCCCGGATCCGGCTATGCCCGCTCTTCAGTATCTGAAATGGGCTTGATTGTTGTCTCGACACCTGCTTCATCCCTCAGTCCATTGTTTCGCTCTTTGCTGATGCGGCGAGCTTCGCTATCTTTTCAACGAAGTCGACTATGTTGTGCCCGCAGGCGTCCGCGCCGATCTCCTCTGCGAACGCCTGCGTTATTATGTCCGGCCTGCCGCCTATTATGACCCTGTACGCGTCCCTCCTCCCCTTCTGGCGCAGTATATCGACGACCTGCTTCTGGTATGCCATAGACTGGAGCATCAGGGTCCCGACGGCGATGATGGCGGCATTCTGCTCCTCGGCCTTCCTGACGAACGCCTCCGGTTTGACATCCTCCCCGAGGTCGCAGACCTCGAATCCGCGGGAGGCGAGCATCGCCTTCGAGATCATCTTACCTATGCTATGCATGTCCCGGTAGGCGATGCCGATGACGACCCTTCCCGGCGGAGGGGGGCGGCTGCCCTCTGGCATGGATGACACAATCAGGTCACGGGCTTCCCGGGCGGCGTACTCCGCCGATGCGAGACTGGGTGCGGCGAGCCTCCCTTCGGAATAGAAGCGCTCGACCTCGGCTATCCCGGCCATGAGTCCGAGCTCTATTGCCTCGATTGGGTCGACCTTTGCGGCGATCGCCTCGTTGGCGGCGCTCATGATGGAGCCCCTGCTGCAGCCGATGATTGCATCGCGTAGCTTTTTGATCGGCGCCGGTTCCATCGCCATGGCCATCTCACCTCAGGATCTCTAGGACTGCCCGCGGGAGCTCGATGAAGTTCTTGACGTACACGCGCTTCCCCTTGGATACTCTCGCCATAGCTATGCAGGTCTTGTCGTCCCCTCCGCCTATGCCCATCGGGACCTGGATCACGTGTAGCCGCGAGTAGTTCTTGGCCACCTCGATCGGATCCCCCCCTGTCGTCGCCCAGCCGTCGGTAGCGATGATCCCCATCTTCTCGTGCGCAACCTTCTTAGATAGCTGCTCCAGCCCCTGCTCGAGGGCGAGCTTGATGTTGGTGATCCCCTTTGATTGGATCTCGAGCATCCTGTCGAGGAGCTCTTCTATGGACATCTCCTTCTCGATCGGCTTGATGACATCGACCTCGTTGTTGAATGTGAGGATCGAATAGTTCTCGCCCCTCAGGCGGTAGGCGAGGACCCCGATGGCCAGGGTGGCGATGAGGATCTTCTCCCTCTGCATGGAGTTGCTGACGTCGAGCATGAGGACTATCCCGCGCTGCTTAGGGCGTTTGTCGACCATTATTATGTCCTCGTAGTCGGCGCACCGCTTTCCCATGACGTTGTCCATCGTGCACTCGATCTCCATCTCGTCGAGCCCAGGCCTGAAGGGCGCAAGCACGCGCTCCGTCGACCTTATGCCGCGGGCCGATATGTGGCTGGCGAGCTGCATCAGGAGGCGTATCAGGACTTCCCGTGCAATGAGCCTCTGCGCCTCTGTCAGGTCCTTCTGGACGCCGTAGAGGAAGAGGGCGGCGGACCACTTCATGTTCGTGGCTTCCGTTGCCTTGATCACCTCCTCGAAGAGCGAAGGGTCCTGCAGAAGCTCCGCTAGGGTCTTTGGGTTCTCCTTCGCCATCATCCGCAAGAACTGAAAGTCGCCCCTGTTCAGCCCCTCCCTCGCCAGAGGGAGGCTCTTCAAAAATTTTCAGAGTGCTCCTTCGTGACCCGCGGTGCGGGGACTTTCTGGCCCAACTCATTGAGGACGGCATCGACTATCTTCGAGAGGACCTCGATGAGCTTCTCGTGCGAGCCTTCCCGCAGCTCCACCTTCGATGACAGGGCCATCACGACAGCCTCCTTGAGGAGGCGCACGGCATCTTCAGGCACCATATCGGCGAGTCTGCAGGGGGAGGCCTGCTGCATTATGGAGACGATGTCTATAGCGCCACGGACGGACGCGCCTCTCCTCATCTCTGCGTTCTGCCGCGTCGCCCGCCCAACATTCACCGCGATCTTGACTAGGAGCTCGTCGTCAGAGCGGGTCTCCTTCTTCACGATCGCCTCCTCCTCTGACTCGGACTGGTAGTCGAGGCGTATCCAAACGAAGCGATCCTTGAGTGCCTCGCTGAGCCGGCTCGTGCCGATGTACTCCTCCGGGTTTTGCGTGGCGATTATTGTGAAGCCCTCCTTTGCCTCGACAAGGCCTATTCTGGGGACGACGATCCTGCGCTCGTCCATCGCGGGCAACAGGACATTCTGCGTCCCTTCGGGCATCCTGTTGAGCTCGTTTATGAATAGGAAGGCGCCGTCCTTCATGGCCTTGGTCAGCGGGCCCTCTATGAACGCCTCGGTGGAGTAGCCCTTCGCCATCACCTGCGGTGGGTCGAACCAGCCCACCATCTTCTGCTCGGTGTACCGCTCGTCCCCGTCGACGCGGTAGATGCTCCTTCCGAAGTAGTTTGCCAGCGCCACGGCAATGACGGTCTTCCCTACCCCGACGGGCCCTTCGATGAGCGTGTGCTTCTTCGCCTTGATGGCGTTGAGCGCCTGATGAAGCTCGTTTGTCCTGCCTATGATGCAGTACTCATTTTGGATGGCGGCAATCGCTTGTGAGGACATTACTTGATCCCCCTTCCCACCAGACTAAGTTCTATGCTCAAAGTATTTGTCCCTTGCTTTGACCAACGCGGCGATCTGGCTGGTCCGGGTGTACGGCGAGATGCCACAACCCGGTGCCAGGACGCTAACGCCCTCATAGAGGAGGCGGATGCACGCTTCCTCAACGCCCTGATCATCCTTCATCTGAAGGACTGCCACGGGGTCTATGTTGCCGACAAGGCTACATCTGCCGCGAATTGCAGACTTTGCGGCTGTCGCGCTGACCTTCTGATCGATGCTGATGCCGCTGACCCCGGTCTCCACCATCATATCCATAATTGGCAGCGAGTCGCCGCATATGTGGAGTACGGTCGGCGCCCTGACGGATGCCACCACCTTCTTAAGGTAAGGGAGGGCATATGCCTTGAAGAAGTCAGGACCGATTATGGATGCGGTCGGCTCGATGAACGCGACCACATCCACGCCCTTCTTCACTAGCGCGCCGGCGAAGTTTGCGGAGATCTGCCACGTGGTTTCGAGGACTTTGTTTACCAGGTCCGGATCGAGGATGACGTCGGTAAGGATGTTGTTGACGCCGCGTATGTGCCCGGCCAGAGTGAATGGGCCAGTAACGCCGACTATTATGGGGACGTCTCGGCCAACACGCTCTCTGCAGAGCCCTACGGCGTCTATAATTGTGCCCATGAGGCCCTCGTTGGGGGAGGGTATGGGGAGGTTGTCGTATGACTGGAATCCACATTCGACAGTAGGCGTGAAGTCGTTCTTGTCCTCATGGTAGTTGACGCGGCACCCCATTGATGCGGCCTCGCCCGTCAGCCCGAACGGCAACCTGACCGCTTCTAGACCGGCAACTGTGTGCGCCGCTAGAGCAAGGTCAGCCATAAGCTTGGCATCCCGGTGTGCAGCCGGCCAGTAGGCGTTTGCGGTCTTCATGAGTTCGAGCGTCCCTGTCTGGGTAACGCTCACAACCGGGGTCTTGTCAACGGGCTTATTCATTAAGGCGGATATGAGACGTTCTTTCTGCGTCATGTTGGTCATAGTCACCCTCTCCTTTGCATTGGCGCGGCACCATGTCAATTCTTCTTTGATTGTGGCCGTAATTCATATTGAAGCTAACTTTGTGCTTTTAAAGAAGTTTGTTAAAGAAAGTGTGTTTGTGTTACATAATGATAGAAAAAAATGGGGAGTGAGGGTTATTGGTAGTTCAGTATTCTGGATTGAGGGTCCTTGCGACTTCGCCCATATGTGCCAGAGTCTTGCCATACCGGGCCGCCTTGAAGAGGAAGTACTTCATCTTGAAGCTCCCCTCCTTCATTGCCTTCTGCCCGTCCAGCTCGCCCTTTGCGATCTTCACCTGGACGTCATATGGACCGGTGCCTATGAACTCAGCATCGGCCTTATCGTCCACCTCCTTCACCTCGGCGACCTTGCCCTTTTCGAATTTCATTAGAAAGCTCAGCATGCCGCCGGCCGCGTTCTTGCGGTCGGTGTAGCGGTGGATGTAGGTCGTCGAGATGCCGGATTTGGCAAACTCCTCGTCCTTGTTCAGTGCAGCTGCTAGCGCCTGAAAATACTCCAATGTGCCATACTTCACCATTTGTGGATCACCTCAATTGGTCTGTTTCTTACGCTCCGCCACGCACTTCTTCGCGACCTCTAGCCCTATTGTTACGTCGGTGGCGAAGCCGTCCGCGCCGATCTCCTCGCACCACTCCGCGCCGGGGAATGCCCCGCCTCCGACCAGGTAGATGTACTTCTCGCGGAGGCCCTGCTTGGTCAGCTTGTCCCCGAGGATCTTCTGCTGCTGCAGGGTGTTGGTCATCAGCGCCGATGCCCCGATCATATCAGCGCCGACCTCTTCCGCCTTCTTGATGAAGGTGTCGGGAGACACGTCATGCCCAAGGTTGTAGACCTTGAAGCCGGATGCGCTGAAGACCGCACCGACGATGTTCGAGCCCAAGTCGTGGATGTCGCCCTCCACGGTGCCGATGACCATCGTCGCTAATGGCTTTGGCATCTGGTCAGCCGGAACCTTGGACAGCGCCTCCTTCGTCGCCTTGTCCATTATCTTGGCCGCGAGCATGACGAAGGGAATGGCCACCTTGCCCTGACCATAACGCTCACCGACAATCCGGATCCCTACAGATAGGCCCTTGGTCACGATATCGACTGGCGGTATGCCCATCTCAAGAGCCTCCTTGACGCCCGCCATCGCATCGGCCTCCTTGTATGTCACCACGGCATTTGCCAATTTAGCTAAGATCTCATCTTTTGTTGCCATTTTTTTATCCCTCTCATATCGGTTTGGCAGTGTGAGGCGACGCGCCACTCTCCTGCCTCTTCAGCAAATCAGTGCCTTCCTTGACGATAGCGTTCATCCTCTCGGCAATGTCCTTCGGCATAGGCACCGGCTCGTGCTGCTCGTACTCCTTGAGCTTCTCACGACACAGGTCATGAGTCCATAGCTGGCAGCCCTCTCTCATCCATATGTCGAACCCCCTGGTGTCGAGGGTGGGGGTCTTGTAGAATGTGTCGATGCGGCTCATGTTGAATTCAGAGGTCATCCATCCCTCGCCGGTAGCGCCGAACTCCTTCGCTAGTTCGAGCGCGAGGTTCTCCTTGGTCGGCAATATCTGGTTGAAGTTCTTCATGAGATCGCGTCCAGAGCTTGCAATCTCGGCTGCCACCACCAGCATGGCAGGATCCAGCGCCGCGTCTGAGAACTGCTCCCAGATCAGGTCGCAGCCAATCAGCATCTGGATCGTCATGCTCTTCATGAGTGCAAACGCCATCTGGTCCAGTTGCGCAGCGAACGTGCCCTGGTATGAAGCTATAGGCAGGCCATACAGGTCGTGCCACAGACTGGTCAAGGCGTTGTTGCCCAGCGTGGTATGAGCGTTGCCAAGCGCGCCTCTTCCGGTATACGGGTCCAATGAAAAGACGATGTTGTTACCCATGACCGCAGTCCCGGGGTCGAAGTGCCCCTTCATGGCAGAAACCCAGAGTAGCCCGGCAAGGGAATTGGCGGTATTTCCCGCGGCGGTAGCTACGCCGACGAGTGGTGAGGCGGCAACTATGCCGGGCGTCACTGGGAAGTGATGCTTGAAGCTTGCGCGCATGAGCCAGCTATTGTATAGATTCATCTGCAGGGCGCCAAGCGGGTTAATTACGCCAAACCATAGCGGACGCTTCCTGAATTCCTCCTCTCCTCCCGATACGGCCGCCCCCAGTTTTGCAACGTAGTCGTGTTCCTTAATGTCCGATACGACGGTAGTTAGATTGCCTGCCCACTTGGTCGTATTTTGGAGCACAGTATCCATCCGTATTAGCTCCGTTGGGAGACCGAGCTGACCTTCCTTGCCAAGATCGAAGATGTAGTTGTTCATATCAAAGTCGTCTATTCCGTCCACGATCTTGGTGGTATAAGCCAAGTCCCCTTTGTCTGCGCGTCTCCTGGAGAAGGTTTTCCCGTCAGAATTAAGAAGTAGGCGCTCGGTTGCGCCGCATGATGCCCCCCAGAACTGCTTCGTTCCGCCGCCCTGGAAGATCATGTCCCATTCGGGGTCGCGGGCGCCGAAGACAAAGTTCCTAGGGACTTTGGCAACGCCTTCCCTTATGGCGTATTCAGGGAACCCCTTTACGATCTTCTTGTTGTAGTCTATATCGCCGCCCAGCTCCTTGGTCATCTTAAGCAGCTCTTCGTCGGCAATGAAGACGCCGACCTCTCGGAGAATCTCGTAGGCAGCATTATCGATTATCTTCAACTGGTCCGGATTCAGGACCTTCCAAAAGTTATGTGGCGGCACCATCACTCCAGATTTATTCATGCTTACACCTCAGGTGCAGTTCCTTTTTGGATGGTGTTTTTGATTTTCATATTAATAAGAGGGTTTGTTAAAAAGAGATGGTTTATGTTATAAATATGTTAAAATATGTTAAATATCATGCAATATTCGCTAATCAAAATAGCGTGATTAAAAAGCGATTTGGATAAAATTGTGCTTTATTTTTATAAATATTGTAATACAAATGGTTTAGACGTATTTATTAGTTTACCAAACGCATAATCATACAAGGGAGACCAGTATGCAGGCGCGTTATCAGAGCGTCAACCGCCCCGGCTCCGGCAGGAAGAGTCGCGCGAGGAGCTTTTACATGGACGGAGAGCTCATAAACGATCTCGAAGCCCAGTCGAAACGGGCAGGCATGTCGATAAATGCGCTGGTCAACAAGATACTCAAGGAGAGTACGTTACACGTCTATTCGACGAAGGAGTACAGCAGTATAATAGTGCCGAGCGCGCTGTTGAGGGGCGTTCTGAATCCGGCGAACGAGGATGTTTTTACCGACTTCGGGAGAAAGAACGGCGGGGCAGTCTTAAAGGATGCGGTAATGACTGGTGGGAGGCCAAAGAGCCTGGAAACGTTCAGGTACTACCTCAGGGAGGGTTACTGCGGGCACTCGAATTGGGCAGAGTACTTCGAGCGCGTCTTTGAGGATAAGATAATCATCAAGCTCAACCATAGCCTAGGCATGGTGTGGTCCAAGTTTATGAAGGAGTATTTCTATGCGGGGATGTGCGAGGTATTGGGCAAGGAGAACGTCCCAGAGGATGCGTTCAGCATGACCGATGCAGGGCTTGTCATAGTGCTGCCGGTCTCCCACAGCACGGTCAAGTGACGGTTACGGCGTTATATTATTGGCATGCAGTCGTTAAGGTTGCAGAGATTAGTGGGGCTGGTGGGACTTGAACCCACGACATGCGGGTTTCCCCGCGCTAGCCGCTCCAGAAGACAATCATCCCTGAGCGGTCATATTGTCTAACTAGAGACCTCTGGAGCCCTTAACGAGGCGGCGGAATAACCGGCGCCTTGCCGTCATACCGTGCTAGACCACAGCCCCACTAGAAAGAGGAACTGTATCCGGAATTATATAAACCTGATTTTGCCGTTGGCGGTTAACTGCGATTTCAGGACGTAAATTGCGAGAATGGAGCCTCAGGCGGGATTCGGACCCGCGACCACCGCCTGTTTAGGCAGGCTTTCGCCAA
>CAZEMX010000056.1:0-11674 GCA_964513415.1 uncultured Nitrososphaerota archaeon
GGGCCGGGGATCGGGGCGAGCCACTGCCAATTCGGATCGGTATCGAATCCGACCGCTGGATCGACATAGACCATGTCAGGCCCCGCGCTGATCGTCTCGGAAAGCGGTCCCGTGTATTGGCACCACCACCACCCCGGCCGCGTCGGGATGCACGGGGGCTGCTGCTGCTCACTCATGCTCGCACCGCCTCAGTCGCCGGATACGCAGCACGCATCCCGTCGCGCGTGTCGGGATACATCGGATAGACCATGCCCAAATCGGGGTACAGCGGGTAGTCCCCGCAGCCCTCTCCGTCACGGATCTGATCCCACTGCCACATGTCCAGCCAGTCACCGTCACAGTCGCCATGTGGGCACAGGTCTGGCCGCTTGCCATGATTCACTCGCTCGCAATGCAGGCACCACCACCACCGCTCGCCCTCTTCTTCTTCGTCCATTGTCCCTCATCTCCTGTATCCCCAGCCCGCCGGATTGCGGACATGACGTAATCATAACATGGCGCGCGCCGATTGTCAACAATTCCGCTTCGGCTTCGGAGGATGCCCGATATGCCACCCGCCACAGAAGCGGCACCCGTAGGGCGCGATATACTCCCCGCTCCGCTGGCAAGCCCGCGCGGCGGCCCGGCAGGCGTCTATCGGCGTGGCGTATCGGATTTTCCACTCGCACGAACGCAACCGGCTTTTACGCCTATCCGCCCGCCGCCCTGGCATGAGCCCCCGTTGTCATAACGCA
Organism: uncultured Nitrososphaerota archaeon; assembly: GCA_964513415.1. Lineage (GTDB taxonomy): Archaea > Thermoproteota > Methanomethylicia > Methanomethylicales > Methanomethylicaceae > Methanomethylicus. The sequence continues at coordinate 735 of CAZEMX010000056.1, forward strand.
ACGCGCCCCGTCCTGCGAGAGAACGGGGCGCGCGTCGGATACCATACGACGATGAGCAGAACCCACCGCGCCTACCACTGGCCAACAGTGACGGCTACCCCACGCGGCGCGTGGGCCTTCGGCTTGGCAGGCTTCCCCATTCGGTGCGGGTGGGACTCGAACCCACATGCCAAGGTGTGTACGCACCCTAGCTACGCCGTACACGCAGAGCCCCCCGCCGTTGGGGGAAACCGCACCGATTGCGCGGGTGGAAGGCGCCGCGCCGCCAAGCAGAGAGACTGCGCTCCGCCGCTTGCCACGACGAAGGTGGCAAGCCCAGAGATCCTACCCCGGACTTGAGTCCGGCTCAGACCCTGATCCGCACGACCGGGAATCGAACCCGGATACTCCCGTAAGGGGAGAGGCTACCTCGGCGGTACCACGCCGGCGGTTGATCAAGCCGCATTACCTCATCGTGCGGAGAGAGACCCATCTCGGTCCATACTGGGGATCGGAGCCGGAATCGAACCGGCTTCGGGCGGGACAGGATTGCCCGCCGCCCCACCAGGGCCAACCCATGCGGGATCATACCATGCGCCGCGCGCGCTGTCAAGCCCGGCCGACGTCCTGCCAACGGCGACGGGTATGAAGCCCTGACAGCAAAAAACACCCGGGGCGGGGGCCTCACAGGTGTCTCTTGCAGGTATTGGCGTACCCGCAATTGTACCACCAATTGTGCGGGGCGGCAAGCCCCGCGGGCTAGCTCCGCTTGAACTCGATATCGCACCGGCAGTTGCTCAAGCACTCGCTGTGGCCGATCTGCCAGCCCGGCGCGTCAATCGCAACCCAACCGCCGCCGATCTCAGTCCTGCACGTTGTACACGTTCCGTCATCGTTCGGCCCCGTCCGGCGCTTGTGCGTATACCCCGCATCCATATGCGAGCGCACCCGCCCTGCAACGTAGCTGTCCCGAATGCTGGCGCCAGCGTACATTCCAGAACGGTGGACTAACTGGGCTTCGGACAATCCACCCCTACCAGCCAACGCGGAAAACTCCGATAGATAGCGATACTCCCGCCGGACCCGCTGGCCAACTGCCCCGAAGTCGCGTTCGGTTGCGTTCTGCCGGCCGCCGACGGCCAACAGCCGCGCCTGCAGGTGTGACTCCTTGACCGCCGCCCGCATCCTGATTTCAAACTCAGCCGCGTTGATTTTGCCCGCCGACAATTGCCGCGCATGATCCTGCATGGCCGCCCGGATGGACTCCTGACGCGCTGCTAGTAGCCGCTTTATCTCAGGCTCCGGGACCGCGCGACCGCTATTCGGATAGCGCCACCGCTGTGAGTCCTGATCAAACGACCATCCATCGCCGCGCGCCTTCCGCCCGACAATAGCCCACGGGTCCGGCAGCACGTCGGCGCCCATCCGCTCTAGGCGATGGATATACGGCGCCGCGTATTCGGGAACCAGGGCGGCCATTAGTCCAGCATCCCAACGTAGGCCGGCGCGTTCTCTGTGGCCCACCGATCCCATGCGCTAATAGCGTCGTCTATGTCATCCTCGCTGACCTTGACGGACTTGTCCGCCGCCTTGGTCTCAGGATCGCCGCCAAGGCCCTTCCCGCTGGCGCTGGCGGGGGTGGGCTTGGGCGCGGCGGTATTCGGCACCATGGCCAATGCTTGCGCGTCAGACAGCCGGAAGGCGGACACCAGGACCGCGCGCGCGGCATCCGGCGCAATCTCGCCCATGCCCACGCTTTTGATAAGCGAGACAATGTTGGCCTTATCCCCGACCAATAGCCCCGGATCGTCCTCCGGTAGCGGTCCCCACCCCTGAGACGCGCGCCATTCCCCAAGACCTAGCGCGCCTAGCTCGATTTGTTCTTTCTCGCGCGTCCACTTCTGCTGCATGTCCTGCTGCAACGCGCGAACGACGGTCCAGTCGTGCGCGATGTATTCGTCCGGCCGCAACCGGAACGCATCGCGCAACCCCTTGTCCCACACTTGGCCATCCTGCGCCCAATGGCTCATAAGGGTCGTCTCTGTCGCGTACTCGCGGGCCTCGCTGGCGTTGCTGTACTTCAATTCCTGGCCCACCTGCAATCCGGCCAGAAACGCGGGCCAGCCCAGCACGGCCGCGATGCGCGATTCAGTGTGTCGCCAAACGGGGCCAAGGTCCATAGCACCGGGGTCGAATTGGTATTGCGATACCTGGCCCGGCTGGCTCAGCACGAAGACGTCACCGCGATTGCCGCCGCTTGTGCGCGCGCGCACAGACTCCTTGATACCCTCGACGGTGCTAGGCGCAAACGGGATTGTGCCAGCCGGCGAGAATACGAGACCGGGGACGCCGGAGTTTTTCAGGAAGAAGTGGACGAAAGCGTCGGCCTCGCTATCGGTCATAATCTCGCGCATGATGAGCCGCAGCGGCCCCATGCCCATAAGCGGGTTGCGCGGGTCGCTCCCGTTGCGCCAGTGCATCACGTTCTCTAGCGGAACCTCTACGGGATGCGCTGTCCCGATATCCCATAGATAATGCGTGATGGGCGCGGCGGCTCCCTTGCGGCGCGTTGGTTGCATTACATCGCCCGCGACTCCCCAAAGTCCAATGACCGGACCGGTCACGTTCTCTAATACACTGCCGCCGCCCGCACGGATTTTGACCGCGTAATAATCCCCCCACGTATCGAGCCCCCACCGCAGAGCTTGACGGAATTGCAGGGTTGGCACCCATTCGCTAGCCGACCGCTGAATAATCGCGTTGGCAGGATGGTCCGGCATGATATCTGACGACGCGATATCACCGTATGGCCCCCGCCAGACACGAAGCGGCGGCTCAGTGTATGCCTCAGTCTTTGACCGGAGCACGGCATAAACCGCGCTATTGTAAATCTCGCCGCGCGCCTGACGTATAACCTCGCTCGCGCCCGGACCATGGACTATTAGGCCGGACGGATGCGATAGGACCATCGCCGAATCAAACCCGTTCGGCGCGTCGGACCCGCCCGGCGAGGCCGACGCGGGCGGCCAGGGGCCAGCGCCAGCCTTCACCGATTGCCACCCGCTAGGGGATAGCGCGGCCGGATTCTCCGCCGCCAGCCGGGCCAGCGTCGCGGCTTTGGTTGTGTGATCCATTGCCAGCCCCCTAGATTGTAATCATGCCCGGCGCATTCACGTGCTGCGCCACGTCGAAGGCCAGCATTAGCGCCGAAACTGTATCATCGTGCATCCCGCTAGGCGCGCCATATTCCAGCGTACCCGATAGCCGTTCTTTGCCGCTATATGCCCGCAATTCAGACAGCCTAACGGGGTCGGGTTGAATCTCGATTCCCATCCGCTCAAACGCCGCAGCTAGCCCGTGCACCATCGCCGTCTTATTCGCAACGTTGAACCGGACTCCCCATACCACCGTATCAGGTAACGCAATCTGTAGCTCGCCGACCGGCATATCCCCGACACCAGTTTGATCCACCGCGACCATGCCCGGACGGAACGCGCCCACGACTGCCGTAATCCGGTCAATCTGCAAGCGCCAGTCAATGCCCTGGAATCGGTCTAGATAGACCTCTCGTGGTATTTCATCGGTACAGTCTAGCACACTTATTACGGTAAAGTCAGTGAGCCGCGCAAGGTCCACCCCCATGGCGTACCGCCGCCCTGGTTCGGCACGCTCAACGCGCGGCGCTGTCGCGCATAGGTCCACATTGCGGAATACCAGACCGGACCCTGACAGGAATTCGGCTAGCCATTCCTGCCTGAATCGAAGTTCAGGCAGCACAATCCGCGCTTTGTCGAACGCGGCGCGGATTGTTGGCATTGGGTTATCAGATGTCGGTGCGGTCCATGCGGCGGAGTAGGACGACGGGTCGGCCCGCGCGGCGGCCCATTCGCGGTAGAACCAGTTCAGGCCGGACGGCGTGCTGATACATAGCATCGTCCCCGATAGGTCAGCAAGGGTCGGCTCCAACACGTCGCCGATCATTTCCTCTTTTACATATGCGGCCTCATCCACCACCACGTACCCGAAAGACTCGCCGCGCATGCTGTCTGGATTGTCGCCCGTGTACACGCTAAACCATCCGCCGCGCGCGGGGAATTCGATTGACCTATCTGTCTCGCGTATCCGCACGTCCTCGCCGTGGCGTTTCAGCACGCTGGCCAGCCGCGTTGCCTGGCGCCAGACAGGGCGACTGTTGCGATAGGTTGGAGCAACCCAAGCACACGGAAGGCCAAGCATCGCGGCCCTTGTAATAGCAATGCCACCAAGTACGGTCTTGCCCCATCGGCGCCCGTTGGCAACGTATTTTCGGCGCGCCGGATCGGCTAGGATCGCTCGCTGATCCGGCCTCAGAAGCTCGCTAAGAGCCGTCCCTATCGGGTCCATGTCCGCCCCCGTCTAGGCCAAGCTCCCGGCGCCACGAGTCGATATCAATCGGGATCGGGCCACCCGCCGGCCCGCTGTGCTCCAGCTTGTCAGCGATGCCCAATGCCTTGCGTTCGGCTTCCGCGCCTGCTCGCCATAGGTCCGTAGCTTCCCTAATCGAAAGCTCATTAGATCCCGATGCTTCGATTTTTGCGATGGCCTTGGCCTGCATCGCCCGCGCGTCCTTGGCCTGTCGCGCCCGGACGGTAGCGGCATCCTCCAAGGCCAGCGCAGCCGCAAGGTCGGCCGCCCGCGCGTCAAACGCACGGCATCGCTCCTGCCACGCGTGGCGCGCTGACCATGATTGAAGAGAGCCGACATTCTTACCGATGATCGCCGAGAGCTTCGCTAGGCTCCGCTCCGGCCCCATGTCGCGGTAGCTCTCGAACGCAGCAAAGGCGCGCGCCGATTCTTCCGGCACAATCTGCCATGGATCGCGCGCCTTTTGCGTATCAGTCTGTTTAGCCCTTGCCATACCACTATCCTGCATTCTATCCGGTACCACTACGGTCCCGGCTTGTCCACCACGTTCGCGTACCCGCTCACCAGCGGGACGACCGCGCCGCCCGATAGCGTAGCCCATACCATGAGCGACCACCGGCCCACGGTCAGGGATTGGAGCGCCGCCGATTGCACGGCGGTTAGCTCTAGACGCACCTTTTTGCCGGTCCCCGTTGCGGTCACAACACTGCCTGAATAGCTGGCCGTCTGACCATCGGGATGCGCTAAGCTTACCGTAACACTGGCCGCTGTCAGGGTTGGCCAAACGTCGTCAGCATCGGTCCAGTCAAACGACGTTCCGGCCGCGCTTGAATACGTGGCGCCCCCGATTAGTTCCTCGATATTGCCCGCCTGCGATACCCGCGAGACGGTCGTAATTTGCCCGCTCCCGATCCTGCCTAGCGCGTGACCGGCGGATCCGCTGGCGTATGATCCCGGCACCGTGTTGGACAGCGGGTCGGCGGCAGAACCGGCAGTCGATAGCGCCGCGCCAGCCGATCCCGCGACGGCATGGCCGGATAGCGCCTCATCCCATACCGCGTCCGCGTTCTCCGCCGCCGTGGGCAGGGCGTCAAGCTGGGTGTCCAGGTTGGCCGATGCCAGGCCCAAGGCGGAGCGGATGGCCGCGGCGGTGGTCGCGGCGGCCAGGGAGACGGCGCCCGTGATGCGCGACAGGAGTGTGGCAAGGCTGCTGGCGTTGGCCGCGATGTCTGCCGAAACGCTGGCCCCAGCGGGGGCACCGAGGCGGGTATAGCTGTCCCCGGTCTGGACCGTGTTGCCCGTGTAGGTGGTCAACGTGTCCGCCAGCGTGACGCGCGGGATGGTTGCCCCTGACGCGAAGCTGGCGGACGCGATGCCACCCGTAGCGACCGATCCCACGGAGCCGGTCACGGTAGCCGCTACGAGCGACCCGCTGACCACCTCAACCGGCTTGCCCACCAGCTCCACACCAAGGATCTGGAACGCGGTCGCGGTCCCGCTGATAATGGTCCGCTCTCCCTCGGTGGCAGGCACGGCAGCGTCAGGGATGCACAACCGGTAGACCCCGCCCGCGATGTGCTTCATGCCGCCGCTGGACCAGGCGCTATTCGTGGCCGCCAGGTCGGACAGCGAGATCGCCGTGACGGTCCCGGTCTGCCCGTTCTGGTAGCTGATGGACAGCCCCGCCGTGGCGCTCGTGACGGTGGTGGCCCCGAGGCCCGTCGTGTTGTCAATTGCCTTGATGTAGACGGACTGAGACGTAGCGCCGGGGAGGATGGGCAGGCTCATCGGTTCCACCAGTCTGTATGGGCCGCGAGATGCGGCACGATGGATTGCGCGGTCAAGGCGTCCATAAGCGTGGTCAGCGTGGACACCTGGCCGGACGTGAGAACGGAGTTGTAGACCGCTACCGCGAGGATGTCGCCCTTGTGCTTCGCCCCGTCATCGGCATCCCACCCGATTCGCAAGGCGCCGAATGTCCCCGCTTGGGTGGCGATGGTCCCTGTAACCTGCGAGCCGGCGCGGTAGCCCTTGTTCCCCGCGAATCCCGCTGTTCCGGTGACCAGGTAGGGCGCCGTGATGAAGTCGCCGTTGCCGAGAACCATCAGGTTGTCAGGAATGAACTGAGGGGCCACAACGAAGTAGGGCGACTGCCCCGCCCCAACGCCCCAGGGGTTCCCGTTGGTCTGGTTGTTGGCGAAGCGCACTAGCATCGACCAGCCCTGGGTGTTGTCTGGCGTGAGGCCCGTAGTCAGGTATTGGGTAGACCCGTTGAATGTCCAACCGGTGGACGCGTCGAATGACGGGGCCGTGCCGGGTGCTGCGTCATAGGTGCCGGGGTTGGCCAGGTTCACATAGCTGGCCGCCAGTGAGGCAGCACCTATTGCCCGGTATGCGGCGACGCAACCGGAGATAGCCCCATCATTGTCCCACCAGCCACTCATCGGATCAGCCCAGCTGCGCCGCGATGGCCGCGTTCAAGATCGCCGCGAGGTTGCTCCGCACCTGCCCCGCCGCCGTTTCGTCATAGGGGCCGCCCGCGACGTAGAGGTCCTGCACCGCTTGCCGTAGCGACAGCTCCCGCAGGATGGCCGGGTAGCTGCCGTCGTTGCCCGCGAGTACCTGCCGCGCCCATCGCTGATGGAACTCCGAGGCGGTGCCGTCCACGGCATCACGGATGATCCGGGCCTGTCTCAGCATGGCCCCCTTTATGACCGGGTGTAGGGCGTGGTCGGGGCCGAAGACGATGTCGGCGGCAGTCTTTGTAGTGATGGCCATGATGCGATGCTCCTATTTCAGTTCCCACCAGCCGGCAAGCCCGGCGTGGGGCGCGATGATCCACAACAGGGCGCGGCGGTTCATGCGCCCGCCACCGCGTTCGGGTCGTCGGGCTCAACCGGCACGCCCTCGCTGTCCAGCCACACCCGGTCGGCCAGGATGGCCAGCACTTCGTCCACCGCCTCATCGTAGAAGCGGCGGTCGGTGTCGCATGGCGAGACGCGGTCGGCGTAGGACATAGCCCAGTCGTAGACCTTGTCCAGAATCTCGGAATCGTTCATTACACACCCCTGACAGCGCGCATCATCGCGCTAAATAAACGCTCCGCCGTGGCATCCTTGGGATAGCTGACGTTGCTGGAAAATGGCGGCCCCGCTTGGCGGAGCGGCGAAGTTGTGCCAGACGCGCTAGCCGTTCGGAACAAATCCACGGCGGAGCCATGCGACCGACCTAAACCGGCGCATCCGGTGCATAAAGCAATCTCCGGACACAAGGACCATTCTAGCACAATCAGCGCGCTAATTCAACGGACACGTTACGCGATAATGGCCCGCTCCCCCGGACGGCAACTAGGAGCGGGCCATTATCTGTCACCTTTGGATGTACTGTGCCGGGCGAGGGATTTGAACCCCCACGGGCTAAGCCCACGCGGTCCTAAGCCGCGCGCGTCTGCCAATTCCGCCAGCCCGGCGGTTCCGAATTAGTCGGCGACTTCCACAGTAACGCGTAGCAGCTTCTCGCGGCAAACCGCCGCCAGCCAGTGTAGCGCCGCAGCGTCAGACTCCGGCACCTCCAACACGATGCGGCCACCGTTCTGGCCACTGTTCCATCGGATCGCCCCGCCGACACTGGCGATTGCGGCATCAAAGGTCAGGCTATCAGCGGTCGGATTCATCGGATCGGCCTAGACGCGATAAGTCCAACGATGGCCAGCGTAACGGCCAGGATTATCATACTCGCTCCCTCCCCTTCTGCGCCGATCCGATGGCCGCCCGCTGTCGGGCATACTGCCGATAGGCAAACCAGATGATCCCCACGCCAGCCGATGCGACCCCGAACGCGTACCAGGACAGAAACGCGGCCCATAGCGGAATCGTCATTGAATCACCTCCCTGTTGATCCGACTAGAATCTACCACTTCATTATAGCGCGCACCTTGGTAACGCGCAACCAGCTTCGCCATATTGCCACGGAGCACCGAATCAGCATCCGGCCCCATCGCCATATCGCGCACGTCCTGCAATGCGCCCGCCAGCGTCGGGAGCCACGCTGCGGGATCGGCGCCTTGCGCCATCTTCTGTACCGCCTGTGCCGCCTCCGCAACCGTGCGGGTCATCATCGACCGCGACGGAACAGGGTCGGCCGATTCAACGCCAAGCGGCGGCAGAAAATACGCCAGCGCCAGCGCCTCGCAAGCCCAGCATACATCCCCCGCCTCGTCATCGGTCGGATTGTCCAGGTATTCCTGCGCCTCAGATACCAGCATGCCCAACGCATGTAACGCCGCCTCCGGCCGCTCCGGTTCCGCGCCATGGCGCCAACTGCTCAGCACGAAACGCCGATACTCGCTCGCGTCAATCTTCGCCATTCTGCCACCCCCTGGCCACCGTTAGGCCCGCCTCAGTCGGAACGTACACATGCGCCGTCCCCCGCTCGATTCTGTCGATATACCCCGCGTCCGCCAGCCTGCTTAGCTGATAGCGCGTTGTGGACGTAGACACAATGCCCGTATCCGCCATGATCTGCCGCAGCGTGGCATGCGTGCCGAACGCGACATAATACGCGGCCGCCGCCGACAACACGTCGCGCGCAGAATCTGACAACGGGCGCCCGATTCGACGCCTGACCTTGTTGAATTGCCAACCCACTATGACCTCCCCGCGCGTTTCCACGCGTCAACGAAAAGGTTACACCATGCGCGCGACTGTGCTGGGACGGGCGCATCGCAGACGAAGCCGCCAGACCTGACATAGGACAGCGCGACCGGGATGTACCCGTGCCCCGCGTTGTACCCGATGCCCGCCGCGCCAAGCGCCGCCGACTCGTCACCCGCCCGCCAGACTCCGGACGCCTGACGCAACCCCTCTCGAAAATACCACCCCCCGCAACGGATGGATGTCAGCGGATCATGCGGCGCCGTAGAGCATGGGTATCCAGTCACCCCCTGGATTGTCGCGGCCGTCTCCGGCATCACCTGTGCAATGCCGCGCGCGCCAGCGTAGGACGTGCAAGCCGCATCGCCGCTTGGGCATTCAATCGACACCAGGACCGCGAGCGCCAACGGGTCTAGGTCCAACTCACGGGCCGCTGTCCTGATAGCCGACTCGTGAGACAGCACCCCCCCACCAAGCCACGCGGGGAACGCGGCGCCATAGTCCGGCCCTTGGCCCGTATCGGATTGCGGCCGTCTGACATCCGTCACGCTGGCCGCCGATGCCTGAGACGCATCCCCAAGCGGGGCGGCCCAAACGATATCCGACGCCGCGCCGCCCGGCGGGATAGCGATGCACGTCACCCGCCCCGCTTCGGCCGTTGCACACGCTACGGCCAGCGGGTCGACACCCTGCGGGCCGCGCGCCAAATGCGCCGTGACGGGCGACGCGACAGCCGCGACAAAAGCGCCGAACGCAATGGCATGCCGGAGCCTACCCATCGGCCACCTCAGTCAATTCCTCGCACCACCCGTCACAATAGTCCGTATGACCGCAGTGACCGCAACTGGTCCCGGAATATTGCTCAGTCACCGGACGCACCCTTTCGGAGCCAGCCGCGCCAAGCGCAGCCGATACAGTGACGTGGACATGATCCATCGCCGAATGCCACCCCGCGCGCCAGCCGTCGCCGTAGCCCCGGCAGTAGTCATCGCTATTCGCTGGCTTCGCCTTGTCCTTCGCCATATTACCCCCTTTCATGGCAGCGGCCCATAACGCGGGTCTTCGACCGTGCCGCCAGTTTCGGCCACCGATCCCGCAAGGTCAGTGTCAACAATGCGCGCCGATCCTGGCGCGCGCGGCTCCGATACGGTCAGACTAACGGCCGTCTTGCCCGCCCCTCCTGGCACGAACCAGGAACGCGTAATCAGCACCCTACAACCGTAACTCGCGTCTACCGCCTCACCGTCCCACGGGCCGAAGGTCACGCGGTCCAGGTGGACCCAGCCATAGCGGCATTTGGGGTGCCGGTACCGCGTCGATAGCACCGTATCGTGGACCGTCACCCGCATTACCACGTCCCCGGAATCGTTCGGCGATGCGCCAAATAGCATCCCCTTGGCGTGATCGTGCAAGACGCTATGCGCAAGCGTTATGTCCGTCGATGCTCCGGTTATGTCTAGCAGCCCGTCATCGGAATGCGATAGGTCCAGCCAGCCTAGCCAAACACCCTCCGTCCGATTGTGGACCCTGATAGCGTCGCCGTCCCCCTCGGTGATAGCAAGCCCAGCGATGATGACATCCTGCACGCGGCGGAGGATTAGGCCCCCGCCCCACAATGTCACGCCAGCGCCGCGCGCGTCAATCGTGGTATTCGACGGGACCGCGAGGTCTTGCGGCGCGATGATCCGGCCGCCAACACTAAACGTAATCCACCGGCCAGCTTTGCCCAAGCATTCCCGCAACGTGCCGGGACCCTGGAAGTCCAGGGACGATACCACGCACGACGGGCCAGCGAGCCCGGCGCCGTCAACACCACGAACGCGGGCCACGCCAGAGACCGCCGCTAGCAACGTCTCGCGGTCAGTAGGAACGCGCGTTGGCCTTGGCGTCGGCGTCCGTGTTGCC
>CAZEMX010000057.1:0-11634 GCA_964513415.1 uncultured Nitrososphaerota archaeon
TGTAGTCGTCCAACTCCCAGCGCCAATAGTCGTTGGGATAGTTGTGGCGCCCCTTCTTTCGAGTCGGGGTCGTGATGACGCACTTGCCGTTGGTCTTGAGGATCGCCCACATGCTGCGGACCACTTCTTTCCAGTTCTCGCAGTGCTCCAAGGTCTCACAGCACAGAACCGTGTCGAAGTAGCCCGCAGGAAAGTTCTCGTGTACCTGCTCGGCGTTCATCACAAGGTCAACGCCTAGCCCGGGCCGGAAGTCGATGCCGACATACTCAGCAGCAGCCTTGAACGTCTCGCGGGGTGAGCCGTTAACGTCCAAGGAGCCAATCTCGATGATCCGCGCACCAGCTTGCGGCCCGATCTTTCGCAGGAACAGGAGGACTTGACCGTTCATGTGTCGATGTACTGTGTTCCGTAGAACGCCTCGAACCACTCCTTGGCGTGCTGCGACTCTGCGTAAGCCTTCATCGCGGGCACACCTAGCGTGTAGTGGACTAGCTTGGCGTCTTCGTTGACGGGGTACTCCTCGGCGAGCCAGTTCCAGTCTTTCGGGAGGTCGCCAATTTCTCCGTCTAGGAGGTGTTCAAAGCGGTGCAGCTTCCTGCCCGTCGCGCCCATCACGTACTCAGGCGTGAGGACTCGATTGGCTGGGTGGCCGCAGTTCCAGAGCACGACACTTGACCAGTTCTTGCGTGGGTATGTGACGTTCACCGTTTCCAGCCCCGTCCCCACGTACTTTGTCTTGTGCTTCGTCTCGTAGTCGTGCTTGACCACCATCACCGCGTATTGGTCGTCTCGCATGGCCCACAGTTTGGCGATATCGTCGCGGCAGAGCATATCTCCGTCGCAGAAGATCGCCCATCCCTTGTATCCCTGAAGATGCGGGACTAGGAATCGGCTGTAGATGAAAGCGTTAGAGCCGTCTGTGTGCGTTTCTTGGTAGTCACGCAGCAAGTTCAGCGCGAGCGGTATCAACTGGATTGGCCTTGTGGCATTCCTGATAACCGACTCGCTGAAGGTGTGGTACGCCGCTGCTTCGCGGGGATCGTAACCGATGTAGACAGGGATCATTGATTAGCCTCTTGATGGTTTCTTTCCACGGCTCGGCTTCGCGTTGCTTGAAGAGCGTCGCAGAGCCATACCAGGGCATCGAACCATCAGGAAGACAGTAGATCCAGATTGTTCTTGAAGGGACGAGGATCACTCCGGGCACGCCCAGTGCGCCCGCGAGGTGGTGAGCGGTTGTGTGCACGCCGATCACCATGTCCAACTCAGCGACCATTGCCGCCGTGTCATCGTAGTCATCCGTCTCGCACGCCCGCTTGTAGTGGCGGATGGGCAATCCAGATGCCTCGATTTCTGCTGTCGGGTCTTTGTACTGAAGGCTTATCCACTCCGCATCGACTGACTCAATGAGGACCTTCATCGCCTCCAGGCCAATGGCCCGCTCTTTCGGTTTGTTGTGCTTGGAACCACCCGACCAGCAGATGCCGATCTTCGGCTTGGGACCAAGCGAATCAAACAAGGCTCGCCACTGCACCCGGCGTTCGGGGTCAGCAACGAGGTAAGGCTTCCCGGGGCAGTCCTTCGTGGACTTGCGGAAAAACTGCGGCATCTGGCCGACAGGCAAAGAGGCGTCGATACGCTGCTTTGCGGGCCACTCAACTTCGTTCTTCCTGCGCGTGCCGTGGACCGTCACACCGGGGAATGAGCGCTTGAACAGGTTCGTCAGGCGGGCGTCGCACTCAATCGTGACCGAGGCGCACACCTGCTTAGCGTCCTCCACACAGGAGGCGTACATGATCTCGTCGCCGAGACCCTGCTCGCCGTAGAACACAACGTGCTGGCCCGGCGTACCGTCCCACATGGGTTCTTCAAGGTACTGGATGTGTCGGCGGAACTTCCCACCAACCGATGCGCCGTACAGCTCCCAACCCTTGTCCCACTCACCGAGCGAGAGATAGGTCATCCCAAGCGTGTTCTTCGCCGCCCTGCTCTCAGGGTCCAGCTTCAGTGCTTTCTCGCACCACTTCTTGGCTTCCTTGAACTCGCGTTCAGAGAAGTACGTCATCCCGAGGTTCGCGGAGAACATCGAGGACTCTTTGTTGCGGTTGTAGGCTTGGAAGAAGGCCTCTCTAGCCTTGATCTGCATGCCCATCCCGGCGTAGCACATGCCGAGGTTGTTCCACGGCTCGGCCCTCTCCGGGCGAATCTCGCAGATGCGCTTGTAGACGTTCGCCGCCATGCCGAAGCGCTCGGCACGCGAATAGGTTTCAGCGATGACGAACAGCGATAGCGCGTCGTCTGGATTCTTGTCCAGATTGGCAGCAGCCTGGCGGGCCGCTTCATCCGGGTCTTCGTCAATGAGCTTTGAAAGGCGATCCCACTCGCTCAAAACTTTCCCCTCGTGGTGAGGCAATGGCCGTACTTCTCTTTGTTGCGGCGGATAAACGCGAAAGTTTCCTTCGCATGAGACATATACGGGTCAAAGCCGTCTTCCTGAATCATCTTCATGGCGATGACAGGAGGAATATGAAAGCAATGCCACCAGTTCTTCTTGATGCCAATGCTAGTGTAATCGTCCGACTTGCGGAGGTCGTTGGTGTAGTCAAGACTGGGTTCTACGTCCCCGTCGTACTTGATGACCAACTTGTCATCCTCGGTCCCGATGGTGGTTTTGATGCCGGTCAGCGGGTCAAATGAGGATTCAAAGATTCTCATTGAAAAAGGGCCGAGGTTGTTAGCCCCGGCCCGAAGTGGCAACTACAACAATTACTCGCTGTTGGCGCGCATTCTTGCAAGCTGCTGTGGTGTGAATTTTCTGCCCTTGATAAATGCTTCGATGATGTTTTCTGATTGAGTCCCAACCCGAAGATGCATCGGGTTTACGCAGGGCGGGTTGTCGCACGAATGCATAACAACCATCCCGTTTGGGATCGGGCCATTATGCAGCTCATAGCTAAGTCTGTGAGCAAGAATCATAGGGCTTTTCTTCCCGCCCTCTTGAATTGCTCCGTAGCCTTTACCAGTCCTAGCGCCGGACCATCCCCAGCACTCATCTTCTCTGCAAACAGGAACGTATCGCTTGAAACGCTCTTCAAGCGAGGCACGCCCCTTACCACTATCACCGGTCGTCCCAGTGATACGCCGCCTTTGGTAGTGCATTGCGCAGAGCCCCTTGGCGTAATTGGCCCGCCCGCATCCTTCAACACTGCATGCCGTCATAGAAATCCACCCGTTGTTTAGGCGGATGGATTCCATCACGTCATGTTCTCAGTGTATCAGGAACAATCTTGCACCTTCGCGGAGCTGTCCGGGTTGCGGCCGATCAGCGTCCACTCGCACAGCAGTTCGCCGCGCGTGGCGTCGCCGGTCTTGGCGCGCTCCTCGAACTTGATCGGACGCAGCCAGCCCGTGGCCCAGTAGCCCGGATCAAGGAACAGGACCGTGCGGGTCCGCATGTAGCGGTTCAGCATGATCTTGTGCTCGCCGAAGTCCGAGATGTAGCCATCCACGCCGCCGATGACCACAGCCTGCGAGGTGCGGCCAGCGTTCTGGTTGACGCTCACGCCAGCGTAGCGAGCAGCACCCGTGAAGGTGGCAATCGTGCGCTTTTGCGAGGAGTTGCACATCACGGTCGTCGGGTCGCCGCCGTCCTGCCAAGCAGCGTCCAGAGCTTGAACGAACGTGGTTTCCGTCAGAGCCGCAGTCGTGCCGTCAACCGGCGCGGTCCACGTACCAGACGAATAACCAGCGGTCGTGCCGGTCGTGTTGGTCGAGCCAGCGAGGATGCGGTTACCCGCGATCATCGACTCAAGCGAGGCGCTCGAACGAACAACCGAGGTCGAACCAGCGGACGAACCTTGGTTCTGGACGATTGCGTATTCGATGTCACGCTTCAGTTCGCGGCCCTTCTTGGCGATCTGGTACGCGAATTCTTCCTTGCGACCGTACTTGCGAACCGCATCAGCAGTGCCAGAGACCATGACGGTCTTCTTGGATATCTGCGTGTAGTTCGACAGCATCGTGGTCGGCGAGGCGGTCGCGTAGGTGCTGTCGTCGCCTTCAACGAAGCGGTTCGTGGTAGCGGAAGCCAGGCTGTCCGTCTGCCACTGATGGAGAGTGTTGGTGACCTTCTCGCGGGCGAACATGCTCAGACACGGGGTTTCCGTGGGCGAGATGTTCCAGATCACGTCTTCGACATCCTCTGCAAGACCAATCAGGTCATAGGTGTCGGTGGTTCCGGCTACTTGTGCCATTTCATCGGTTCCTTTTCACTTGCGACCGCATCAATAGCGCCGCTGCGGCGTCTTGAATCGATCCGGTCTGCTGCACCCGCTTCATGGCCTGCTCGGCCTTCATCACGGGTGCGGTTGTCTTTCCCGAAGCGCCAGGCTTCAGGGTCTTTGGGGTTTGGACAACTCGCTTGTCCACGGTGGACTTGTGCTCCCGCATCTGCCGGCCATAGGCGGCATCGGCCAGGACTTCCACCATCCATGCTTCAGTGATCCCTGCGACCACCTCAGGGGTAGCGCCACGGCTGATTGCGTACTCGGTCAGGCTCTTGGCCATTTCCGGCCCCCAACCCTTCACGCGCGTCTTGAGGGTTTCGTTGGCGTGGGCGATCTTTGCCTGCACAGCCTTCGTTTCCTCTGCGCGCATCTCTTCGTCGCTCTTGCCCAATTGGGCCTCGATGCGGCGCTGAGCGGCTTGGAGCTGGTTGTATTCCGCGTTCAGTCGGGTGAGCGTGTCGCTATCCGTTGACTGGATATCGATGCTCTCTAGCTGCTGCAACCGCTTGGCGACCATCTTGTGGTCTGCGAGAAGATCGGCGTGCGCATGCGCGAGCTTCTGCAATTGCTTGACAGCTTCTAGCTGTGTCTCTGCGGACTTCCGAAGTTCGGCGGCCTCTTGGAACTTGCGCGTCGCACCGGCTTCAACCTCTTTGGCCTTTGCCTGAATGCGCTGCGCCGTATCCTTGAATTGCGCGGGGACTTTGAACTTTTCCCCGGCAACGTCGATTTCGGCTTCATCCTCCTGCTCAGGTTCCTCACTCGACTCTTCGCTCGCCTCAGCATCGACCTGTTCGGTCTGCTCGGCTTGCGCTTCCTCTTGCGGCTCTTCCTGTGCAGGCTCGGCTTTCGGTTCGTCAGTGACGCCCCAGCGGCCGAGAATTTGGGCCACGGCTTGTTCTTCCGTGATCCCGCTGCTGACTTCCGTTTCCGGCGTGGTCTGATCCATGTGTGCGTTCGTTGCGCCAATGAAGAAGGCCCCCGTAGGGGCCTAGAAGGCGTGGCGCGTTACGCCTTGTTCAGTAGCTTTTGGGGCGGTACTGCTTTGGCTCTAACTGAGCCTTTGCAAGTACACCGTCCTTCACGGCTTTCTCTAAGAAGGTCTTGAACTTCCCGAGGTAGTAATGCATCGCTTTGACCTGCTGCATTCCGTCAATGTCCGTTGGGGACAGCCCTTGGAACAGGCGGAAGCACTCAGCCTCGATGTGGGCAAACGCCTCAGTCATTAAAGGCTCATCCAGCATGGCCTTGGCTCGCGCGCCGCGACGGATCGCTTCTTCGGTCTTGTCGGTCATAGCAGGAGCATCGCTGCGCTTTCTTCGTCGTCTTCGTCGAAGGGTGGCGCAAGGAACTGCTCTAGTCCTTTCAGGGTGGTCTCCAGTGACGCCCATTGCGCCTTGGAAACCATGTGTGGCTTCTTGCCCTTGTACGAGACCTTGATGTCGGCTCTCTGTACGTCGATCATGTCCCGCGCCAGCAGGTATGCAAGCTCCTCGTTCGTGAGGTTGCGGTACCGCTTGCCACGGATGATGTAGTTCCGCCCGCCCGCTCTTTGGCTCGCCGATCCCTTGGAGACGAGGATGGTGACGGTTGACCCCGAGAGAGCGAACGAGCCGCCTGTCGGGTTCTGCTCGATGATCGTGCCGGCCGGCTG
This sequence comes from uncultured Nitrososphaerota archaeon, assembly GCA_964513415.1. Taxonomy (GTDB): domain Archaea; phylum Thermoproteota; class Methanomethylicia; order Methanomethylicales; family Methanomethylicaceae; genus Methanomethylicus. The sequence goes on from CAZEMX010000057.1 coordinate 5,941, forward strand.
CGGAGAGAACGTCTCCGAGACGACGACAACGAATCCTTCGGCCTCTAGTGTGGTTGTGCCGTCCTCTTGGGTGAGGCCGACGACATTCGGAACCTCGACAGGAGTCTCAGCCGTTCCGGCCAGGATTTGCCAGGCATTCGGCTGGAATGCATCTGACTGGAACGCTGTAGACATTTCACTTTCGAGCGGTCAGCGTGACGATCAAATCTCTCCACGCATTGGTGTAGTTGTTCATCATCATGGACTTTGTCTCAGGGTTCCGCCCTTCGATGGACTGATCCCAAGACCCCGCCACGACATGATCGAAGTGGCACGTATAGCCAACGTGCGGCGCGTTGTTGGCCCGCCATTCCTTGTGCAGATACAGCGGATACCACTGGCTCATCGGGGGCCATTGGTGCGTCGGATCACCGTAGGCGCAAGCGTGAGACCAGTTCGGCGTGACGATCTGGGCCGTAGCCCCGTCCTTCATAACGCGCCAGAGTTCGTTGAAGAAGGCGATCCGCTCTTGTCCGGTGAGGTGCTCCACGAAATGAGAGGAACGAACCTCCGACACGGAGTTGTCAGCGAAAGGAAGTCCTTTGCGCACATCGTGGACGTGCTTTTGGCCGAAGTCGATGGAGTCGATGCCTTCCCAGCCGTCCATCTTTGTTTTGCCGCAGCCGACGTCCAGGCGGAGTGGTTCGCTAGGAACAGGCTCCACCGCTGTAGCAGGTAGCTCAACCGCGCGCAAAACCTGACCCTTAGCCACTCAGTTCTCCTCATGTAGATAGGACGACACAGCATCTTTGTAGCGCTCAAACCAGCCTAGGCGAAGGTTGCATGTAGTACACAAAAGCTTCCTCACCTTGCCTGTCTTGTGGCAATGATCTATTGCCAAAGACGCAGTTTTGTTGTGCCGCCCTGCCTTGGCTCTTGGCTCTTGCAAACAGATGGCACACTTGCCGCCCTGATCCGCAAGCATTTGATCGTATTGCTCTGTGGTCAACCCAAAGTTGCGTTTGAGTTGATACGCGCGCATTTCAGCCAGCCTTTCTTGGCGCTGCAATGGCGTTTCACTTTCTAGGTGCTTGTTCCACCCCTTGTGCTTATTGGCCTCGTAGTACCGTTTGTGATATGCGAGGTAGTCTTCTCTGCTGGCAAATGGCATTTGGTCACCACATGGTGTCAGGAGGGCCAAATTTTCCTTCAAGATCATAGTGGCCCACAAGCACAGAGCAATCTATGGCACAGCGATAACCAAGGGGGCGGGCCCGGTTCCAGAAGTAGAGATCCTGCGTAGAGATACCGCCTTCTGTTTGGGTCTTGAACCAAGGCTTAGGAAGCTCTGGGTCACGAAAGAGGTCCATCCGCCACAAATTGAACCCCATGCCAGTACCGCAGCACTCCACAAGCTCGTTGTCTCGCGGAATCTGCGGACGGAAGTTATTCACAGGGTCTCGCGGATCGCCCCAGATTTGAGCGACACCACCCGGCCCCTTGGTGAAGTACAGGCCGCCGATGCAGTCATACTCAGGATGCGCTTCCATCTTGGCTAGCAGCTTAACCAGCCCGTCAGGAGGAGGCGCGTTGTCGTGCTCGATGGTCAGCAGGTACTTGAACTTGCTGAGTTGTGGATGCTGGAGAATCCACTCAATCGACTGAGAGAAAGCCTCGCCAACCTCCATATTCAGCGCCGCAACTGTCGGCATCCGCACGAAACCGTTGTTCGGCGGCGCGTAGAGGTTCATCCATGAGTGGACTATCTTCGCCGGGATCTGCTGCCCCGCTGGGAACAGCATGATCGTGTCGAGCTTCTTCCATGACGAATCCTCACGGAGACGGACTGCCGTCTTTTCTAGGTCTTCGTTGTGCTTCCCGTACTCAGGAACGACGATTTGAGGCTTCATTCATCTCCCTATGCAACAAGCCACGCAGTCGTGATCGTCGGCGGCGGCGGCGATGCTATGCGATACGTCGCCAAAAGCGCTACGGCAGTTTGTCCGGCGTCGCCAGCAACATCAAACGGCCACGTCGCATCCACAGCAGTGGTCGCTGCGACAGTCGTATACGCAGAGCCCATGCCGATAAAGCTCGGCGAGTTCTGCTCAAAGACACCACCCGTATAGCCGCTGGGGGTGGCGATGTTGCTTGCCGCCAGTCCAGTCGCTGCCCCAAGCAGCGTCTGCACAAGCTCATTGGCCTGCGCTAACGTGCCGGTTGGTCCGACCGTAAGCGTGCGCGATCCCGAACCGGAAATCAGCCCCGACAGCGCTGGGGTTGCGACTTGATCCGATAGCGACGCAGTATCAAGCCCCGACCACTCCTCAAATACAACGGAGTGGTCGGATGAAACGCTCCACGTTACGGTTGTTGAAGACGGCGATGACGCGATAACGCAATCAAAGATTGCAGCCCGCGTCGTGGTGGCGCCAGAGCCTGTGCTTAACTCGTTGGTGCGCTGCGTGTAGCTATTGGATGCCGCGTCGGCACATGATGCCGTTGGGCCGGTCGGGCTGGCCCACCCAACGGCCTTGACAATGATGACGTTACCGACAGTCGGAGCAGTGGCCCAGGTCCATGATTGCGAAGTACCGTTCCCGCTGCGTGCGCCGGACGACTGAACAAGAGTGGCTGCCACGTCAGCCGTTTACCGTGTTAAACGCCAGACGGCTCATATCAATACACCGTGGTCAGATCGGGAATGGCCGCCCCAGCAGCCTCCCAAACCCGACGGGAAAGGGTCATTTCGTCGCCATTGATTGACGTTCCGGTGAAGGACTGGCGAGAGCTGGTAGGACTTGCCGGGAAATGCCCTGTTGGCTTTGTAATCTGCGTATCCATCCATGCCTTGATGCGCGCCTCGTAAGGCCAGGGCCACAGCGGGTCAGTCGTCACCGTGTCAAAGTTAGTCTCACCCCAGTGGCTCAGAAACGCCCCATGGCAGTAAAGAATCTCCGCCCCAGCGGAACCAGCGCGCTGCACGATGTTTTGTGGGGAGGTAGGCGAGTCGGTGAAGCGGTTGTTGCTGTTCGTCGTCCCGCTTGTGTCAGAACCAAGTATCCACCCGCCAAAGCAGTTGGTGACCGTCATAGATCCAGCTGACACCGAGTACCCGTTCGGCGTCTGCCCCGCTTGCGTGTTGTTGTCGTTGTCCCAGATAGAGCAGTTCTCCGCGCTATGCGTCGGGCTTCCGATGTTGTCGGTTCTGAAGCTCGATAGATCGCAGCCGGCATTCAGGACAATGCATCCTTTGTGGCGAATGTCACGCTGGTGTTTCGGGTGGTAGAAGCTGCCCCACTTGAAGCCATAGCTCGCCTGATTCTCCACAGCGGGCCCATCGATGTCCACGCAGTTGGCCCACAGAGTTTGCTTTGAATCCACCCAAGAGCCGTTATCAGATCCATAGTGCGCAAACGTGGCGACAGGCTGATCGCAGAACGCCCAATCAAGCCTTGCAACCACGCGGCGAAACACGTTTGTCCCAGCCGTTGCGTCTGCCGAGTTTGACCCGGTGTTGCACATGTAGCGGCCGGCTCCGTACAGGGCGCAGTCCTGCATCAGACAGCCAGTGCCCAGGTAAAACGTGGCGCCGTAAGTGCCAGACTGGCGGCGCCTGAACATGCAGCGGGTAATGCGGGACGTATCCGCGCCGAAGTTGAAGATCGCCTCGTCGTCGTGCTGGGTATCGTGGATGAAGTCGAACCCATCCACCCAGATACGAGAGCCAGCAGTCAATCGCAGGATGCTCCCGTAGTAGCTTTGGCTCGACTGGCTCAGCGTCACGGAACCCGGATTGATCGCCCGGATCACCGTGAAGTTGGCCCCCGTCCCACTCGGGGGCGCGTTCCCGGTCGTGTCGTTCAACCACCCGCTCGTGCCGATGGTGTAAGTCCCATCAGCCACAAGGATGAGCGCATTTGCAGACACCTGAGATACGGCATAGTCCACCGAGGCATAAGCCGCGCCAAGGCTGTTGCCGTTGTTCGCATTGCTCCCTGTAGTGCTGACGTACTTGGTTGAGGAGTAGGTCAGACCAGAGAGCGCAGTTGAATAGAGCCCGTCGAAATACGCATCTTGGGCCGCTGAATCGTAGGCGCTACCAGAGCCGCCAGATGCGTTACTAAGCCACGGAAGGTAGTACGCCATCACTCAAGCGTTAGGCAACGCCGCCAAGGATGTAAACCTGCTCTCCGGGCTGAAGCTGGACTTGCATCACGTTGTTGGCGTAGTCCTAAACAGCGTCTTTGAGCGCTTGCATCATGTTTTCAGGCGTGTCGTCAAAGGCAGAGCCTGGAACGCTGAAAAAGCACTCACCGATGGCGCCGCCGCCATAGACAACGCTGCCTTGAATGGTGACGTTCTGGTTATCCGTGGACATCACGTTAAGAGTCGCAACTAGATTAGCCATGGTGGTCTCCTTTGGAGAATTAGATGGTGCCGCTAATCATGAAGAATGACGGCGGGCGCGCAACGATTGAGGCAGTTCCATCAAGCGCCGAGAACGGAACTGACCCAGGCATTGCGGTGCTGAACGACACGCTGTATGCGCCGTAGCCAAGCGGGTATTGAACCGACCTGTTTGACGCGACACCAAAAATGCCGGAGTAGTTGCTCGCGGCCTGCGAAGCGAGCCACTGGTTAAACGTTGCGTTTCCGCCGCCTGTGGTCGTGCGGGACCAGTGCGCGACGTAATAGCGGCCATCTGGAATCGTGGTCGTCCAAGGCACAGTGAACAGCCTCACGCCAGCGAATGTGGAGTTGTTGACCGTTCCGCTGAAGGTCGCTGCTGTCGTGTAGCTGGTCGAGGCGAACAGTGAAAGCGTGCTGTCGTTTTTGGTGTAGAGGCCGAACGAGTAAGAAAGCGTCACCGTCCCGCTGCTGTTGCTGGAGTTGCTAAGAACCAGCGGGACGCAGAGACGGTCAACTTGCACCTCACCAAGAGCCGCAGGGGCCGGAGTCGGCAGCGGTGCAAAGTGCATGATCGCCTGCCCCTGCTGGCCTGCAATATTCGCGGCCTCGTTGAACGGTTGCCACAAAGTTGCGGTGCCAGCAGGCGCGCCAATGGAAATGGTCGATCCGTTCGTGCTGATAGAGACAAGCCCAGTGGCAACCAGGCTAGACGTTGCCGGGGCGCTGATGACCACTTGAGAGGCGTTCGTGCCCGAAAGCGTCAGGTTCAGGCCCGAGAGGCCGATGGTCGAGCCACTGGCTGTCGTGTTGCCAGCGGTATTGGCTCCTAGCAGGTTGATGTTGTTGTTCTCAGCCGCAGCCCCGGGAGCGGCAACGGACGCGGACAGGTTCAGCCCGTTGCTGTTCAGCGTCATGGAGGCGCTGATGTTCGCCCCTGCGAAGGTCGTCCCTGTTCCAGCAAACTGCGTGCTGTTGTAGCTCGCAGTCATTGTCCCGTTGTTGGACAGGCCAAACGTGATGCCGTTGCTATTGGCGAAGTTGACCGTTCCCGTGGATTGGCTGTTCGCGCCGGCAGAGATAGCCGCGCCGCCACCAGCGCCACCAGTAGCCCCAGAGATGACAATGGAGCCGTTCGAGATGCCAACCGATGCCCCACCAGTGCCTTGGAGGATCAACCCGTTAAGGTTGACCGTCCCGCTGCTGGCCTGAGTGGTGTTGCCCGTGGCGCTGACCGTGACAGTCCCGACACCGAGACTGATAGTGGAGCCGTTGGACGAAACCGACAGCGCCCCGGTTGCCGAG
>CAZEMX010000058.1:0-11622 GCA_964513415.1 uncultured Nitrososphaerota archaeon
TGCTCAGTCTATCCATTGTGCTATCCCCCGTGCTGTCGGGCCGGATTGCCCTACGGCAGACAGTCTAACACAATGCGCGCCCGCTGTCAAGACCTAAGTTTAGATCGCTCCCTAGATACCGCCGATGGGTTGACCCCCACGGCCTTTGCAATCTGGCTGGTGGTAAGCTCGGGATTGCTAGCGAGTAGCGCCCGGATTTGGTCCGCATGCGACGGAACACGCGCCCGCGAGCGGGTACAAAGAATCGCACCGTCTGCAATCTCAGACAGTAGCCCCCCGATGCTGGCCGCGCCTAGCCCGTCGAGGATCGGCCGCAACGCGGCGCGCGATTCTGGGGATAGTTTCACCCCGTAGTTGCTGGACCTTGCCAAAATACCTCCCGTATAAACCGAATATCCGCACCAGTGTAGCGCGCGGCGCGCATCTTGTCAACCGCCCGGACAAAGTGAGGGGCGGAGCCACCGCTAGCCCCGCCCCTCTCGCCCCCAAACCGCAGGTTGTAGGCTAGTCCAGAGGCCGCCGCGTGACAGTCCGCAGAACGGCGAAAATCGCGCCGATCACGGTAACGATGCCGCCGGAAACTTCGGGATCGGCGGCAGGAATGTAGCCGAATACCTGCGCGGCGCCTAGAACGATGGTCAGAGCGGCGAACCAAAGCGTCTTGGACTTATACCACGCCGTAACGGCATCGGCCCCTAGAAACGTCTCTAGGATTTCGACTAGCTGCTCTTCGGTGGCCAGCGGAGTCTCCGCAGCCTTGACAGAACCGGCCATAGTTGCACCTCGTGTTGATAGTCGGATGTTGGCATGCAACGATTAGTACAACAATCAATGCAATGATTATACGATAAATCGTCGCGCCCGTTCAACGCTACGGATATGATGCTCGCGGCGGCGATGCGTCACCGTATTTCGGCCCCCGCATCGTGGCCAAATGGGCCAGGAGTCCGCCGGGGCAAGCTGTGCTCATAATCTCGCGGTGCCCGCGCCAGGGCTTGCCGCCATAGGCCGCGTCCAACGCAAGGAACACCTGATAAACGCTGGCCAGCATGGCCGGCGAGGGGGCTTGTGAAACGTAGTTGCCAGGGACAGAGACATGGACCGTATACGGGTTGTGCTGAGCCGCGCCATATGACATCATCGAAGGCGGGATTAGTAGCTCTACGCTACCGTCAACACGGACGACGACATGATACCCGTCCGTATCCCATCCGCGCGACTGGACATGATACCGCCAAAGGTTGGCGCCCGTATCGCCCTGACTTCCGGCGGTATGGTGAAGGATGTACGTCCTCACAACCGCCCCGCGCGGCCTGAACACAAACCCGCCGCCAAAGCGGTTGGCGTATCCCTGGCCCGTAAATCCCACGTATTTAGACCCAAGGCGCCGCTTTAGCTCGCCCTCGAATTTATAATCCTGGGCTGTCCACGATGCGGACGGCATCGATAGCGCGCCACTTGCCCCCGTCCGCTTCCCACCACGCGGCGCCGGCCCATCGGCGTGGATTGCGCGCCTGATTAGCTCCAACACTATGCCCCTCCTCTACCGCTTTCCGCCATAGGTCAGAATGCGTCTCGTCTCGCGGTCCACACTCAGGATCGCATAGCCCGCTATGTCCACCCACGGCGATTCCCCCATTTGGTCTTCCTGGCCGCCGGACGTGGCCAGCCGCTTCAGCTTGTCGAATACCCGCACGATTGCGAGCATGTCATCATAAGCCGACACCGGGACACCATCGGGATACAGCAGCCGCAAGGCGTCGCCGGCCGCCCCAAAAGCGTCCCCGTAGGCGGCTTGCTTGCCCTCTACAATCGCCCCGATATCGGCCCCGATTGAAACATAGTCCACCGGATCACTTGCTAGATTCTGCGTCATCGATCATCCCCCACCTGTCGCGTGCAATCCTGCTAATCTCACCCCATAATGGACCGGGATCGTCCTCATCGTCGCCGTCTCCCGCGCTAAGCTGGACGTTTAGCGATGCCCCTACAACGCGATCCTTTATATCATCCTGGCAGACAATGACAGCCATGGCCCACATTAGCATTTTGTGCCCGAACACCGCTTGCATGACCCTCATGCACTGCCGGCATACCCACGGGATCATGATACCTCCTAGGATAGCACTTGGATAGCGTCACGGCACTGCAAGCCCTCGCTATATACACCGTCCGCCTTCTCCTGCAACCATGGCCGGACGCGCGCGTAAGACGTTCCCACGCTGCCAGGGAAGTACAACGCTTGCTCAGAGTACGCGGCGCCGTCTTCGTGCCATGATCGCATGAAGGTTCCCGAGACAAACGCCATGGTCCGGTGATTGTAAAGTTTTCCGTTCGTCGTCACGCCCACGCGGTTGACTGGCTCGATAACCTCATCATGAACATGGCCATGGATTGCAAGATCGCAATCAAACGACCACGCGATGCGCTGTAGGCCAAGCGCCTTTGCCCCCTTCAATCGACCACCACCCGCGCCATGATGCAGCCATATTCGGACGGTGCGAGTACCGCCGCCCGCTCGGCCAAACCGCAGCAACAGGAATCCCGTATAACCAAGGTCAAGCGATTCATCCGCCCATTGTGTCGCGGGCTTGATCGCCGAGACAATCTCACTGTGAACGTGGCGCTCGTTGTACTTGTGAATCGTCCGCTCGTGATTCCCGTACAACATGGCAAGGCACTTATTATGAATCGGCGCCGTCAACTCTAGGTATCGGTCCCGTTGCGCGGCCACCAGATCCTTTAGGTGGACTGGCCTAATCCAACTCGCCAATTCGCCCGCCGAAAATCGCGGGTCTTTTAGTCCGACCGCGTCGATTGCGTCACCCATTCCGATCCAGTATGCGTTGGGATCCTCCGCAACCCTGGCCACCACCCGCGAGAACGCCTTTTCGTCGGCGGCGCGGTGACCGATATGAACGTCACCAAGGGGCCAGACGTCCATCATGCCGTCGCGCCCGCTGTGCACAATGTTGCGCGTCACCACCTTCATCGTAACACCTCCTAATTATCCGCGCGGTCTGCGGAGCGGTTTAGGGCATTACCCTTTCAGTAGTAGGTTCATTAGCGCGCCTATCACGCTGGCCAATACAGCCAGCACGGCCCATCGCTGATTAGACTCTAGGGCGGCGACCCTCAGCATAAGCGATTCGACCTTGACCTGCAAGGACGCGACCGCAATATCAGTATCGGATGACATTAGCGGCGCCGCCTTTCGCCTAGTAGTGTACCACGAACCGTCGGATAATCTCTAGGAGTACGATAATCTGGAAGACAGCGGCAGACCGAAACAGAATCCGATAGCCGCGATAGGGTGCGATCATGATGCTTACCTCGCTACAGCGCGAGCGGCATTGACGCGGCGCCCGCCCGGAAGGGCAGGCCGAATATCCGCGCGTGACCGGATGCGCCAGCTAACACCCGCCGGATTGCGGACAGATTGAGCGACAAGCGCGGCGACGCCAGACACAACCGGCGCGGCCATGCTGGTCCCGTCCATATAGCAATACTCGCCGCGAAGCCCATAGCATGTGGACAGGATGCCAACACCCGGCGCCGTAATGTCCACCGTCCGCGCGTGATTAGACCACGGGGCCATTTCGTCGCGCAAGTTGGACGCGGCAACAGACAGACAGTCGGGATAAGCCGATGGGTAGTCCAGCCGCGACGATCCATCATTGCCCGCCGCGCACACAGGGATGGCCCCATGCGCGACGGCATAGGCTAGCGCGCGCTCTAAAACGACGGACGGATCGGGCGAGCCTAGCGATAGGTTGACCACCCTGGCCCCGTTGTTGACAGACCAAACGATGCCCGCCGCAATCCAGTCATTGTATCCGATGCCGTCCGCACCCAAGGCGCGCGCCGCCAGCAGGTCCACCCCCGGCGCGATACCGGAGCCGCCGCGTCCGTTGGCATAGCGCGCCCCGATGATTCCGGCGACGTGCGTACCGTGCCCGTTCTGGTCAACCCATGTCCCGCTACCCGTAAAGTCCTTGCCCGCCAGAATCGACAGATCGGCATGCGGAGCAATCCCGGTATCGACAACCGCCACCCGGACGCCGACGCCAGTAAATCCCGCGCGCCATGCGCCCGCGCTGTCCACCCTCGCATGATGCCACTGGTCCGCGAGTAGCGGGTCAATGGCCGCCAGGGGCGCGGAAATGGCACTGTAAGGCGTGTTCACCCCTGGCCCTGCCTCTAGGCTGTCCCTGCGATCCGCGCGCGCCCCCGAGCGCCGCAGCGCGGCCAGTGCCGGCAGGCCGTCGACTGATACCACGGACACACCCAGCGCGGCCAGTTCATCCGGAGTTTCCAGAACCGTGACACCGTCTATCGCGGGGATATCGCCGACCCTGCCGTCCGGCCAGTAGACGACATACTGGCCGGCTATCGCAGCATCCTCAACCGCTGGCGCAACCGTGGCCGCGCCGCTAGTGGCGACGACCAGTGACGCGATGATCGCAATCAACCGCCTCATATCAATACCCCCTACGGTCCAGGCGCCGCGTCTGGAACGGCCGGGACTTTATAGGCGACCCCCGCCGCATCCTTGACCTTGAAATGATGCGTAGTCTGCACGGACCCCGCCGTAAAGTCCGCGACAATCTCAAACGTGACCACGTCAGGCGTACCGCTGGAATCGCTATTCGCTGAATCCGTGGCGGCAGTCCTGGCACGCAAATACGTGGCCGCGTCGATGCCCTTTAGCTCTAGGTAATGCGAGTGTGTTTCGGCATCGGTGCTTGACGTTTGGGCCAGGATGTACGCGTAAGACTTGATATCGTCCGGATCAACGTCGCTTTCACCGTCCGCGTTTTTCCCGGCGCCACCGCCGCGCCCGCTGCCACCACCACCGCCGCCGCTACGGGCCAACTGCCGATCAACGCTGATCGGCTCGCGGCCTAGCACAATCTGCAACTCGGGCGGCCCCGGCGACTGAAACTCTAGCTGCAATCCGGTGATGTAGTCTTGCACCGTGATCCCGCGCAAGCTATCGAACACCGTGATTTTATCGGATAGCAGGAAGTCGCCGTAACACGATCCATCAACCTCCCTGATCCGTGCCTCATATGTCGTCAGGGCTCCGGCTTCCTGCGTGATGATGAAGTCGCTATTGTTCGTCGCGTCCTGATTATTCGCGGAGCGCCAAACTTCGCCCGTCTCGCGCGTCCCCACGTCGTCATAACTGGACTTATTGCCCGCATACTTGCGGACCTGAGTAGTCCGGCGCTTCTGGCCGCGCGTCTCGCATACGTTGGACTGAGACAGCCGATCCGTTATCCGCTTGAAATACGACAACCCGCCCCGCTCGCGGTCAAACTTGACGGTCGCCGTGCGATCCGTTCCGGTTGCCGGATAGCTGGTAGTAATCGTGAACGTGGTTCCACTCCAACTACCGCTAATCCCAAGGCCATAGCGGCGCGCGAACTCGCGCGATTCTTCGCCTAGCCCGCGCCCGTGATCCCATCGGTGTGTTACGGTGGTCGGGTGTGACGTGCTGTCTGCCGCGACGTTGAACGTCCAGCCGTTGCCCACGTTCGCGCGAGACACCACGAAGGACGATGACGTAATAGGGTCACTAACCCCGCTCGCGTATTGCGCCGGACTTACGCCGCCAGTTGCGAAATTAGCGCGCCAAAGTGCTTTCAGAATGTTGTCCGCCTTGCCGCTTGACGGGGCATAGCGATTACCATCGGAGCCCATGACGAGCCGGCCAGACAGGAACCAGTCAACCCAACTGATACAGGTCAGGCGGACATTCACAGGGACATCGTCGGGACCGCTGCCCGTCTCTTCCGCGTCCTCGTCTTCCATGACAACACAGACGCCGTCAAAGAATTCATTGTCACGATACCAAACGCGAACGCGATACCCGCTAAACTCACGCGCAAACGCGGATGAACCGGAGTAGATAGCCGAACATATCGGATCGGCTAGGTCTAGCACGACCTCGCACTCCCCGCCCTCAAACTCGCGGATTTTTGCGGACACACTGACAAGCCGCGAGACAGCCCCGACGATGGTCATACCAGGGTCGTAAATGTCAACGCGCACGTCGTGATAATCGAACGATGCTGAGCTAGTCATTACGGCGATCCCCATAGCGGATAAACGTCGAAACGGATTGTCCAAGCCGTGACAATGCTTGACGTTGTGTAATGAATCGTATTGTTCCCGCGCGCGAGTTGTATCAGGCTCCCCGCTGCCACGTTGGTTGTATAGTCTGTCGACCCTAGCACCGCTGTCCCCGTCAGGGGGTCGCTGCCGAACCAATCAATAATGTAGCTACCGCCGCCGGGCGCGACGCTGGTAACCGATATCGAATTGTTCGGAGTGCCATAGCTGCCAGTCGAATAGCCGTTACAGATTGTAACGGTAGTGCTTCCAGCCGCGCCCGCTATCGTGATTTTCAGACCGCACGGGATATCACCGGGATTATTGATTGTAACGGTGCGATCCGTGTTGTCCAGGGTGTTACCGCTTGACGTAACGATATCGGCGTCTGTATCGTAGGACACGAGCCATGGATAGGGACAGAACCAGTCCAGCGATTTGACCAGTACCGGCCCGGCGTGCGTGCCGACGAATCCATCATCAATATCATCCGGTGACCATTTCCACGAACGGAAGCCGGCGAGCCGCGCGCCGATGCGCCGCTTGACCGTACCGCCGCCCGCCTTGGTGCGCGTCTGTTGGAGCCAGAACGGAGCGCCAGCAGGGTCAAGCAAGAACCCGTTTAGCACCGTCTCCTCATCGTCGCGGATCGGCTCAGCTCCGACGCTGGCAAACGATGCCGACGCGGGGTTGACGCGTGATAGTAGCTGCCACGTCATGGTCCTGGCATCGTAGACGCCGCCGCGATATAACTGGCCGTCACGCATCGGGCGCGGTAGCAGGAATTGTGTACGCGGCGCTTCGCCCCAGTCTACCCCGATTAGGTTGCGATAGATCGCATCGGTGGCAACGTCGGACGATAGCACCTCCGGCGCGAATTGCTTGGACGTTCCGGCAGCGTTGGCAATCGTTATTGTTTTCGTGGTGGACATTATGCCGTTGCCCCCGTCCTTGAATGCCGCTGTCGCGAGCGATTGTATGTCCCACTAGTGACCGTGCGTTGTACGACGCTGCCATCTAGTGACACGTTCACGGTCATGGTCCCTTGGAACGTGACCGGCCCCGTAATGGTCGCTGGCCCTGTTAGCAGGATACCACCACCGGGGCCGCTCGCACCAGGGGTACCGCTTCCACCGCCGCCCTGAGCACCGCCTCCGCTCGCGCCCAAGCCCCATCCGAGTAGACCAGGAATGTTAGCAAACTCGCGGATCTTCCGCATATCCCATTCTAGCGCGGAAAGCTTTTCGATTAGCGTGATAATCGGAGTGTAGGCAGATACAATATTCTGAATATGCGCGGCCATCCCGGCGTCTACTCCACCGATATCCGTCATCGCATCTTTCAGGGTATCAAACATGAGCTTGATACCAGCCCGAACGCTATTCGCAAACGCCTGCGCCCGCGTCTGTGCCGCCTTGGCCGCTGGGCCGCTCCGAACTTTGGCGTCGATGAATCCGGATGCCAGCAACTTTTCGAGCGAGAACGCGTCAAGGGCCTTGCCGATTGCATCCGCAACCGGCCCGGCGGTCTCGGCGATTTTACGCGCATCGTCGGCCACGTCGGCGCCGACGGAGGACATGAGCCGCGCCAGCTCTTCGATGCTGAACTTGATTTGTTCGGCCACCATTTCGAACACCTTGCGGCCGATGGGCTTGACCTCGGATAGCGCCTCAGACAGACCGGCGCCTTTCAGGATCAATTCCACCGCAGTGCTGGCGGACTCCGAATAGCTCTTGATTTTCTTGAACAGGTCTTCGCGTACTTTCTCGTCCAAGGTATCGAATCCGCGCGCCAGATTCATGACCTCATCTAGCGCGAGCTTGATATTCTGGCCAGCGATGCCCAGCATATCAGCCGTCACCAGGACAGTATCGGCCAGGTCTTTGCCCAGCCCCGCGCCCTTGACCACTAGCTCGACCGCCGCGCTTGACGATTCGGCGTAGTCCTTGATCTTCGCCAGCACCGGATCAAGGGTGCCATCCGCCAGCGTCCAAGCTACTAGCTGATCCTTCAGGCTGACCAGGATCGCATCAATATTCTGGCGGACAATGTCCAGTTTGTCAGCCGGGATGATACTGACCTTTGCCCAGTCGATAGCGATGCCAGCAGCGTCAACGACCAAGCCAACCGCCGCGCCCGCGCTATCGGCGAAGTCCTTGATTAGACCGATGACCGATAGCAGCTTGCCATCCGCGTCCGACCACGCGCGCACCTGAGACACAACCGCCGCCATGATGGTGGCAATATTCATGTTGACCGTATAAAGAATGTCCGCAGTAATCAGGGTCATCCTATCCCATTCGACCCCGATGGCCGCCGCTGAAACGAACAATTCGACAGCATCTCCCGCGCTATCGGAGAACGACTTTACAGCCGCGACCAGCGGAAGCATGACGCCATCCGCGTCTAGCATCGTGGCCGCCGCCGCCCCGATGACGCTCATGATCCCGCGAATATTGGTATTCACGAGATATATCACCGATGCACTTATTTCGGTAGCCTTATCCCATTCAACCCCGATGCTTGCCGCCTTGACGAATAGGTCTACCGCCGCCGATGCCTGCTCCACAAACCCCTTGATGGCCAAGGTCAGCGGAGCCATAACGCCGTCCGCGTCTACCCATATCGAGGCAATGGACGATATCACCGAAACGATGGACGATATATTGTCGTGGACCGTTGACATAATATCAGCCGTCAGTCCGGTGACTACATCGAACTTCATCCCCACGGCCTTGCCGAATAGGTCAACCGCGACGCCAACCGCAGCGGAGAACGGGGCTAGGTTGGCTACGGCTTGCTTCATCGTGCCGTCGGCGTCGAAGAATCCGGCGGCCAAGGTGGACAGATTGTTGACAATCCGCAGCACATTATCGACCACGATTGTGATAGCATCATCCGCGATAGTGGTCGCCTTGACCTTCAGGCTAGCCGCCTTGGCGAATAGGTCCAGCCCGACAGACAGCGCGCCCATCGCCTCCTTGCCCATCTTCAGAGACTCTAGGCTAGCGTCGATATCCGCGAGCAATGGCCCGGTAATCTGCCACGCGAGTTTCCCAACCCATGCAATCGTCTGCTCTACCATATCCATCGCCGGCAGGGGCAACGCTTGCAGCTTGGTGATATTCCCGGTGAGTAGCGCGATTGCCTTAGCGATCATGTCCATCCCGGCGCCAAGGCTGGCGAATACGCTATTCGCTAGATTTAGCTGGACTTGGTTACGCTCGCTATCCTGCATAAGCCCGACTGACAGCGTATAGGCCAGCCCCCCTATCCACTTGATCGCATCCTCTAGGGCGGGTTTTGCCGTAGCTGCAAGGGTCTTGACCTTGCTAACACCGCCGCCCAAAAGGCCGACCAGTTTAGCGATCATATCGACGCCAGCGCCTAGAGACTTCATCACGTCTTCGCTCATTTTCAGCGCGGCGATAGACTCATCCGCGCGTTCCATGAGCGGCGCCGTCAACTCGTAAGCGATGCCGCCGATCCACCGGATTGTATCCAGCATCGCATCGCGCGCAGCCTGCGATGGCGCGGCCCCCTTCATTGGCTTGGTGATAAGATCGGCTGTCTTGGACAGCATATCAATAGTCTTGCCAAGCGCGTCCGCGACGGGCGAAAGAACCTCGCTAGCCGCCTTGTCCAGAAGCCCCATGATCTCGCGCCCGATTCCGACAGCGGCAAGCGCGAAGCTCTTGACGACGGCCAGCCCTTCCATCGTCGGGAGCTTCTTCATATCCGCGAGCTTTGACATAAAGCCAGTTACGGATTCCAGGGACTTGAAAACCTTGTCCATAGCATCGGCGCCGATCCCGATACCCTCAAGGTCGGACTTGATAAGCGCGCCCGCCGGAGCCTTGCCCCGATCCGTCTCAGCGGCATAGCGATAAATCGACGCAAACATATTGCCCACGTCAATCCAGAATTGCCGCACCTGTTCCAGCTTGGGCATGTATTGATCGGGCGACGGGATGCGCGCGCCGATGAGCGAGGCCATCGCGGCGATACTGGCCTGTACGGCCTCACTAAAAGCCTTGCTAAGGTCGATAGACTCCTTAGGCGCAATGTTTTTCTCTACGGCCGCCCCGACGCCGCTACGGCCGCCGCTGGCGCCCTTGGCTTGCTTGCCCGCCTCCTTGGCCGCCTTGTCTGCCGCCGCATTCTCCTGCTGCAAGGCGCCGACGCTGCCAGCGTCATAAATCTTCGCGCCCGTAGCAGGGTCGATTGTCCACGCGCCCTTGCTATCGGTGCCGGACCAAATGCCCGCCGGATCGGCCGCCGCTCCAGCCGCCCCTCCGCCGCCCGCCGCCGCGCCGGGTAGGTCCGCCCCGCCGCCGGGCATCATCTCGCCTAGCGCGTCCTTGACGCTAAAGTCGATGCCAGCCGCCTCTAGTCCGGCGTCAATGGATGATGTCAGGCTGTCAACGAAAGACCCGCCCGCGTCATCCCCGCCGCTATCGAACGCCTCTTTGAACCCGCCTACAAATTTCTTTACGCCAGCGCCGGCCGTAGATAGGCCGGTCAGGATTGCGTCTACCCCTGGGATGCTCCGCAGAAGTGAGATAATGCTATCAACGATGCCCTTCAGTCCATCCCAAAGCTTCGTGCCCAATTTCTCGATAATCCCCATGACCTTAGAGGCCATGGATGCAATGCCCTTACGAACACCGCTACCGATCTTTGTGACGAATTCTTTAGCGATTTTGAGCACGCCGCCGAACACGGATTTGAACGCCTTACCTACGGCGCCTAGGGCCTTTTTTACGACATCCCATATCGTCTTACCCAGCCATGAAACGCCCTTGACAACCGCCTTAGCGGCGCCTCCGGTGAACTTGACGATTGCGCCCCAAATGGTGCCCCAATTCTTATACACCATGTAGATAGCGAGGCCGATAAGTCCTGCCACCAAAATGATAGGCCACAGCCCAACAAGCACGCCGATGCCCGCCGCAATGGCCGAAGCGACAACGCCCCCCAATCCCACCAGGGCGGTAGCCGCCAGCGACAGGAAGCCCGCCGCCGCCGCGATAGCCGCCGGGATCATAGCCAGGAGGCCGGACACGACCGCAATGGCAGCGGGGATGATGCCCGCGAGGAACGATGTAACGGCGGCCCATACGGCCGGGACCAGGGTGACCAGGAACGCAACGCCGGTTGCGATAACAGACGGGATTGTCGTGCCGATAAACATTGCCGCCGTTGCTAGGGCGGCCGCCGCGTTAGCAGCCAGGCTCGCAATACCGGCAGTCACGGCAGGGATGAGTCCGGTGATAAACGACGCCGCCGACGCTATCACGCTAGGGATTAGCCCGACCAGGAACGATGCTCCCGCCGCCGCGTTGGCGCTGGACATTCCGATTAGACTAATTACATACGCGGTTGCGGCCCCGATACCCTCCGCTATCAACGTCCCCGCGAACGTCAGAACGGCGCCAACCGGGCCAGCGATGAGGCCGCCGGCGAACATCAATGCGGAGCCTAGCCCTTCGGTCACAAGGACAG
>CAZEMX010000059.1:0-8432 GCA_964513415.1 uncultured Nitrososphaerota archaeon
TCGAAGCAATCGTGGAACTTCGTTTCGAGGTCAAGGCAGAAGATGGTAATAAGGGCCATCCAGACAACGACAAGGCACAGCACGGCCTTCGTCATTTCAACGTGTGCGTCTTTCGCCTACCCACAACCGTTACGATAACATCCGGGGCTTTCAATAAAGGGTCTAGGATAAGGTACTGGCCTTCTCCGACCCTCTGGATGATGGGTTAGAACCCGGACCTCGTTTGGCGTTTTAAACCCCCGGATCGACGACACAACTTTCTCCTGTGTGAGGGTTCCCGCAAATGGGACAAGAGGTATCCACCATCCCCATCGCGTAAGACGCTGATGCGTAAGCCTGACGACCCTGCTTTATCCTACGAGCTATGAGGTAACGACCACAATCAAAGCAAAAGCGCCGGGATCGAATCACGATATAAGCGGGTGTTCTATTAAGAGATAGCCCTTCAATAGAGGCCACGACAGATTCACGACAACGGCGGCAGGTCATTCGCTTATGCTTATCCGTAGCCAATACTTGTTTTCATTGATATCTAAAACCTCAACGTCAGAAGGAATGTCAATGGGTTTTGAGAATAGAACAACAGGCGGCTCGTTCCCAGCGAAAACTTTACTGACTGTTATGGTCACACCAAGACTTTTGCGACAAGCGGCTAAGGCTTCGGTGTGAGAACCTACGGCAATGCGACCGGGAGATTCGTGGAGGAAGCGAGGTTTCTTGGTCATCGGGGTTTTGGGGGAAGTCGGGGTGGGGGATCAATAATTATAGTAAGGGGGTGGGGGTCGTTCACCCTCCCTACGGGTGGGGGTAGGTTACGCCGGAGAACGTAGAACATCGTCACTAGGTCCTTAGTCCCGGCCCTTGTCATCGGATCCGGGTTTAGTTCTCCGTCGAGGATATGTAAAGGAATGTTATTACTTCTGATAACGTACATTATATTTCATGTTTGAGTGTCTACGATTAGTCTTTACTAGTTCCGTCGCCCGTCGTGCGTTCGTAGTTCCCTTCTGTGTCATACCAGCGGATTGTACGTTTTGGGGAATTTGTGTCTCTGTCGACGTATGTCCAGTCCACCAGCTTGGCACGTCCACAACGGCAACGTTCCGCCCATTTGCTCCCATTACTCCCTTTCGTCACCGTCCGCGCCATGACCTTGTATAAACAGAAATGACGGCGCAAGTCCCCCATACCTTCCGTAGGTTTCCTTTCCCCACAATCCGTTCGCTGTTGGTCTACCATATCAACCTTTGAATCTGGGCGGTCCTTGCTCCATTAGACCGAGCTAATAATGGCGGCCCCGCTTGCATCCGGCTTGAGTAAGCCTGTTGCGTTAAGCCTATCACGAATACCCCTTACTTGCAATCCTACCCCTATGAAACCGCACGCGACACACCAAAGAGCAAAACCTAGCCCAAAACCGCCGCGCCGTAAACTCCCGCCCGCATTGCTTACAAAAATACGCCTTAGGCTCGTGTTCCATAAGGGAGAGTGTAACATTTAACCGCATAGGCCCTTTGGGCATTTATTTTTTTCGCTGGTTTACCGTCGAGGATTATTTTTTCTTCGTCGGAGAGTGTGGCTTGCTAGGGGATTGTATATCATCTTATCTCATGCTATATTATGAGTGTAGCAGACAACACTCGACGGAAAAAGGAGAGACGAAAATGAAAACTAAATATGGAGCAAAGAAATTCAATAAATTTAATGTGCCAACATTCAAAGGCTATGTTGAAGTCTATGAATCAGGAAAAATGCTTTATCGTTTGTGGCGAAATGTTCACTACACAACAATGCGCGATGCTATTGAAGATGCAGTTAGAAACTCTGACATTCAACAAGTCGCCTAAAGGAGATGACCATGCTAACACTCACGCAAGCAAAAGAAGTTATTAAAGACTTAGGACGCGACGGATTAAAAAACCTTATCAGCAATATTGACGAGGACATTGTAGCGGCAGGGTTATCTTTGGGGCTTTCGCCCGACACTATAGAAGAGGCCTATGCGGGACAGTTTGATTCTGATGAAGATTTCGCCAGAGACATGGCGGACCAATTAGGAGCAGTAGATAAAAATGCCTCGTGGCCCAACAATTGCATTGACTGGGAATATGCCGCACACGAGTTAATGTATGACTACGCCGAAGAAAACGGCTACTACTTCCGAAACGTATAAAAAGGAGAATTATCATGGCCTCGACAATCGCAAAAACACCGACGGGAATCAGAAAACTAAACACGAAAATCTGGGACGATAACGGGCACTTTTCCGTGAAGCTATATGAAACCATTGTCTATGACGAAACACACGACACGATCACGCTTGACAATGGCGGCTGGGTCACGATGACCACCACTAGCCGAATGAATCAGGCTTTCAATCATCGCGGTCATTCGCATGGCGTGAACATTAAAAACGGTGTCATGTATTGCGACGGAAAACCATTCAACGGAAATACTTACACAATCGTTAAGGGGGCCTAGCCATGAGAACCATAGAGACCAAAGTCTATACATTTGACGAGCTAACAGACAAGGCAAAGGAAAAGGCGCGCGACTGGTACCGTAACGACGGCGGAGATATGGCCCAGATGGAATGGGACTATGTAAAAGAAGACGCAGAGCGAATCAAGTTAGGAATCATTGAGCTTGACGTGCGGGGAGTTAATCGCGGGCATTTTATAGGAGACGCGAAAGAGACACTAGACCTTATCTTTACAGAACACGGCGCAATGTGCGACACGTACAAAACGGCGGAGCGGTATCGGGATAGCTTAAAGGCTATCAAGCTATATGACGAAAATGGAGACGAAACAGGAGAGTATGAAAACTGGGCGCATGAGTTTTTATATGACCTGCTCGAAGATTATCGAGTAATGCTTGATGAGAGCATCGAATATAGATACTCCGATGAAGCGGTAGACGAAAGCATACGCGCTAACGGATACGAATTCACCGAAGACGGAAAAAGGAGCTAACACCATGACCAAACACACGCCGACGCCGTGGAGTGTTGACGGGATAGGAACAAACATTATCGGGCCGAAAGAGGATAGACGATACATAGCGGAGACTTGCACGCTTATGGATGACAACGGGCATACTCATAATGATGACCATTCTAAAGAAGACGCCGCCTACATTGTGCGGGCTGTCAATAGTCACGAGGAGCTATTGCAAGCGTTGAAAGACTTAGCAAACGAAATATGCCTAGGAAAATTGAGCGTCCGCAAAGACTTCAGTTTGATAAACGCTCACGCTTCTGCTCTAAAAGCAATCTTCAAAGCGGAGGGAAAATAGCCATGAAAAAACACAGCCCGAAAGTCTGGAGACTTTGCGGCCAGCATATCAATGCTAGTGATGACAATTGTTCGGACTTGAAACGACACTGCTTTTTAGAGAGCGACATCGAAAACTGCGTTCATGGCGTTATTGCCATAACTTGCACGAAATGCAAAGAGGTGAAACTATGAGCGCGATACTCTTAGCTATTGCCTTACTACGCGCCGACATGCCGTTAATTGACGCACCGACGCCTATCGCTCCGGTCTGCGTCCAGTATTGTATTGAGGGGGTCGCGCAATGAGCTACAGACCTGAAAGCGTTATTCGTGCCTACTGGGACAGCATCATCGTGATTGAAGAAGATTCAACCCTGTACCCTTTGTTTGTTATGATAGGGTATGACGTATCACAATCAAAGGAGAACATATTATGAGCGCCATCAATAAGCTAAAGCCAACCAGCCTTAACGTAAGTCTCGGAACCATCGAAACCGCCCAGCGTCGCCGATCCTGCTATCAGGCCATGGCCGACAAGCTAGGCGTAACCCTCTCCAAATGGGTCAAAGACACCTTGGACAAGGCCTCGGGGTATCAGCATGAATGACGATAATTACGGCTCGACGTTTCGGGAATCCATGAAACGATCCATGTCCAAACCCTTCACCCCCCTCAACGTCCGTCTACGGCAACGGCAACGCAATGACAGGCTATTAACCGCCTTGATCGTTGCGCTTACGTTTGTGGGGGGATGGGCACTCTTACATTGGGCACTACAGGGGGTACGATGAGTATTGATAGAGACATATCGCGATGGAAAGGCGAAATACTGAAGACTCAAAAACTATGGAAAGTAACCCTTAATGATGAAAATGACTACGTCCTACAGGGTAAGCGTGGAGTCATTTCCGTATATCCTGATGGCGACCTAGACGTATGGGTAACAAACCTTAGAGCCTCGCGAGTTATTGAACTACAAGGCTGGAAAGCCAAAAACCATTACGATGATGGAGCCGTATTTGTCCGGCCCTATGCTGATCTGGATAAGGCCGCAAAGTTCATAAAAGCAAAGAAAAGGCGATACCTAAGCCCAGAAGCAAAAGCAAGGGCCATAAAACGGCTGGAGCAAATGAGGACTACAAGGCCCGCCTAGTAAAAAAGTCGCCCACTCAAATGGGGGTTTTACAGTACGTTGCTATTAAAGTGACCATAGACACCCATATGTTTTGGATTGTATTGCAAAACGTATCTAAAAATAGACATAAACACTCGTAAGGAGAGAAAATGTCAAAAACACAATGGATCTGTAATCTGGCCGTGGCCCCGTTTGTAGTAACCGCAATCGCTCTATTTCTAGCGGTGAATTACATATTTGGTAGGCCCTGCCATGAATGACCCCCTGCTCCCCTTCGACCCTAATGCCCCTCACATGTTTTGGTGGCACTCATGGCGCAACCATATCCGGTGTGCTAAAGCCAGCCCTAGCACCCAAGACGGCTATTGCCATGCCGCCGTGATTGCTCAAGCCATGTACGAAATGGAAGTCGCGGTAGCCAAGGTTAAGGCTAAGAAGGGTTAGCCCTAAGCAGGACTTTCACCACTTCCGCATGGTACTGGACCCGATAGGCCCAAGGGGTGCGCAGGATCAATTCAATTTCTTCGGCTAGTTTTTCAGCGTCTTTTTCAGTCATACCCCCCCCTTACTTACTTACGTACACCCCCCCCACATATTCCCAAACAAACGAACGTAGTGCGTCTTTATGTATATATAAGAGAGAGAGAGAGAAGTAAGTAACTAAGGCCTATAGTCCGTCTCAAACTTACTTCCCAAATGCCAGCCGAAGTAAGCTAAGTAAGGGGGGGCCCCCCTTGTCGAAGTAAGCCCCCCCTCAAAAAACCCATGTTATTTTCTGCCTTTCGCGGCCCGAAGTCTTCTCCATTTCAACCCTGATTTTATGATCTTGCTTAAGCCCTTCCAAGACAGCCGTCAGTTTCTGGGCCTTTATGCCCCTAACATTCTTTAAAAGTTCTTCCCGATCAACAACGCCATTCTTTTTGATATATAACTCAATGCGATTCGCGTCTCTATCCCACTCTTTTTCCGTTAAACTCTCCAACAATGTCGGCCATTCCTTTTCAACAGACCATAACATCCCCGCCGTTTCTGCGACATCATTAACAGAAATGACGCTAGAATCCCGCTCAAAAGCGCATAACATCGCTACTTTATGGAAATGTTCATCTCGCATTTTCCGGTAAAAGGCCGAAAGGAGGAGTTCGGCCCCTTCTGCGCGTTTATTAAAGTGCATCAACCATTTATGTTTAGCTTCCAAAGCATCCGGCGCGTAAACATACTCCCGTTCTCCCGTTAGCGACAACTCTTTTAATCGGTTAATCAAGGCCGCCCGCTTGATCCGGTCACATGGCGGGGGGTCTTCGACTTGGGATTCTGGACCAAAATAAGGAACCAACAAAAACCTCGGAAACATACCAGAAAGGAAATCGTTCGTTGATCCCGCCATATGCGCGGATATCTGGTAAGGAGTCGAAGCTCCACCCCAACAAATATAAGCGTTCGTAATGGTGTGAGTTTCGCCTTTCCCTTCTTTTCCCTTGATTTGACGTTGGACTGGAACCCCAGAGTAAAGAGACATCATCATTGAACGCATCGGTGCGTTATACGTCTGAGCCATCATTTTAAAGTACGATTCGGCTTCATCATAAATGAACAGTTTGTGGGGGTTTGAAGCGATATCTTCAATCAACGCTTCATGGCTATATTCCTGAGAGGCCAAGATCCCCGATCTTGCTTCAAATAACAACCGTCTCCCTGAATTAAGAGCGACGGATTTATAAGAAGAGGAGTTCCCTAAAAGAAGAACCCAGAGGTTTGGGCGTACATCCCAATCCCCTCTTTTAAGAACATGCTTTTCCCCCGCGACAGAAGAGAGCATTAAAAGAGCTGTCCATCGAATAAACGGTTCCGGGGACCCTGTAAAGTCTCTGCAATAAGAAACAAAATCATCCGCGAATTTCATTTGATAGCTCCATGATTTTCTCAGAAGTAGTAAACGGACGAGATTTATTCCACGGACCACTTTCTTTTTCGACCCATTGAACTGCCTCTTTATCGTACTGATCTTGAAGTTCCATCATTTTGTGGAGGATGGGAGCATGGAGTTTGCTGGAAAATGAATCTACGGGATGAAGTTTTGATATCCACCCCCGCGTTTTTTCTTGCATCTCTTTACGTCGAGCGGAAGAAACATCCGGGGAATTTACGACCGTCTCTTTGTAGTACCTTCCCTGCATATCTAGAATCAACTCTTCTAAGTTTTCATCGAGGTTATGCTCAACCGCAAAAGGTCGCAATACCGCCATTACCGATTCAACGGGCCATCCCGCATTGAAGCAAGAAGAAATCAGACGCACAAACGTATCGTGTCTGTTCCCCGTCTTTATTTCAGCGATTGCTTTCGATTGCCAGTTCTTCGGGAGTGCTTCTGATTTCGTAAGATGGGCGTACCATGCTTCAGGAAGTTCCGCACAAAACTCTTCGCACACCCACTTCCTGTTCCCTCCGGCTGACGGGATAATGACATACCCGCCTTCTCCTTTTATGTCGATTCCGGGGAATAGTCCGTTTCGGCTCGTAACATACCCTTCAAGACGTTTTGACCATTTAAAGAAGAAGTGATGCCCTCTTTGAGTCTGTGATATTTTCGTGATGGGTAACGGGATCTTTAGGGAAGCAAGACTTTCTTTCCCTTTTTCTCCGTCGGTATCAATGACAAAGAGGTTTGAGAATGGCCCCGTTGTCACTCCGACGTAAGCGAGAGGCCATTTCTTTTCCCAGAAAGTCACTTCGGCTAGGGTTGGGAGTCTTGTTTGGAATTGTGCCCAGTTTACGAGAGGGATTTTCCATGTCTTGTAATCCTCTTTGTTTGATGCGTAGACAGGCCCAGCGACAGGGAACGTCGCCCAACCCCATTTAGCGTACTCCTCGTAAACGCCCATTATCGAAACACCTTTTCGCTTAACCTTGCTTGAAAATCATCCAACTTAGAAAGAAAACTATGCTCAGAAACAGGGCCAAACCATGTTTTCCCTTGGAGATGATGATACCAGCGAGTCGCTTCTTTTTGAGTGCTTATGTCGTCGATCATAATGTAATAGAGTTCATTATCACGAGAGCAATTCCCTGCCCACTTCCAAGGATCTTCTTTATGTAATTGATCCGGTCTGTCGTCATAAGAAAACAAACTTAAACTCGTGGCTGGTTCTGCTTTACAGATTTCGCATTTCATACAACCTCCCTTTAAAAAAAAACCCCCGCCCACTCGCTAAACACTCTGGGAGGAGGAGCGCGAGGGACGGGGGAAATTGGTGCGTAAACCCAGAGTGCATGGGGGCCATTACATAAAAGAATATTGCGTCTGTCAACAATCATTTGCTAGTGTATCGGTATGGAAGAAACCAAACCCAAGAAGTTTTATCCCCTACTTAGCGTTCGCATCAGCGAAGAGCAGATGTCTAATCTCCGACGGTGGGCAAAAGAACGTTCTGTAAAAGTCCCTGAATATGTCAGAACTATTTTGTTCCCATTTGAACTCCCCGACGATAAATAGCCTATTGACACATTGTTAACAAAAGCGCATAATGGTCCCATGATTCCAACATGCACATGTCCAGAATGTCAGTGGTGTGAAAACGAAATACGGGAGGCCAAAAAATGGAATACAGCGACCACGATGTGCCCGCCAGCTGTCAGGAATGCGGTGAAATTGTCGAAGGCATTGAAGCCATGCGACAACACCTCATCATCAACCACAAAGATTACGCGCCAGAGGAAGTCGAGAAATACTCGAAGTCTTGGATTGAAGGGGCGCACGAAGAAGTAGAGGAAGAGGATAAGGCCTACCATGAAGATCGCGCCTATGAAAAGGTGGTCGATACGGACATCCAGCATTGGATTGAGGAAAAACATGCAACCCGCTGACCGCCGTAAACTCATCAAAGAGCGCAAGGAACTAAAGAGACTGACGACACTCTACCGGAGGCATGTTGTGGCCGGGATTAATGCCATCCGCAAATTTGATCGGCGCATTATCCGGATTAATTGGATTTTAGCTAAAGAGCCGTGAGGCGGCTGTAA
>CAZEMX010000059.1:8532-11592 GCA_964513415.1 uncultured Nitrososphaerota archaeon
CTGTAAACCCTCAAAGGAGATAGAAAATGGCACTAAAAGGAATAAAGCCGGAAATTGTCAAGGCAAGGAAACCGCACATCATGTTGTCGGGTGAGCCAGGGACTGGTAAAACATACTTCGCATTGAATTGGGAAGCCCCATTTTTCTGTGATACCGAGGCGGGAGCGACTAGGGAGCAGTATGTCAAGAAACTGATTGAAGCCAAAGGGACTTACTTCGGTCCTGAACAGGGAAGTCAAGACTTCCAAGAAGTAATCGCGCAGGTTCGAGAACTTGCCACAACTAAGCATCCATACAAGACTCTCGTAATTGACAGCTTTTCGAAGCTGTACAACCTCGAAGCGGCGGCGGCTGAAGATCGGATGGGTTCCGACTTCGGGAAAGACAAGCGGGAGGCCGACAAGCCGACCCGTAAACTCCTTACATGGTTGGCACGACTTCCGATGAATGTCATTCTCATATGCCACAAGAAAGATAAATGGGAACGGAGGGAGAGGGAGCTTATTTACGCCGGAGAAACTTTCGACGGATACAAGAAGCTCGATTACGAATTGGACTTATGGCTCAAAACCAAGATGGTAGGCACTAAACGATTCGCCACGATTGCCAAAAGTCGCATTGATAGTTTCCCGGTATTGACGGACATTGAATTGACTTATGAAACATTCAAAAAACTGTATGGGGCTAGTGTGATCGACGAGGAAGTGACGCCCATCATTCTGGCAACGCCTGAGCAGTTGACGGAAATCAAGCGCATTGTTGATCTACTGAAGATTAGTGAAGAAGACATGGACAAATGGCTTGCCAAGGCCCAAGCTGTAGAGCTTGACGATCTAAGCAAAGATAACGTGGTGAAGTTCTTGGATTTCTTAAACAAAAAACTGACAGGAGATAAAAAATGAGCCTCGAAACAACCGACACAACGAGCAAATATCCAAACAAAAACATATCCGATGGAAAGCACACATTTACTATCGATAAGGTTGTTGGAAAAACTTTGGGCGGGGCATATGGTTACGTATGGACATTAGAAGAAAACGGACACCTGTTTGAGCAGATTCTTTTCGGAAACGAGATGGGAGGACTTCTAAAGATCCTTGGATGCAATGAAGTTTCTCCCGGGAAGTACAAATGGGAAACCGACGCTGTTAAGGGGAAGTCCTTTGGCGTAACGGTGAGTCATGTTCCTGACAAAAAGAAGCCGGACGTTATACGCCAGAAGTTTACGGACTTTACGGAAGAACTGGCGTTCTAATGTCAGCCATTCCCTACCAGCGCACCAACAAATGGCTGGAAGATCGTGGCTGGCATACATGGCGATGGGAGACATTTAACCAATGGTCACATACAAGACTTGACGGTTACGGGCTCATCGACATCACAGCTATTCGTCACGACTTCAAAGGTGTTTGGGGGATCAACGCTTGTGGGGAAGATGTGAAGAGTCATATTGATAAGTACCTCAATGGTTACGACCACCCAAAGAAAGGACGCCAAGGCCCAAACCCGCATTTGCCAGTATGGTTGTCGGGAGGGAACCGCTTTTCGATCTTTGGGTGGCGTAAACGTGGGGGCGCAGGAGAACGCAAGACGTGGCAGTTAAGAGTCGTTGAATTCTATCTGGACGGAGCTGAAGTCAAATGGAAAGACGTTTGCGATGAGCAGGAGGTAAAAAATGTTTAGACAAAAGTGTGAATGTAATTGTGAAAAGAAGATTGAAGATCTGGAGAAGCATTTAAGAGAGTGGCGAATGAACGAGGCTATTATTGACCACTTATTCTGGCGGTTACGGGAATCCAAAATACCACTTCCAGTTGAATGGTTGACCGAGGTTGTACGTCAGATCAATAACCTTCAGGTAAAGCCATGACCCCGAAGGAAAGGGCGGAGAAGATATTCTTAATGCGGCATATGTTTTCAGACAATCGAATTGGTCAGGAAATCATTGTTCAAAAGATTGCCTGTGAAATCGAAAAGGCGCAGGAGGAAGCGGTAGGCTCTGATATGAGAGAAAAAGCCAAAACGTATGGACCTTTGATAGGGAAAGAAGCCTATGCCCTAGGCTTCGCCGCCGCCAAAAAACAAGCGGCTAAGATAGCGCGTGAATTTGATGTCCCGTGCTTGTTGGATTACTGCCATTGCGATGGAAACAGAATAGCCGCCGAGATCGAAAAGATGGATGTAAAGCCATGAAGTTCTGGCTTAAAGTACCGATCTACATTTTCTGGATGACGATAGGCGTGGTAATACTGGCGGTTTACTTGGCGGTCAGTTCCGTGGCGATGTTTATTCTGAGAACGGAGGGGCGAGAGTGAAGCGTCTAAGAGTTGGGCCTTACGATACAACGCGAGAAGAAGCCGCGAAGGACGGGGAACATTTGCTGGTATGGGCTACGTCTAGGGATTGTCCGAACAAGTCTCCGAAGGCGCGAGGGAGAGTCCTTCACATCGAGCGAGTTGATGATAAGTTTGATTGCCCGGCCACCTTTTGCGGGATGATGGCGGTTGAATACGCCGACAAACAATATCCAAGAACCATATGTATCCAATGCCAAAACATTAAGGCAAAAGAAACTAAATCTAACCAGCCTTGTGGTGTGACCGATTTAGAGGCGCAATACTTTAGGCGTATTCTTGATCTTGAATCCGAACGCGACCGCCTTCGCGCTCAGAACGAGGAGCTGGTGAATGCTATTAACGAGGCAATCAGCAAAGTAGATGACGCACCGTTTGAGTGGATTCGATTAAATCAGGATTACTTAAAGCCAATCGTAAGACCATTAAAGCAAGCCCTTAAATCAGCGGAGGCGAAAAAGTGAAAGTTACATTGAAATGGCTTAAAGAAAAAGAGGCTTGCGACGAGGGCGTAGCGTGGTTCAAAGCCCAAAAGAAAACCGATAGCCTTGATGTTCTCGATGCGCTTATTGCAGACAATAAACTGGATTACGCGAGTTGGTTAATCGTGAGAGTAATGACGAGGCCACAGTATTTGGCCTATGCCATTTATGCGGCAGAACAGGTCATTGATATTTTTGAGAATAAATATCCCGATGATAAGAGG
>CAZEMX010000060.1:0-11577 GCA_964513415.1 uncultured Nitrososphaerota archaeon
AGGCGGTTCGCATAGCGGCCGAATATGTAAGCCGCGGCCGCGATCGAGCCGGTCCCGGTGGTCCAGCTTGATGGTTACTCGCGCATACCCGCCCAGGACGTGGTCGACAGGATGGGCATCAAGGGGCAGCTCGACCCGAAGGCCGAGGGCGCAACCAAGGAGCTCTACCAGAAGGAGTTCCACGCCGCCTCGATGCGCCCCGAGACCGGCAAGTACGCCGGGACCCCAGTCTGCCGGGCGAAGGACGATGTGAAGAAGGACCTCATCGCCGGCGGGAGCGCCTTCCTGATCTATGAGGTGATCAACGGACCCATCAAGTGCCGCTGCGGCAGCGAGGTGGTCGTCCACCTCCTCGGCGACCAGTGGTTCATCAACTACGGCGACGAGTCATGGAAGGTCCTCGTGAGGGGGCACATCGGGGAGATGTCGCTGGTGCCTGAGGACCTCAGGCAGGAGTTCATGAACGTCGTGGACTGGCTCAAGGAGAAGGCGTGCGCAAGGCGGTCAGGTCTCGGGACGCGCCTCCCGTGGGACAAGGACTGGATCATAGAGAGCCTCTCCGACTCGACGATCTACATGGCATACTACACAATCTCGAAGATCATAAACGAGCGCGGCATAGACGCCGCCCTCCTGGACGACGCCGCATTCGACTACGTATTCCTCGGGAAGGGCGACGCTGCATGCCTGAAGGTTGGTCGGGATGCCGCAGATGCCATGCGCAGGGAGTTCACGTACTTCTACCCGCTCGACAGCAGGCACTCCGGCAGGGACCTCGTGCCGAACCACCTCACGTTCTTCGTCTTCAACCACCTCGCCATCTTCCCGAAGGAGTACTGGCCGAGGCAGATCGCGGTCAACGGCAGCGTGCTCATGGACGGCAAGAAGATGTCGAAGTCGCTGGGCAACATAATCCCGCTCAGGAAGGCGATAAAGATCTACGGGGCGGACACACTCAGGGTCTCCATACTCTCTGCCTCTGAGCTGCTCCAGGACGCAGACTTCAGCGACACGCTGGCGAAGAGCACAAAGACCAAGCTGCAGGACTTCTACAGCCTGGCGCTGCAGTATGCCGATGCCGGCATGCTCGAACGGTCCGCACTGGACCAGATGGACAGGTGGATGCTGAGCAGGACCCAGAAGGTGGTCCAGCAGGCGGTCTGCGCGATGGACTGCCTGAGGGTGCGCGAGGCCATCAACGCCTCATTCTTCACGCTGCAGCAGGACCTGCAGTGGTACGTCCGGCGGAAGGGCACCTGCTGCTCGGACCCCAAGGTCCGCGCCGTCATAAAGTACGTCCTCGAGACTATAGTGAGGCTGATTGCCCCATTCGCGCCGCACATGTGCGAGGAGCTCTGGGAGCGGATGGGCGGCACCGGTTTTGTCTCGGTTGCGGGCTACCCCGCGGTGGACCAGACGCTCGTCGACGACAGGACCGAAATATCCGAGAACTTCATCAAGGGCGTCGTCGCGGACACCTCCGAGATCACGCGTGTGACCGGGCTCGTCCCGGCCAAGATATGCTATTACGCCGCGCCCAAGTGGAAGTGGGACGCCTACCTCAAGGTGATCCAGATACTCGAATGCGGCACCGACCCGAAGCAGCTAATCCGGGAGGCCATGAAGGACCCCGAGATACGCCGCAGGGGAGGCGAAGCCGCAAAGTTCATCGGCAACGTCTCGCAGTGCGCAGTCTCCATGCAGAAGGAGGACCGCCAGAGGCTGCTGCAGGCGGGCGGCATCGACGAACAGGAGGCGCTGAAATCCAGCCTGCCGTTCCTGTCGTCGATTTTCAGATGCGGGATCGAGGTCTACCCGGGGGAGTCGCCCGCGTTCGACCCGAAGAGGAAGGCGGGGCAGGCCTCGCCTATGCGCCCCGCAATATATGTTGAGGGCAACACATGCTCACCCTCGAGCTGAAGAGCCAGGCGGCAGAGGACCTGCGGTACCTCCTGAACAGGGGTTACACCAGGGAGTCCGCCGTAAGGTTCGTGGGCGACCGCTTCGCCCTGGGGAAGCCGGAGAGAATAGCGCTCTACCGGTGCGTCCACCCATCAGGGGAGGCGAGGCGCCGCTTATCCAAGCTGCTCATGCCTGAGCATCTCCGGGGGAGGCGGCTGGCGCTCGATGGCTTCAACATCATGTGGACGATATACTGGGCAATCAACGGGCATCCGCTCCTGCTCTGCGACGACGGGGTCGTCAGGGACATCACGGTCGCAAGGGGCCGTCCTTCAGTCGAGAAGGCCGGGGCGGCGGCAGGCCCGCTCCTCTCGGCCCTCTCTGCGCTCTCGCCCTCCTCTGTTGCCCTGGTCTTCGACGAGCAGATCAGCAACAGCGGGGAGGTCTCCGCCTACCTCAACGCAAGGCTCCTCTCCTCCGGAATCGACAGCCGTTCGTCGACGTCCCGCACCGCAGACCTTGAGATATCGCGCACCGACGGGGTGGCCTGCTCCAGCGACTCCATCGTCATCGACAAGGCAAGGGAAGCTTTTGACCTGGCCGGATACGTGGTCGTCAGAATCTTGGGGATGCTTCCGACAAAAATATAAATAATACACCGGCTATCTGCATTCTAGTCCGGTTGGATGGGTTCGTGGCGCAGACTGGACAGCGCGGCGGCCTCCTAAGTCGTAGGTCGGGAGTTCGAATCTCCCCGAACCCGCCATTTTATAATCAACAACCCTTGAGCGCTTGCCGCACCCGGCTGCCCGCCTTGCCTCAGCCTCTCTTGACGCCAACCATGAGCAGGCTCGCGTGCCCATCAATCACCTTGTCGTACGACTCGAGCTTCAAGGAGAGTATGCTCAGTACCGGCAGGATGATGGTTGCGAGAATCCCTGTGATTTTGGTGCGCCAGCCGGATGGCATATACTCCTTCGGCCATGCCTTCAGGTCCCTGTACCAGAGCTTCATCAGCCTTCCCGATGCCGCGGGCGTATAGTAGAAGTAGTCCTCGATATCGAAGCCCTGCTCGCGGAGCTTCGCCTCCAGCGCCTCCCTCGTGAAGTGCCTCCGGTGACCGATGAGGCTGTCGAAATCCTCCCCGAACCAGTATGGGTAGTTGGGGGTCGGTACTGAGATCACGAACCTGCCGCCGGTGCGGAGGACCCTCCGGGCCGCCCCTATCGCGGCAATGTCATCCGCAACGTGCTCCAGGACGTCGATGAGGAGCACCTGCCCGACGCTGCCGTCCTTAAGTGTCGCAAGCGTCTGGGCGTCGTCAATGCCTGCCATCATGATGCCCTCGAGCCCCAACACCCTGATGTTTCTCCTCATCGCTTCGTGCTCCGCCTCGGTGTATGCCAGCGCGGTGATAGGCGTGCGGAAGTACGGCGCAAGTTCGATCGACAGCCATCCGTCGGCGGCGCCCGCCTCGATAGTCGGCGTCACCCTCCCGAAGACGCTCTTTATCGCGACAATCCTCGGCACGGCATGGAGGTCAGGGGCCCTCGTCACGATGCTCTTCAGCTCCGACGGCCTTGATGCAGCCCTGATGAGTAGCCTGTTGGTTGCTGCCCATGCCTGCCCGAATGACCTCTTTATAAATTGCACCACCATTCTTAATACAGTGTCCTTCTTCTGACGACATTATTAACTGTTATCTGTGAAGGTGCCCGCACGTCGCCGGAACAGGGCCGGGCCTCGCCGTCCACGCCCCAAAATGGGCTGATGTGTCGCCTTCGTAAGGGTATATATGCCGCATCCGGATATTGAGCAGTGCGGCACCATCATCTGGAAACCGAAGCGGGCTGTATGCCATGATAAATGATCTCTGCCTGAAGACCGACCGGCGCTCCGGCGAAGCGGTGAAGCGCGCCTTGGCCAGGGCGGGCATCCTCGACCGCTCGAGGCGGATTGCCCCGGAAGGTGACTGCCTGTTGCTGCCGATAACCGCCGAGCCGCAGGGCGAGGCGCTGGGCTCGCTCTCCGGATTGGGCGCATTCGAGATCCTCCACAGCGAGCTGCCGAGGCCTCAGGCCGCAAGGCCCTCCCTCCGTGACCTCCTTGAAGGCGGCCTCCCGCAGGGGCTTATGGGCATGCTGCCCAAGTCCTACGACGTGCTGGGCAGCCTCATCCTACTTGAACCCCTGCCCGACGCGCTGGCCCCATACCTCCAGGAGATAGGCGAGGCGCTACTGGCACTCAACAGGGGGGCGCGCACCGTCCTGCTGAAGACGGGGAAGGTGGACGGCGTCTTCAGGGTCCCCTCCTACGCGCTCGTGGCGGGGGAAGACCGGAGGGACACCGTCAGCACGGAGTATGGCGTGAGGCTGAGGGTGGACGTCTCGAAGGCGTACTACTCCCCGCGGCTCGGGTGCGAGAGGGACCGGGTCGCATCCCTCGTGGGCGACGGTGAGACCGTCGTGGACATGTTCGCCGGCGTTGGGCCATTCTCCATATTGATAGCGAGGCGCTGCAGGGCGAAGGTGTACTCCATTGACATCAACCCCGACGCGATAGCCCTCCTCCGGGAGAATATGACCCTGAATAAGCTGAGGGGCGGGGTGGTGCCAATACTTGGCGACGCCGCGGTGGCCGCCGCTTCCCTCGCGGGGGTTGCAGACCGCGTGATAATGAACCTGCCGAAGTCGTCCCTGGCGTTCCTTGACTCTGCACTTAGCGTGCTGAAGGCGGGCGGCGGTACCATACACCTGTATGTCTTTGCATCCGGCGAACCCGTCCGGGGGGCACTGGCGCTGCTTGAGGGCCGCGCCTATCCTCCCGGAGTATCCTGCTCAGTTGAACGCGTGAGGACCGTCAAGGAGGTGGCTCCGAAGGAGTATCAGGTGGCGCTCGACCTCCGGATTACGAAGAACTGCGCACAAAAATTGTGATTGTTTGAATCCGACCTTAATAAGGAAAAACTCTTATAAACTGTATTGGACGTATGTATATTAGCACTTCTGAGCCAAGCGTGGTCTATTATGAACAGCGATAAAAAGCGTATACTGGTTATCGATGACGATGAGGATATCCTTGAGACTCTGCACTCGTTACTCGTCAGGAAAGGCTACGACGCAATAACCGCGAATTCGGGTGCAGCAGCCATCGAGAGGTCTGAAGAGTCAGTCATCAACTTGGCGCTCATCGACATTGTGCTTCCTGACATGGAGGGCACGCAGCTGCTCCAGAAGCTGAAGCCCAGGGTGCCGAGGACCAGGAAGATCATAATCACCGGGCACGCTGCGCTGGACAACGCCATCAAGGCGGTCAATCTTGGTGCAGACGCGTATCTTATGAAGCCTGTCAACCCGCAGGAGCTGCTCAGGATAGTCGATGAACAGCTCACCCAGCAGCAGGAAGATACCGCCATCACCCAGGAGAAGATCTCGTCATACGTGGCGACGAGGGCAAAGCAACTGGAAGAGGCGAAAAAAAAGTAGCGGGATGAGATGGTGAGGCATGTTAGCGCAAGCGTTTGCATGAGGATTCGCGCGGAGTTGCATCCCCTGTGAGCGATTTTGTGGAAAGGGCCAGCCAATGTGCGGACAAGGACGAGCTCGAGAAGTCCGTTACCGGCAGCCTCAAGGACTTGTTTGGCGAGCCGGCGGCGTCCTCCATAATCTACCATCTTGGGGGGTCGAATGTCCTACGGGACCCGAAGTCGCTCAAGGCCCAAATTGATGCCATCTTCGGAATCGGCGCCAACATAATCCTCGCGCAGATCCTCAAAGACCTGGAGGCCCCCTACAGGCCACGAAGGCGTTGAGCGGGACAAGCCAAGGCAAGTTAATCCAGGCACGCCGGCGCTAGGCCCGATCCCTGTGTGCAGCCTAGGGCTTTCGCCCGACCACTTCTATCCTTATCCTGGCGACCGTGTCTGGCTTCTGCAGCTCGGCGATCAGCCTCCTGTCAAGGTCAATAGCCGCCTTGTCCGCAGAAACCATGAGCGTCCTGCCGCAGACGTAGCCACTCTTCCTCGTCACCATCTCCGTTCCGCTCTCGAACCCGAGCAGCCTGTGCCCCCTCCCGGATATCCTCTCCGAGAACCCCCCTGCCTCGATGGTGATCGCGACCTCTGCGTTCTCATCCCTCGCCGCCTCCTTGAGGTCCTCCGGCAGCTCCGAGAGGCCCAGTTCGCACATGGTTGCCACTATGCAGTCCGCGACACGGGACCTGATCTCCTCCTTCGTTACCTCTACTGTAGTGGGGTGGAGCGCCGTCACCCTGCTGTCGCCGTAAGCGAGGAACTCAACAGATGGCAACCCAAAGACCAATCCTTTTAGGGTCACGCCTGCATAAATCCTTTAGAGCTGCGGTCTCTTGGCGACCTTCTCCGACTTGAGGCAGAAGCTTGTGCAGGCGCTGTGGGAAGACCGCATAATAAAGACTCGCGCCGTGAGGGATGCGATGCTTGCAGTCCCCCGCGAGGAGTTCATACCCGAGCGCCTCCGATCCTCCGCATACGACGACTCGCCGCTCCCCTCTCTTGAGAGCCAAACCATCTCCGCGCCGCACATGGTGGCCATCATGTGCGAGGTGCTCGAGCTGAAGCCAGGGATGGCCGTCCTAGAGGTCGGCGCAGGCACCGGATACCACGCCGCCGTCTGCTCCGAGATGGTCGCCCCCAAAGGGGCCGTTGCCGCCGGCCATGTCTATGCCGTGGAGCGGGTGCCGTCCTTGGCGGAGTTCGCAAGGGGGAACATCTCCCGCTGCGGCTACTCCGGCAGTGTGACTGTGATAGAGGGCGACGGCACCATGGGCTACCCCCCTGCCGCGCCTTACGACAGGATCCTTGTTACCGCGGCCGCCCCCGCCGTGCCCCCTCCCCTGAAGATGCAGCTTAAGGACGGCGGCGTGCTGGCCATCCCGGTCGGGGAGGTGTACTCCGTCCAGACCCTCCTGAGGCTGCGCCGCTCGGGCGACTCTTTCACGGAGCATGCATGCGGCGGCTGCGTCTTCGTGCCGCTCAGGGGCCAGTACGGATGGAACACGTAGCGCCCTGAAGCCCCTCAGAACCACTTCTCCAGGTTGGGCTGCCTCTTCTGCTCCTTCGTCATCGCGCTCATCCTGTCCAGCGCGGCGTCCACCCGCTCGAGCGAGAACTCGAACGAGTCAACGAGTATCCTCCTCACGCCGGCGGCGTCGACCTGGGACCACCCGAGCTTGTAGTCCGACGTGACGCTCGGGTTCAGGAATATCTCCCTTATCGCGTCATAATCCACGCCCGCCTCGGGCTTGACCATGCCCTTCTCCACGGCCGCCCTGAAGCTCCCCGCATCCTTGATTATCTTGAGCGCCTTCTTTGGCCCTATCCCCTCGAAGCCCTCCGGGTTGAAGTCCGTCCCCAGCAGGATTCCCACGTCTATGAGCTGCTCCCTCGTCAGCGCGAGCTCCGTGAGCACATCCTCCAGCTTCAGCATCTCTGGCTCTATGTTTATGTAAACCGGCTTGCCCGGCAGCTTCCTCCTGCCCGTTATCGCGAAGTTCCTGACGAGCCGCGGCGCTCCGAAGAGCAGGGAGTCGTAGTCCTGGCTCGCCGTCGCCCACGCGTCGCCCTTCCTCGTCATATATGCCGCCTGCGCCTCGCCCTCCGACGGCGCCTGCACTGTGGGGACGCCCATCGCCGACAGTAGCTGCTTCGCCTGCTCCACCATCGGCTTGGTGAGCCTTGATGTTGCCTGGGCGTGCCGCCTGGCCCCCTCGATGTCGCCCCTCTCGACGGCCAGCCTGTACTCCTCCCTCGCCCTCTCCTTGACCTCCGCCCGCTTGGCGATCTCCGCCGACTTGAGCTCCGGCGGCTTGCCGTCGAAGACGTAGACCGGCCTGATCCCCGCCTCCAGGAGGTTCGCGGTCCTGTAGAAAGTGCCCGATAGGTGGCTCGTCACCCTGCCCTTGCTGTCCTGGAGCGGGGTGCCGTCGGGCTGCCTTATTATTGCCAAAAACTGGTATAGGGCATTGTAGCCGTCAATGCCCACGATGCGGTCCTTTATCCCCTCGAACTGGATGGGTGTCTTGCTGACCAGGTCCCTCAGGTTTACTCCCATGGCTCACGCCTGTCCCTGACGCTGCCTCGCCTTCATCAGCGTGATCGTCCTGCCCTTCTTGAGCAGGGAGACGTTGATCTTCCCCCGCAGCTCGAGCTCGATGAGCGCCTTGTTCAGCTCCGTCATCGAGATCTCCTTCAGCATTGCCTTGAGCATCTCAAGCAGCTCCTCGTCCCCCAGCGTCCCCTGCTTCTTTGCGATCAGGTCGAGGATTATCAGGTCCAGCGACTCTGTCCTCCATTTCATGCCGTTATCCCAAGTCATCCACCATTCACGCTCCCTAGACGAAGTTGATGAGAGGCTGCTTGCCCCTAAGGGTCTGCTTGCTCCTCTCCTCCCATGCCTTGTAGTACTTCTTCATGTCCTCGACTATCGTCGGCCTGACCTTCGCCTTCCCCGCGGCGAAGTGCTTCATGGTGACCTCCTTCGCATCCGGGTCCTCCCTCAGCGCCATGAGCCCCGCCTCCCTGCAGATCGCCTCTATGTCCGAACCGGCATAGCCATCCGTCTCGGTGGCCATCCTCTCGACATCGACGTCCTTCGCCAGCGGCATCTCCTTTGTGTGGATCTTGAATATCTGCAGGCGCGTGCCCCTGTCTGGCTCCGGCACGTAGAGCAGGCGGTCGAACCTCCCGGGCCGCATGAGCGCGGGGTCTATTATGTCGGGCCTGTTCGTCGCCCCTACTATGACCACGTTCTCCAGCCCTATCAGCCCGTCCATCTCGGTCAGGAGCTGGCTGATCACCCTCTCCGTCACCATCGAGTCGCTGCCGCTCCCTCCCCCCCTCATGGGCGCTATCGAGTCTATCTCGTCGAAGAATATTATGACCGGCGCGGCAGTCCTCGCCTTCCTGAAGACCTCCCTTATCGCCCTCTCGGACTCGCCCACCCACTTGCTGAATATCTCCGGTCCCTTGATCGTTATGAAGTTGGACTCGCTCTCGTTCGCCACCGCCTTCGCCAGCAGCGTCTTCCCGCAGCCAGGCGGTCCGTACAGCAGTACCCCCTTCGGGGGCTTTATCCCGAGGCGCTTGAACCTATCCGAGTACTTGAGCGGCCACTCTATCGCCTCCACAAGCTCCTGCTTGATCCCCTCGAGCCCGCCTATGTCGTTCCACTTCACGTTGGGGATCTCGACGTAAACCTCCCTCAGCTCGCTGGGCGTGACCTCCCTGAATGCGTTCATGAAGTCATCCATGATGATCTCGAGCTTCTCCAGTATCTCCTCTGGGACCCTCTCCTGCTGGAGGTCTATCTGAGGCATGTACCTCCTCAGCGACTTCATGGCAGACTCCCTCCCGAGCGCCGCCAGGTCCGCCCCGACGAAACCGTGGGTTATGCCGGCGAGCCTCTTGAGGTCGACGTCCTTCGCCAGCGGCATGTTCCTTGTGTGGATCTGGAGTATCTCGTGCCTGCCCATAGTGTCGGGTATGCCGATCTCTATCTCGCGGTCGAACCTCCCCGGCCTCCTTAGTGCCGGGTCAAGGGCGTTCTGCCTGTTCGTCGCGCCTATTACTATAACGTCGCCGCGGGCCTCCAGCCCGTCCAGCAGCGCGAGGAGCTGGGCGACCACCCTCTTCTCGACCTCCCCTGTGACCTCCTCCCTCTTGGGGGCTATTGCGTCCAGCTCGTCGATGAATATTATGGCGGGCGCGTGCTGCTTCGCCTCGTCGAAGAACTCCCTCAGCTTCTGCTCCGACTCGCCGTAGAACTTGCTCATGATCTCCGGTCCGTTTATCGCTATGAAGTAAGCCTCCGTCTCGTTCGCCACCGCCTTCGCCAGCAGCGTCTTCCCGCAGCCAGGCGGCCCGTACAGCAGTACCCCCTTCGGCGGGTCGATCCCCAGGCGCTTGAAGAGCTCCGGGTGCTTGAGCGGGAGCTCGACCATCTCTCTGACCTTCTCTATGGCGTCCCTGAGCCCGCCCACGTCCTCGTAGGTCACGCGGGGGACCTTTGCCGCCTCCGCGGGCTTCTCCATGATCGCCAGGTTCGTCTCCTCGTTGACCATGACTATTCCTGACGGCTTGGTGGAGATGACTGCGAATGGTATCGCCTGCCCGAGCACGGGTATGAGCACGTTGTCGCCCTCGACGAGGGGGGTGTCTGTGAGCCTTCTCTTGACGAAGCTTATGAAGCCCGAGTCGACCGGTATGGGGAACGACAGCGGGGCGAGCTTCACAACCGTGGCCACCTTGGCCTCGGCCTTCCTTATCGCCAGCTTCTCTCCGATTCCCATCCCTGCGTTCTTCCTTATGAGCCCGTCCATCCTTATGATGTCCATCCCTTGGTCCTCTGTGTATGCTGGCCAAACGATGGCGGCGGTCTTCCTCTTGCCCTCGATCTCGATTATGTCGCCAACGCTGACCCCGATCGCCTTCATCGCGTCGGAGTCGATCCTCACCTTGCCCCTTCCAACGTCGCGCTGCTTGGATTCGGCAACCCTTAGAGTAACATCTCCGCCCTTGCCTTCCATGTTCTGCACCACTTGCTAAATGGTTAAAATAACCTATGTATTCCTTAGGTATGTAAGGATAAAGCTTTTTGATAAAAAAAGGTTATCCGGGGAGCGTCTGGACTACCTCTACATCTACCTGCCCGACGCCCTGCACCTTGGCGAACGCATCCTCTATCGGCTGCGTACCGCCGGCATAGTCCCCTGGCATGATCACAAATGCCTTGAGCGCCTTCAGGCCGAAGGCGATCTCTTCCTCGTCGAACTTATGGACGTAAAGATTCTTGTTCCCCTTCGGCAGCGCTTCCTTCAGGCCGGCCTTAAGAACATCCAGCTTCACCGCGTCGTCCTCGGGGAGTATCTTGATTACGGCTAAAAGCCTAGACATGACGACCCTTCCACCCTATGGCCCAGTGAACCCGCACTTCGGGCACTTGTAGTTGTTGACAAGGTCCCTGCACTTCCGGCAGCGCCAGAAGACGACCTCGCCACAGTTCGGGCAAGGCAGCTTGACGCCCTTCTGATCCGGAAGGATGGGCTCCTTGCACGAAACGCATACTGGCAAACTTAATTCACTCATCATTAATCACCGGAGTTGAATGGTTAAACCTGAAGCTGATATATAAATCCTATCCATGATCGGCGCGCCCCCGCCGTCAGCGTTCGAATATCGACCTCACCAGCGGTAGGACTGCGTAAACGCCAAGCCTGGACCTGATTGCCCTGTTCACCGTCGCCCTCTGGAGGTCGAAGTCGTATCCTGCCACCGCGTTCAGCAGGTCTAGCCTCCCGATCTCCCCTAGCGCGCTCTCCATCTCGAAGCCGCTCATGTTCCTGAAGATCCTTGCCGCCAGCCTCATGGTATTGAACTCTTTCTCGAAGGCCTTTCGCCACCTGTCTTCGAATGCCGTCAGGGGCCTCCCGAGGAGCGCGGCCTCCGCGGCCGCCATCCCCGCCATCCTTGCGACAGCGCCGCCGATCGCAACCCCCCCTCCGGTCGTCGGCTTCACGAAGCCGCCCGCATCCCCGACGACCACCGCGTTCCCCCTCACCACCCTCCTCACCGGCCCGCCCACCACTATCTTTCCGAAGATCGGCTCCGAGCACCTCGCCCCGCCGACGGCCCTGCTGATG
>CAZEMX010000061.1:0-11569 GCA_964513415.1 uncultured Nitrososphaerota archaeon
CCGCGACCTCCCCCCTCATGAGCGGCACCTCCCCCCAGATGAACCTCATGGCTATCCTCGCGGCCCCCTCCGGTGTCACCGCGAAGACCCCGCTGTGCATCTTCACGCCCGCCGGTATCCCGAGCACGGGCACCCTCTCGCCCACCGCGTCCATGACGTCCCTGGCCGTCCCGTCCCCGCCGCAGAAGGCTATCATCTGGACGCCCATCTCCTCCATGATCCTGGCCGCGTCCCGCGTGTCGCCAGCCCCGGTCACCCCCCCGCCGACCTCCAGTGCCCTGACCCTGTAGCCGCCATCGGCGAACGCGTCCTCCCCCATCGCGCCCCTGCAGGTCACGAACGAGACCGCCGTACGGAGCGCCGAGAATCCAGCGACGAACGCCCTCGCCCTGCCGCAGGAGCTGGGCCTGGCCCCGCGCCTAAGCGCCTCAGCGAGCGCCTCAGCACCGTCCGTGCCCTTCAGCCCGACGGCCCCTCCCATCCCTGCCACCGGGTTGACTATGAGCCCCAACACCCTCCCCTCCAGCAACGCCTCACCCCCCGTTTATCAACCTGCCAACCGCCCCTTTATACCTGACACCACTCGATGGCAGAAAATCCGTTAGAGTTAAATTCTACTCGATGACTAGTTTGATTGATTCCGAGGTTGGGATAATGGATCTTAAAGCCCCATCGCTCAAACCGAAGGCATTCTCGATCACCCGGATTGACCTCCTTGTGTACGCTGCGCTGGCGGCAATAGTGGTCTTCGCAGTCGCGATAAGACTCCTGCCGCTGCAGTGGGGCGTCTACCTCGACGAGTTCGACCCGTACATTCAGTACAAGGGCGCGCAGTATGTCGTCGAGAACGGCTTCAACGCGTGGTACACCTGGTTCGACCCCACGCGGTGGGCACCTTGGGGCGCCAACCAGTTCGAGCAGGGGCTTCTCGGCACGCCGTTTACTGGGGCCGCCGCCTACATCTTCCTGACCTCCCTCGGCATGAATGTCTCGCTCCTTGACGTATGCGCCTTCTTTCCCGTCTTCGCGGGCGCCATCATCGCCGTCCTTGCCTTCTTCCTGGGCAAGCAGCTCGTCAACCGCGGCATCGGGCTCCTCACGGCCTTCGTCTTCGCTGTCGACCCGACCTCCATCCAGAGGACGGCGCTGGGGTTCTTCGACACCGAGTCCACTGGCATGATAGGAATGTTCATAGCGCTCATCTTCTTCGTCAAGTCCCTGAAGAGCCGGACGATCCCCTACGCGATCATATCCGGGCTAGGCATGGCCTACATGGCGCTCTGCTGGAGGGCCTTCCTCTATCCGATCAACTTCCTCGCGCTCTTCGTAGTCGTAATGGTCCTCGCAGGGAAGTGGAGCCGCAGGCTGACCGCCTCCTTCACCATAATCGCCTCCATAACCCTCTTCGCGATAATAGTGACGCCGAGCTACGGGGTCGGGACCGCCATCTCCGCCTACACCGTCGGCCCGATCGTAGCGGTCTTGGTATGCCTCCTCCGCTCCTTCACCGAGATGATCCCGGACCTCGCGAAGAGGCAGAGGTACACCGTCGGGATAGTCCTCGGGATGCTCACAGTATTCGGCGCCCTCACGCTGACTGGCGTATTCGGGGACATCACCGGCAAGTTCCTCGCCATAATCAACCCGCTCTCGAGGGCGGACATCGGCTACGTCACCACCGTAGGCGAGCAGTTCCCTGCGATATGGAGCCACTTCTTCACGACTTACCACGTGCTGCTACTCCTCGTGCCTGTGGGCATAATCTTCGCGCTGAGGCGGAACCGCGTTGAGGACCTCTTCGTAGTCCTCTTCGTCCTGACTGCGCTCTATGGCGGCGGATCCTTCGTCCGGCTCCTCATCCTCGCCGCCCCCGCGATAGCGATAGTGGCGGGCCTGGCGCTCACGAGCCTGATGAGCCGCGTCGGGGTGGTCCTCAGGCAGCAGGTCGACAAGAAGAGCCGCGGCGCCCTGCTCAGCAAGTACTACGGCATCTTCGTGATAGCCGTGGTCACGCTTGCCATGGTCCCTGTTGCCTACAACAACCTCAGCAGCGCGAACCGCCCTGCAATGATTGTCTCAGCCTCAACGGGCGCGAACGTCGAGATACCTGACTGGATCGAGGCCCTCGCATGGATGCATGCCAACCTGCCCGAGGACGCCATAGTCGCTTCATGGTGGGACTATGGTTACTGGATAAACGTCTTGGCCAACCTCTCCGTCGTGGACGACAACTCGACCTGGAACAGCACCCAGATCCAGAAGGTTGCGGAGGCGTTTCTGAACAACGAGAGCGTCTCGGTCGAGATCTTCAAGACCATGAACGCCTCGTACGTCGTGGTCTACGAGCCATTCCAGCTCATCTACAACAATCCGCCGCTTGCCTTGCCCATCACCTCCCTGAAGGGCGACTTTGAGAAGTCCGAGGCGATGATGGTGTGGATCGGCTACAACGCGAGCGACTACATCTCTTACGTCGGCCTCGGGAGCGGCTACAGCTGGCCGCTGCCGGCCGGACCGAAGGCCGCCAACACGACGCTATACCAGCTCCTCTTCTACCCATACATAACCGGGTACAAGACGCTGCTCAACGTCACCATAACGCCGCCGACGATGTACACGCCAGTCTTCATATCTTCGAACGGGTGGGTCATGGTCTACAAGATCCTCTGATCCGATCCGCCTTCCTTTCTCTCTCCCTTTTTCCTTTGCTCTTTCAATCTCTCGGATCGTTTTTTTGCTGTAGCCCCTGTGTATGGTACCCCTTAATCCAACTCGGATGTGAGGCCGTCATCAAGTCGTGCTAGACGAATAAAAATCGGGATCAGGACCAAGCTAGCTTGCTGACCATCAAACCAAACGTCAAGCCGGATCTTCGAGCGTTCTGCTGCCCTCCCCTTCCTGCTTCAGGGCGAGCCTGTACCTGCTGTACTTGTCGTCGGGGGAGAATTTTGCCGGGTGGGGGTTCTTGACCGCCCCGCCGCACTTCGGGCAGCGGTCAGCCTTCATGGTATACTCCCCACACGACGCGCACTTGCGGATCATGCCCTTCAATGG
Source organism: uncultured Nitrososphaerota archaeon (assembly GCA_964513415.1). Classification (GTDB taxonomy): domain Archaea; phylum Thermoproteota; class Methanomethylicia; order Methanomethylicales; family Methanomethylicaceae; genus Methanomethylicus. Next base: position 3,055 of record CAZEMX010000061.1, read on the forward strand.
TACCGCCTACCTCAGGAACTCGCTGGAGCCGCCCGCGTCCCCCATCTTGGAAACGATGACCTCCGCCGCCTTCTTCATCGACTCCTCTGCGGTCTTGTAGTCCTTCGCGGTGACCTCGATCCTGTACTTCGGCGCGCCTACATAGGTTACATCCATCCTGACATCCTTCGCCGATGCCGCCTTGACCCCCGAGATGATGGCGGACTTGATGTCCTCGACGCCCTTGGGCATGGGCGACTTGATCTGGATTATGCCGGTAACCTGCACCATCGGCGTCTCTATGTGGCCCTTGGACGACTCGAAGATGGCATTCGCCCAGTTCTCCGGGATCCTCGCCTCTGTGAGCGCCTTCGGCCCCCTCGTCGTGGCCGCCTCGAGCGCGGCATAGAGGTCCCCGAAGTGGTCCTCCAGTGGAATCCCGACGGTCCTCACCGCGTCGGCGTATGAGACACCGAGGGACTTGGCGGCGTTCTCCATGAGCTTCTCCGCCTTCTTGGTCCTCTTCCACTGGATGAGCTTCTCCTTCTTCTCCCTCTCGGTAACCTTCCTGAGCGAGAGGTCGATGTGCCCCTTGCGATCGTCGATCCTTATGACCTTGAGCACGAGCTTCTGCCCCTCCTTGACAAAGTCCTTTATGTTCTTCACCCAGGTCGAGGCCACCTCGCCTATCGGCACGTAGCCGCCCTTGTCGAACTCGTCCAGGCTCACGTAGACCCCGTGCTCCTGAAGCCTCGTCGCCGTCGCGATGACGTACTCTCCTATCTCCGGATAATCCTTCTTCCTGAGGACCATTGTCATCCCATCCAATCCAATCAGTAATCAACAAACCATGCCGAAGGCACCCATAGGGCGCGCATCAGTTACAGTGGTTATGGCTTAACCAGCGAAGGGTAATAAAACTGTCGAGAACCGCCCGGGCTGATGCACATCGCTGCCAGGCGGAGAGCAACAAAGCGCTCAGGCGATCTCTTTTACCTTATCTGATAGCAGCTTGCTCTTACCACCAGTCGGGAGCGCCAGCTCTTTGCCGCAGATGGTGCACTTGACGACAGACGCGACGCTAGAGAAGACCGTCTGCTCGTTCCCGCACTCCGGGCACTGCACCCTAAGGAACTTGCTCTTTGGCACCGGCGTAAGCATGTCCTTCCTCTTCATGCCATATCACCTCAGACTATCTCCAGCTTCTTCAGCCGCATCCCCGGCCTCTGGTTCATGTACCCGCACTTCTTGCACTTGAGCCTCAGGCTGAGCTTCTTGGTAGTCTTTGCAGTCCTCTTCTGCACCGGCTTCCTGGAGCTTCCGTAACCCTTCTTCTTCCTCTCGTACCTTCTGGTACCTTCTGCGAGGGCCCTCTCCTTGCCCTTCTTGTACAGGGAGACGCTGTGGACCGTGTAAGCCTTGCACTTCGGGCAGTACGTGTTCATCTCTTTTGGTGTTTTCATCTGAGTTACCTTCTTTGTATCTCCGTCGCTATGCCCCTCTTGACGAGGGCATCCGTGTTCTGTGCCGGTAACAGCACCACATCCTCGGACTTATAGGGACCGTAGGTTTTTAAATCTGCCCCTACGAACGATGGAACATCTCGGAGCAGCCTAACTAATATCCTTTTCGCAGCCTCCGCCGGCGCCGCCGCACCATCAGCCACCGGCTCTGCTGGCGCAGCCTTGCCCGCTGGGGACTCGCCCTCCATCAGGTTCGCCTCGTTCAGGGTGCCATCCGCGGAGGCGGCGCAGATCTTCTCCCTCCTCAGGGCCCAGATCGCCTCAAGCATCCGCCTTGCCCTCGCCGCCTCTGCCTCGGCCAGCTTCGCCTGTATCCCGCTGCCGCTGCCGGCGTTCGTGAGCCCCTTCAGGTACTCCTCAACCCCCTCCTTAAACTCGAACGGCGGGGCCTGAAGCTCCCTCGCCTCCCTCTCGTTGACCCAGAACTCAATGATCTTCTTGTACACGGGCTCACATCCTGGGATCGGCGGCTCCCTTGCATAACAGGTAGAGCCCCAGCGCCCTCGGCACCTCCATCTCGGCTCCCTCTGCAGGGCCCACCTCGCAATCCCCTATCCTAACTCGAGGTATCTCCTTCACATATATCTTTATACTGCCCCCCATGAACGCCACCGCATCCCTCAGGGGGTCGAATCGCTCAAGGTCCGAGTAGGAGACCCTGGCGGTCTTTAGCGCCGACTTCCCGTGGAGGCTGTTCGGCTGCCTTATCAGCCGCTTCACGTCGAGCGTGACCCTCTCGTCGATGTTGCAGACGTGCTCCTTCGCCGCCGCGTTGGCTATCTTCATCAGACTCTCGAGGCTGTACCCCTTCATCCCTCCCCAGTGTGGCGGCGCGTCCGATATGTTCTGGAGGAACTTCTCTCTGCTCTTCGATATGTTGTCCGCCACGACAGGCCCGACCACCGCCCTCAGCTCCTCTTGGCTCCTCCCGCTCACGAACTCATAGATCGCCCTCGCGATCTTCCCCCTCCATCCCCCGTCCCTCATATCGGGGCCGATTATCGGGCCGTTGCCGGTGACCTGCCTGAAGCCGTGCTCCTTGGGGTCCAGCCCTATCCCCCTCACGTAGTCTGCTATCTCCCTCCTGCCGTCGCCGGTCAGCCAGCGGACCCCCTCCGAGACTATGTGCAGGTGGTAGCCCCTGTGGCCGGAGAAGCAGATCTCGACCTCCCCCAGCGACACGCCGAAGTCCGGGACTATGAAGTCGTCTATGAGCTTGAATATCTCCCTCTTGGCCGTATCCAGGCAGCCCTCGCATACCCACGTGACCGTGTCGATCTTCTTCATGCCGCACTTAGGGCACGCGTCCGGGGGGAAGCCCCTCCCCCTGCACCCGCAGTCGAGGCACGCCCAAGTGTCGTGCTCGTCCTTGCAGGGGGTCCTTATGTGGTCGGCGTCTATGTCGAATATCAGGTCGGCCCCCTCCCAGCCCTTGGCGTTCATGTCGTCCGCCTGGGGGTTCCGGTAGTAGGCCGAGGAGTAGTAGACGTTCGCGGGGACCCCCTCGACCAGGTCCCTCTTCAGCTCCGAGACACTGTCGAACTTGAGGTGCCTGATCATCTTCTGGTCGCCGAAGTGCAACAGGGCGTACTCCCTCCTGGCAAAGTCCTTCACGTCCAGTTGCTCGGCGGGCAGCCTCGAGTAGTAGCCCCTGAACTCATCGAGGACGACCTTGTGCACCCTTCCCCCCTCCTGCCCTTCTCCCCGCCCCTGCCGCCCTCCCTTCCCCTGTTTGCGCCTCCCCTCCAGGCGGAGCCTTCCCGCCTGCCCCCGCCCTGACCTTCCTCTTGTAGTAGTTCAGCGGGTGGCTGACCGTTGCGCATAGCCTGTCCGGCTCGACGCAGAGCCCGAACGACCTGAGGACCTCGCACTTGGGCGGCGCATACTTCGTCCTCGAGCCGGTTATGCCCGCTATATGCTCCACCTGGTACCTCGCCTTCCCCTCGTCAAAGTCTGCCACGTTGCCGAAGAGCTTGAGTACGCCGTCGACGCTCTCGCCCACGTTGAGCATGAACGTCGTTATCGCGAACCTTGCCATATGCGAGAGGCTCTTTCCGGCGCTGAGGTCGTTCATTATCGCGACGATGCACGGCGGTCTCGCGTCATCCACCAGCCCCTCCGGGAACTCGTCCTCGTACAGCTGCCTCTTTCCCTCCAGTAGCCCCGCTATGCCGCCCAGGTGGGGCTGGAGCGCCGCCGGGAGCTCGAAGTCCTTGACTCCCTCCTCCCCCGCCTTCCTTATTATCCTCAGCTTCAGGTTCTCCGCCAGCAGCCTCGCGAAGTCCTTAGCATCAAGGAAGACGCGCCCCTTGTCGACATACTTGTTGGTGAGCTTCCATGAGGGCGAGTGGAACTGCGGCGCCACCTCAAGGTACTCTGCCATCCCGAGGCTGAACGTCAGCCGCTCCCACTCCAGCTTCAGGTCCTCGAGGCCGACCCTCCATCCGAAGCTGGCCTTCGCCACCTCCGCCAGCTTTGGGGCGGTCTCCATCTTCAGTAGCTCCTCGCACCTCTTCGCCTCGAACGTGGCGAACCTGTTGACGAGCCAACGCACCCTGCTGGCATACACCAGCGCAAGAGCTAGCGGGTACGACAGTATCTCCGTCTCCGGGTCGCCAAGCTGCAGCGGCGAGATGTTGCCCTCTATGCTGCACCTGACCCTCTCCACCGCGCGGCCCACTATCCCCGAGTAGGCCGGCGCAGACAGGTCCGAGAGCGTGAGGTTGTAGCCCTCTATGAACGCCGCCGACTGGTCGAGGAAAGGGTACTTCGCGAGGTCCTCTTTTGTAAGCATCTTGCTCAACAGACCTCTATCTGCCGCCAGTTATAAAAAATAGATTGGGGCCGCGCCTATGCGCACCCGTCGCCAGGCGGCCCGCACGTCCGCCCCTCAGTCGTTCTCCATCCTTGGAGCCAAGAAGTAGACTATCTTGCCGCCGCTTGCCAGGTTGAACTCGATCCTCAGCGGCATGTCCGTCGAGAACATGACTATCGCAATGTCCGAGAGCGCCGATGCTGCCATCATCTTGCTAAGGTACGTCAGGCTGTAGAGCGCCTTGGCCATCTCCTTGAGCTCTATAGAGAGGAGCTCGCCGCTCTCCTTCGTTATTATGACATCCGCCTCCCCCCTCTCCCCCGATGCGCTCACCTTGAGCTGGCCGTTCTCCGCGATCACCCTGACGAAGTCGCTGACGACCTCCGCGTCTCTTATCGCCTCGAGCAGGGTTCCAGCCGGAACCTTGACCGTGGCGTTGAACGGTATCCGGGGTGCCGAGAGCTCCTCCTTGCCGAGGTCCAGGAGCGAGAGCGAGAACGTCCTGGCGCTCTTCCCCTTGAACCTTATCTTCAGCCGCGCCTCCTCGTCCTGCTTCTCGAGCTCGAGCTTCTCGCCTCCGCCCACCCTCTTCATGATGTTCTTCATATCCTCGAAGTTGACGCCTATCGGGGTCTCGGCCCCGCACTCGTAGGACTCGAAGGCAGCCTTAGGGAGCTCCAGGTCTACCATGGCGACCCTCGAAGGGTCCATCGCCCTGAGCTTGATGCCTGAAGGATCTGCTATGAAAACACCCTCCTCGACGAGCGTAGATACCGACTCTATGATGCTCTTCCAAATACGTCCATCAGCAAGAACTGCCTTGAACACAAATCTTCCTCCACGCCAACCTCTATAAAAAGTAGGGATACTTAACGGTTGCGAGCTATAGCTTGCGGGTGCTCAGGGGGCGAAAAATGCCATGCGCCGCCCCTACTCATATTCGCGCCAGGTCATGCCGCACTTCGTGCACCGGTAGAACCTCGTGGACGGCTCGTCCGCGCTCCTCGTCTGGACCATCCAGTAGTATGCCTCCATGTTGCCGCACTTCTTGCACTCAGCACGGGTCGATGGCAGCGTAGCGTCCTTGGGGTTGTCGCTGTCCTTAACTATCAGCTCGCTCTTCGGCTTGCTGATCACCTCGACGAACCTCTGGCTCCCGCTACCCTTCGTGGGCTTCTCGAACTTGCACTTCCTGCAGACAAGGACCTTCCTCTTCGGGTCCTCTATGAGGAAGCATTTGCACTTCGGGCAGAACTCCATTTTTCTTACACACGCCCCAATCAAAGTGCTGCGAAATTTAACCTTAGCGGTCGCCCCCGCAGCGCCCCGCTGCCCTCCCGGCGCGCAGGTACTCCTCGACCCCGCGCGAGATGGTCGCCGCCTGCGCGGCGTTTCTCCTGCCGAGGCCGCGGGGCTTGAAGCCCCTGACCTCCGCCCACCTTGACAGACCGTCCGCCTCCCCCCTTCCCCATACTGATTCCGGTCCCGCACCTATGGTGACCGCGGTAACCTCGAGCATGAACCCCTGCGACTCGAGCCATTCTGCCGCCTCCGCCCACCCGCCTGGATCCGCCCTCGCGGCCATGCAGTCTATCCACCCTCCCCGGAAGACGATCGCCAGAAGCGCGCCCCCTGCCCCGCCGACCACGTCGATGAAGAGCCCCCTCCCCTCCCTCTTACCGCTACTGATCTCAATCCCGCTTCTGCCCTCCCTCTTGCGAGGTCGCGCCGACATCAGCCGGGCGCCCCCGCCTCTTGGATCTTGACCATTGCAGACTTGAGGAGCCCCGAGAATGCCCTCGCCGCAGCCTCCCGCTCGAGCGCCGCGCTCCTGAACTCCATCTCCGAGAGCGACTGCTGGACGGCCGCGGCAGCCTCGTCTATGGTCAGCGCCCCCCTGGTCCACGCGCAGGCTAGGGCAGCCTCGACTATGTTCCCCCTCTCGCCGCACTTCAGCCGCGCCGGGGCCGGGAGGCCAGACATCCCCAGCGCCTCCGAGAGCACCCTGTCGGGGACCTTCTCGCCCACCGTCGTCCCGAGGTACCTCGTCTTCGCAAGAGAGTATACTAGGTTGACAAAAGAATCGCCGAGCTGCGCCAGCCCCCTATCGTCGCAGAAGGCCTGGAGCCTCGCCCTCACGAGGTTCTCAGTCGCCAATGCGCGCCCCTCTGCCTGATCCTATGGACCTGCGTCCGGACTGCCTCTTTATACGACCTAAGCCTTCGCCTTGTTGAACTTGCTCTTGAAATCCTTGGCCTGCGCTTCCATCTTGTCTAGCGCGCTGTCGATGACCTTCCTCGGGCTCGCGCTGCCCTCGGTCGCCACCACGACCCTTATGCCGCCGGTAAGCGGGTGGACGATCTGGTACCCTGCCTGCTTGACCTTCGGCTCGGCGAGTAGCATAGCCCTCAGGTAGTTCCCCAGCGTGTGGTCCTCGTTTGCAATCTCGATCTCGATCATATTCTTGGTCTCGGATATTATCTTGACGTTCATTCTCTCACTCCCTCAACGAATATTCGCTCGACACCTTCCTCCTCTCGTAGACCTTCTCCGTCAAGCATACCAGCTTGTCCCCCCTGAGCACGAGGTTGTCGCCGCACTTCGTGCAGGTGGCGAATATGACACCAAGGTTGTCGTCAGCGGTCGAAAGCTGATAAGGCGTCCACCCCGTTATGACCTTGGCAAGGATCCTGTCGTTCACGTTGGTGACGTCGTGCATGGACTTCGTGTAGTTCTTGGCGGCCTGCGATATGTGCAGCTCGCCCGTGAAGTCGCCGGAGAGGCCCCTCTTGCCCCTGATGGCGACTATCTTGACCACCGCCTTGTCATCCTTGGTGAGCGTGACTATCGCCTCCACAAGGTCGCCCACCTCCGGCACGGCGATCCTCCTGCTCCCCTTGACTCCCACCTTCCTGTTCTTGGCATCAAGGTCAAGCGCGCCTACGCTGTAGGACTTGATCTTGCCGTCGTCCTCGTAGGTGCCGCTGCCCGGCATGTACTCCTCGATAACGCCCAACTCGTCCCCGGGCATTACAACGTCTCTGCCTGACTTTGCCATTCTCAATCCCTCACAATTCTGTAAAGATCAACATCAAACGCATGAAATCTCTTTTTATGGAAGTGATATGTGGGAGGTAGTTTTATCTTTAACGGCAGTATCTCGTCGACCCTCCCGCCGAGCTCCTTGGTGTACTTGGCGATGAACCCCCTCACATCTTGGCCGCCCTTGTGGAGGGAGTATGTCGTCGGGGCGCACTCCAGCGCTCCCCTCAGGAACGCCCTGTCCGCCTCCCTGACCCTGACCCCGAAGGGCGGGTTCTGTATCACCACATCCGCCCTCGCCGGCGGATGCCCGGCGTCGCCCTCCACGAAGTCCGTTGCCCTGCTCACCCCGAGCCTGCGTGCGGTCTCCCTCGCCGATTCGATCGCCCTAACGTCTAGGTCGATGCCGACGACCACGTCCGCCCCCATGAGCGCCGCCCCTATCGCGAACATGCCTGTGCCGCTGCCGAGGTCGGCGACGGCCCTCCCCTCGATGTCCCTGTGCCTCAGCCCTATGTACCACAGGATCTCCGCCACCTGGGGCGCCGGGAGCCTGTACTGCTCGAGCCTTATCTTCGGGTCGGAGAAGTGCCCGACCCTCTCGAGGGCGATCTCGAGCTCGCTCTTCGACGTCATCATCCTCTCACACCCTCTTCAGGAGCTCCTCGCACTCCTGCATGTTGAGCACCGGCTTGGGGAAGCTCACCTGGTTGTCCGGCGCGACCCTGGGGCAGCCGGTGACCACGATCGCATCCGCGAAGGCAAACCCTGCGAGCCTCTCCCAGCTCGCCTCCCTCGCCGCTATCATGAACACGCGCCTCCCTTTGCCCTCGAGCCTCGCCTTCAGCGACATGGCGCCCCCAGCGTCTAGCTGACCGGACTTCACCACGACCACCACCCCGAAGGTCTTGGCGCTCGTAAGGTTATGGAAAACGCTTTACGCGATGCCGGCATGAAACCCGAGGATATTGATTATATCAATGTTCACGGTACATCCACCCCACTTGGTGATATCTCTGAAACCAAAGCTATTTTGCAGGTTTTTGGTGAGCATGCCTACAAGTTAAATATCAGCTCCACCAAATCAATGACTGGTCACCTGCTGGGTGCTGCCGGAGCTATTGAGGCCCTTGCTGCAGTTATGGCTGTTTATAAA
>CAZEMX010000062.1:0-11243 GCA_964513415.1 uncultured Nitrososphaerota archaeon
CGCCGTTCCAGACGACGTCGATCTTGTCCGACTGGTAGCCGTACGATATGAGCTCCTCCTTCATGGCATAGGAGACGGTGACGACCCGGTCGGCGAGCTTGGCCGCCTTCTTCTCCAGGTCATTGATTATCCGAGACCCGCTGCCGAGGCTCCTCCCCTTCTCCGTCGAGTGTATGTGGAAGACCATCGGGATCGTGGTGTTTCCCTTCAGCATGATTCCGGCCATCGCCGAGAGCCAGTCGTGGACCGAGAGGAGGTCGTAGGACTTCTTCTCTTGGGGGATGAGGTCGTTCACGATCTTCGTGCACGTGAGCATGTTGTACAGCATCACGTTGGAGAAGAAGTTCATCCCCGGCCCTAGCCTGCGGATCTCCTCCGTGACCACCTCCGGGAGTATGCCCGATATGTCGATGAGCTTCGGGCGGTGGACGTCGACACCTCCCATCAGCTCCCTAGGCATCAGCGTGCCGTCGTTCATGGTGAATACGTTTATGTTGTGCTCCATCTTCACGAGCTGCCTGGTAAGCTCGAAGGTGTACGTGCCAAGCCCACCGACGATCTTCGGCGGGTACTCCCACGTGAACATGGCTATATTCAAAAGAGGCACCATTCGAAAATGGTTTTTCCAAACTATTAAGACTTTACGTCCGCCTTCATACCCTCTGGCGCCTGTGCGGTCGTGGCGCCGACTATCTCATAGCTCCATTTGAGGCTCGATGTCTTGTCCAGCATGTGCGCTATCGGGCACAGCCTTCTCATCGTAATGTTTACGACCCTGTCGACCGTTGCCCTGTCGAGCTGGCCGCCGAACGTGAACCTGACCTCGATCTCCTTGAAGGACTTAGGGTGCTCGTCCCTCCTCGCCCCCTCAATAGCGACGTCATAGGAGGCGAGGTTCTGCCCACGCGCCTTCAGCATGGTCACGATGTCGATCCCGGCGCAGCCGCCCAGGGCGGCCAGCAGCATCTCCATGGGGGTGATGCCCTTGCCCTCCCCGCCGTACTGCGGGCTGGCCTCCATAAGCACCTCGTGGCCGTACCTGTCCTGCCCGACGAACTGCATCTTGCCCTTCCAGGTGATATGCGCCTTTGGCATCGTGTACCGCCATCAATAGCACGCACCGGGGGAAATTTAACTCTTTTCATGCGTGCACGCCGGGTGATGAGGCGAGCATCAAGAACTCAAGATCCCAATCATTCCCGAAGGTCTTTGGGACAATTCATCATCGCCCGCCAACCTAATAATCGGGGACCTGATTAAAAAAGAGTTGTGCGCTCGGCTCAGCGGCGGGTACCCTTTCGGATGCGCTCCTTGGGCGAGAAGAGGCCGTTCTTCCGAAGGCGCGAGATGGCCGACTTCACGCTGCTCGGTTTCGCGTCCAGCATCTTTGCTATCTCGTTCACGCTCATCTCGCCGTTCTTCTGGACCAGCTCAAATACCTGCTCGTCGATCGTCTCGAACGAGGGCAGCGAGAGTATGTTTATGTGCGAGATCGAGCTGCCCATGACCACCGCGGCCGGCGAAGTCCTGCCTGCCAGGTCTATGCAGTCCTCTATGAATATGTTCACGAGGTCCTCGTCGATCTGAACCAGCCTTCCGCGTATTATCTGTTCATCGAGGAGGTGGACCTCAACCATGCTGTCGAGGTAACCTCTGAGCCTCTCAACAACGCTTCCCTTTTCCCTCGAATTCAGGTTGTTCTCCCCCAAATAACCAAAAGTTATCAGTGCAGAAGTGATTTAAAAAAGTATCTGAACCCCCGATCGCTGATAGAATAGGTGCGGCCGCCGGGATTTGAACCCGGGTCCTTAGCGTTCTACAGGGCTGCATTAGCCTTTGGCAGGCTAACGTCCTAGACCAGGCTAGACTACGGCCGCTCGTCTGCCCCGCCTGACCTGACTTAGGAACATTCAGTTAAAGGGGTATTTAACTTTTCGGCGGGACGCCCCCATCGTCACGGTGGGGCGAGGCGAAAGCCGGAATGCGTGATAGCAGTCCTGAATGAGCATGTGGGGGAACAGCGGGCTGCTAACCGTCTGTCGTTCCTGAAAGAGTATGTCCTTCAAAGCAGGCCGATGATGCGCTGTATCGGCGTCTTGCCCTCTGCAGGCGGCTCTGCAATGGGCTTCTTGAAGGGCTGAATAAGGCGAGGGCCGAATGGCGGCATTTATCTGATGGTATTTCAAAGGGGGGCTATCGCAAATGCCTTCATGTCATCCCCATAAGGTCATCTTAACTCTGAGCGATCATTGCCCCGTTGAATGATTCTATCCTGTGGAATTAAAGGTTAACCACCCGCTCCAATAAAACATATATAACACGCAAAGGACATCTAACCGAAGCGGACGATGCCCGAGTAGCTCAGCCTGGGAGAGCATCCGGCTGAAGACCGGAGTGTCGCTGGTTCAAGTCCGGCCTCGGGCACCATGCCATCATTTTCCACAGATCTGCCTTGCTCTCACTTCCAGCCTCTGAACAGCATGGCCGCTTTTGCCTCACGCAGGCAAACTCGAGGCTTTCCACGACCGTCGGTGTGAGCGACCTTGGCTGTCGGTGAACGACGCCTATGCGCCCCGTCATTTGGCCGGCTAAAAATTCCATGAGTTATGTCAACAGATACTGCGCGGAAACCATGGCTACTCCAAGCGCCGTAAGAACCGCGCCGATGGCGCGCCCGAGTGTCCTTTCGCTTACCCTGTTGGCAACCAGCGCCCCGAGCCCGGCCGCCAGCAAGGCTGTCGCGCTGGCGATCAGAGCTGCATAGACGTCTATATTCTCCTGCAAAGCGTAGCCTACCGTGCCCGAAGCGGCTGTTATCATCATTATGAACGACGATGTGCCGACTGCAACGTGAACCGGATAACGAAGGACAAAGATGAGGATCAGCAATATCATCCCGCCGCCCCCTGCGCCGAAGATGCCGCACATGATGCCGATAAGCCCCCCCAGAGCGAGTGCAGCCAGCTGCTGCCTCCTTGTTTGCACCGGCAGCCTCGCCGGGTCCTCTGAACCGTTTCCATTTGGCGCCTTAACGCCATGCCTTATCCCTCTGACCCACAGCAATATCCCCATGGGGATGAGCATCAGACCGAAGAGGTTGCTCATGCTCGGCGGGGATATCATGTTTACAAACCTGCTACCCGCCTGGGCGCCGGCGACCGATCCAACGGCAATCCACAGGCCGGGCTTGATGAAGACGTTCTGATGCCGGTGGTATATGAAAGAGGTAACCGTCGTGGCGATTACATCGATGAGCAGGCTGGTGCCGATGGCGGCATGAATTGGAAAGGCGAGCAGAAGGGTCAGCATCGGCACAACCACCATGACTCCGCTGCCTCCCATTATGCCGACCATTATGCCGGCACCAACGCCGATGAGCAGGATTATGACAATCTCGATTAGAGAGAACACCGCTCAACCTCCATGTCGATTGCATAGAACCGTGGCATAATGGTGTGGTTCATGCATCCGCAATCTTTCTGCCTCTCTTGCATATTACTTTTTCTCCATCATTTCTAAGCTCCGCGGACGTGGCGCCTGCCGCCGTCCCATATCTTTGGGCCCTCCTGGCATTAATGATGTGTGCGCGCGCATGAGGTGGCGAGGATGCCGGGCGGTGGGGGCTGCCCCCAATCTCTGTGAACCCAAACTTGCAGGATCACTCCCTATCAATTAGAACGGGCTCTTGCTCTAGCATCCCGCCAAAATCCTAGATCTGCAGCCATGGCTCGCCGGCCTCTGACTCGATGTGAGCGAATTTGCCTAGGCTGCGGCTCCATGCGCTCCATATTGCAGAGAAAGGGTCCCATGCCTCTGAATGCGGTAAGGCAACGACCGTGTGCCCCCCTCCGCTAGCGCTCCGGCAAGCCAAAAACGAACCTCTGCCGCCGGTCCAAAGGGCTGCTACGCGCACGAATTCCCCCATTCGGAACTGCAGGCGATGGGGCTTGCTTAAATTATTTTTACTGGGCGCGTGCGCGAGGTCCTTGCCATCCGGCTACTGCTTTCTATCGCCAATGTTGCGATAAACTGCAATTATATGCTATACGCGCAATAATCTGATGATGCAAATGTGATGCCCGTTCATCAATGCATCACGGGATGAACTTTTTGAATATTAAATGAATACTGCAATTCCGCGTCGCCATACCCTCCCGGCGCACGATGCGCTCCATAAACAAAACCTTAACGCATTAAGGAAATGTATACAATTTCCAAAGTATATATCCTATTTAGTTCACATCACCTATATATACTCCATGCCATCAAATAACGGCTAAGGAAAAACTTTAGGTGAAAAGAAAAATGAAAAAGAGTCTAGCTCTATTCATTGTTGCTATTCTAGTGCTTCCGATGCTTACATTTGCGACGCCTGTGAGCGCATCGACCGGCCACCCGGCCATCGGCGCCTACAACGGCACAACGCTATACAAAGCGGTAACCGACGTCGACGTCAAGGCTGGCGAGGTCATCGTCCGCGCAATAGATGGCACTCCAGGCACATACGGAAACTTGACAATAATCTTCGCGATCAACTCGACGCTCCTCGTCGACTTCTCGGGTGCGCAGTTCGACCTCTACATGAGCAAGAACGGCTACTCCAACCTGACCGCCGACGACGTCCTCTACGCCTCCGGCTTCTCGGTCTCCGACCTGAACCTGGCGTATGGCTTGGCGGAAGGGATCAGCACGTACAGGATGGGCAGCATAAATGACTTCTACATCGGCACGGTAACCAACACCACTGCCGAAGGCACAACAAGCTACAAGGTCCTCTCAGGGCCTATCCCGTTCGACATCACCAACGAATACCAATACATCAAGATCTTCGACGGCTCCGCGACGCTTATTGCGGCGGCAGGCGTGATAAACATCCTTCCGTCCTTCACTATAAATCCGAGCGAGGGCGCGCCATGCACGACGGTGACGATCACCGGCACCGCGCTCGCCCCTAACACGCTCTACAACTTTACCTACGGTCACACCTTCAACTATACCCTCGTAGGGCAGGGCACCTCCACGAGCGACGGCAAGCTCGTCTTTACCTTCCAGATCGGCGACAAGGCTGACAACAACTGGGGCACCCCTGACTGCGACCCTATTCGCGTATGGATAAACGCGAATGACAGCACAACCGCACCAGAGTACTGGGTCCTCTTCTGGGAGTACCAGTCGTACTTCACCAACATGTCGGTGACGCACGCCGGAACCACCGACTACGCCAATGCGCCGTTCAACAATGACACCAATGTCTCCAACGAATTCGGAATGGAATTCCACTGCCTTGACGCCGTCACGATCTCCGGCAGCTACTTCTGCGTCAGCTGCGGCACGGTGACGGTCAGCGTCGACGGGACCGCGGTAGCGACAGCGCCGCTCAACGGGGACGGCAACTTCACCGCGACATTCACCCTTCCTGCGCTCTCCAACGGCAACCACGTCATAACGGTCGACGACTGCAGCAAGACCATGACGATCAACATAACGGTGTATCCATCGCTCATAGTGACTCCTGGGGATGGTCCAGTTGGCACCGAGGTAACATTCTCCGCCTGTGGCTTTAACGCCAGCACCACATACTACATCTATTGGCTTGACTTCTGCTACGAGGAAGCATACCCCTGGCACAACATCCTCAACGTGACGACCGGCCCTGACGGGCAGTTCAACGTCTCTGCCACCTACGTGGTAGGCACGATGATCGGCGGTCCTCACGAGATCATTGCAACCACCCTTGACGATGGCTACAATCCAAGTACAATGTTCATTGTAACGCCATCCATGTGGGTCACCCCATCCGAGATCTCCAACGACGGCTCGACCTTCACGGTCAACGTCAACGGCTTGCCGGTCGAATGTGAGGACAAGGATAAGTACGGTCCGGTCTACGGCCTCAACATCGACAACCAGTATGTCTATACTGGTGCAGACGGGAGGCTTGGACCTGACGCCTGCGGCAACCTCGTTGTTACGCTGCTCGCCGGCAACTTCAGGCCAGGTCTGCACACAGCATCGCTCTACCTGCGCTGCCCCCGCTTTACAGACATTTCCATATACGACCCTGACTACTATGTGGAAGACGGCTGGGAGTTCATGGGCAACTACTACCTCCCAGGGCAGATCGCACCCGTTGCATACGCAACATTCACGGTAGGCTCTGAGGGCGACCCGCTCTTCGACCTGCTCGACGGATGCTGCGGAACCATCGACAGCATTGCTGACGACATAGCCACCATAAAGACCGACGTCGGGACGCTTCTCATAAACGTCGACGCGCTCGACGCCAAGATCGTGGCACTCGACGGCGATGTGGCAGTCATCAATTCCACCCTTGGTACGATGCAGGCAAGCATAGACGCCATTGGCCTCAAGGTGACCTCGATCAACGGCACCACAGCGGCGCTCGAGAGCAGCCTCGGGACCCTACAGGGCACCGTAACCGCAATGAACGGGAATGTGGCGACGATCAGGACCGACCTCGGCACAGTCAAGGCCGATGTCTCGTCTCTGAAGGGCTTCCTGCCTGTCGACATGACCCCCATCTGGATAGCGGTGGTCCTGTCGCTGGTGGCTGCGATCGCTGCGATCTACGCAGTCGTCGTCATCCGGGGCAAGATTGCGGCTTAAGCCGCACCTACCTTTTTTCTTTTTTTTTCTACAGCTGATTTTTTCTGCAGCATTCAACCGAGCCAAGTTCAGTGTAAATGCCTCAAGGCTGGTGCAACAAGCCATCCTCATGCCCATGCGCCCAGCGCGACCGCCCCCGCCGAATCCCTCCGCAGGCAGATCGATGCTTTTTATAGGCTGTGAGGGCGATATCTTCAACCGATGAAGACGATATGCCCTTTGACACCGCCCGCCTCAGGAGGCGCGCAAACGGCGTTCACTACACCCCCCCCTCAGTATTCGTGGCGCACGTCCTCCCTGACCTGCTGGACGACCTCTGGCGCTACTGCTGGGTGGACCTCTACTGCGGGGACGGAAGCCTCATCTTCCCGATCGTGGAGCGCATACCCGCGCCCCGGAGGCCCAGCTTCTTCGAGGGGCACGTGCGGATGTTCGACATAGATGCCGACTCCGTCGAGAGGTGCGTCTCCAGTGCCGTCCGGCTCGGGGTCCCCGAGGCTATCGCCAGGCGTAACATCTCGCAGCTCGACACCCTGGCAGCATTCCCCGAGATCCGCTCGGAGCACGAGGCCTTCCACGTAACGAACCCCCCGTACCTCTACATCGGCTACATCAGGAAGCACGCCGAGACGCGAGGGCACCTCAGGTACTTCGAGGGCGAGAACTCTGGACTGCAGGACCTCTACCAGGTCGCCCTCGCGAACGACATCCGGCGGGGCACAAAGCGTATGGTCTACATCATTCCCGCGAACTTCCTCTTCGGCGACTCCGCCTCTAACAGGATACGCGAGATGCTCTTCCCCCTGTACCGCCTCCGTCGGGCGGTCCTCTTTGAGGGCAGGATATTCGAGGAGACCGGCACTAACGTGGTGGCATGCTTCTTCGAGCGCAAGGCGTCCGCCGACCTGCTGCCGCAGTCGATCGAGCTGACGAGGGTCGGCAGGGCAGCCGGAATATGCAGTGGCAGCGTTGCAGACTCCCCCCCGGCGTCGGAGGCCATCGAAGTAAGCCGCGATGGCCGGTGGCGTGCAGGCGGGCAGTTCAGCGCGATCGTAGGTGGCATGCCGAAGAACGCTCTTGGCGTCCGTTTTTACCTCCTCATGAGGGAGGTCGAGTCGAGCCCGGGCGGCCGCAGTGTCTCGCTCATCGACTCGAGTAGCTACTCCCCATCCTCGTCCTCCTACCGCAGGGTCGATGCGACGGTCTCCGCGGCTCTCGCCCGCAGGATCCAGCAGAACGACATCTGGGTAAGGACGATCGACACCGGCTCCGAGCATGGCCTCGCGGGCTTCTACTCCGTCAAGGAGAGCTTCTGCGCGGACGGCATAGTCGTAGGCAGCAACTTCACCTACAGGACAAGCCCGATCCAGGTCTTCCTAGACCCGCCGTTGCCGCCTGCGGACCTCGAGTTTGTGAGGGTATGGGCGAACTACCTGCTCCGCTACCTGAGGGACCGGCTCGGCAGCAACTTCATGACGACTTACAAGTACTCGACCTCGAGCTACACCCGGAAGTACCTTGGGCTGAAGCAGGCAAGGTCGCTGCTAATGGCGTGCCCCGTATGGCTCAGCGGGGGCGGGAGGCGCGCAGTCATCGACGCGATCAGGGAGCGGAGGTACCGCGAGGCGTTCGGCTTTTGAGCATCCACTGCCCCTGCGCATGCGTGCGCATTTGCGCCTGCTCTGTAGGGCGGCGCCCTTCACTTGCCTGCTCAGTTCGGTGTGTGAGAGAAAGGTTTTTTTCGGCGGCTCGCCATTACTCTATCCTGACAGAATATGGCTGACATCTACGAGCTCACACCCTCGATGAGGCTCCTCATGACGATGCACCACGCCTCCGCCGTCGACATCGGTTCAGCCAAGAAGGTCGAGGAGCTTAACCTGATCTCTGACATGCCAAAGAACGAGGTTGCCGGGGCGCTGGACGAACTCGTATCCTACGGCTACGTCGTCAGGAAGGATTCGCTCTACTACCTCACAAACCTTGGGATCGGCGTAGTCCGGAGCGTCTACACATAACGGGATGCCCCCATGAAGCCAATAATCAACATCACTTGGGAGTATCCTCCCTGGGCAATAGGCTCCATGTCGCAGGAGCTCAAGCGTGCCCTCCCGCCAGCCGCCAACTCGTTCCCGATCTCGCTCGTCGTCCGGGGCGACCGGGACGGTCTCATAGAGATGGACGGCATGAGGGTCTACACCGCCGCCCAGTCGATCCGAGACTCGCCGCACGTGCTGGCGCACGCGCACGCCCTTAACATCGACCTCCTGCGAGGGGCCTGCAACGCCTACCACGACGCTGGCGGCGCCCAGCTGATACACACGCACGACTGGGTCAGCTCCCTAGCCGGGGCGTACCTCTCTGCGAACACGGGAGTGCCGCTCGCGGTCTCGATCTACACGACCGAGACGCAGCGGGCTGGCGGGCTCCCATCCCTCTTCAGCATGGCGATCTTCGACATCGAGCGGCACTGCCTCTCGAGGGCGAGGTGGGTCATAGCCGTCAACGAGGTCGCCGCGCTGAGGCTGAAGAAGGACTATGCCGTGCCGCCTTCGAAGCTCATCCCCTGCAGGGGCAGCCTCGCCACTGCATACAAGCAAATGGGGGCATCGCGCTGATGCGCATCCTCTCCCTCGCGTGGGAGTACCCTCCACACGTAGTCGGCGGCCTCGGCAGGCACGTCCACCACCTCACCGAGGCGCTTGCCGAGAGGGGGGTCGAGAACACCGTCATAACCTTCAGCGACGGCACGTCTCGGCCGGTGGAGACCGTGGGCGGCGTCAGGGTCCTGAGGGTCAATCCTTACTCGATGAGGTACCCCGACTTCGTCTCGTGGGTGCACGGGCTGAACTTGCTCATAACCGAGCGCGCGAAGTCTGCCGCCCCCTTCGACATGATACACGTCCACGACTGGCTGACCGCCACCTCCGGCATAGCCCTCAAGCACATCTACCGCCGCCCCCTCGTGGCAACAATACACTCCACCGAGATAGGGCGCAGGGTCAACCTGAAGAACGAGACCGAGCGGCACATACACGACCTCGAGTGGTGGCTGGCATACGAGGCTTGGAAGGTGATATGCTGTAGCAACTATATGGAAGGCGAGGTCTCGAGGAACCTCCTCTGCCCATGCGGAAAGATCGCCGTCATCCCCAACGGCTTCAAGGCGATATCGGGATCCGGCACTGGCACCGGCGCCTCAGATGTCGCATTCGACCGGACGAAGTACGCCCGGGAGGGCGAGAGCATAATCCTCTACGTCGGTCGCCTCGTCTACGAGAAGGGGCCGCACCTGATCATGGAGGCGGCGCATAGGCTAAGGCGCGACGACCTAAAGTTCATAATGGTAGGGGAGGGGCCCATGAGGACCTTCCTGAGGGACCTCGCGGCGAAGCTCGGCGTCAACGACAGGGTCTCCCTGCTCGGTCACGTGCCGGACAGCCTCCTCTCCTCCCTCTACAAGAACGCTGCCGTAGCGGTCTTCCCGAGCCTCTACGAGCCGTTCGGAATCGTGGCACTCGAGGCGATGGGGTACGGCACGCCAGTCCTCGCATCCGACACCGGGGGCCTGGGAGAGATAGTCCGTAGCGGCTACAACGGGATGAAGTTCACGTGCGGCTCGCCGGACTCCCTCGCCGCCATGCTCTGCTCAATGGTCGGGGACGGGGAGCTCCTGAGGCGGGTGTCCGCGAACGGCCGGTCTTGCCTCAGCGGCTACTCTTGGTCTGGGGCAGCGGAGAGTACGCTGGATCTCTACTCGCGCGTCATGTCCGAGTACGCAGCGGGCAGCTGGAAGCCAAGGGCGTGACCAGCGCACCCTGCGGAGGCGGGTTGCCGCGCCGCCAATGCCCCTCGCCCGTTCAGAACTCTCTCCTGAGCAGGGGGGCGTATCCCTCGGGCGCCACCGGGAGCCCTGTCTCCCCTCCGAATATCTCAAGGAACGCCTTGTCCGATGCCCCCGAGATCGGCCTGCCTGCCAGCCTGACGTTGAGGCTGAATCCGCCGCATCTCTCAGGCCACGAGTAGACCCCCATGTTGACAGAAGCGACGCCGATCTTCCAGTACCCGCGGAGGAGCCTGACAATGCCGCCCGCCAATCCCCTCACGCCCCCATCGTCTAGGTCAAGCAGCGATGATGCCTGCGAGGAGCATATCCCCAGCACCTCGTACCCGCATGTCGGTGACCACGGCGCAAACCACTCGAACCCGCCCCTGCCGCCTATGAACCTGGCCGAGCCGCGCTCCTCCTCGGCGTAGTCCGCCCAGAAGCTCCTCCCCTCCCTGCCCATGTACGCCTCCGACGCCGAGTGGCACACCGCTACCGCAGCTGCCGGCCTCGAGGAGGCTATGATCTGAAAGTGCGGGTGCAGTATCGACGCCCCTGCAGGGGGGAGGTGGTTCCA
Source organism: uncultured Nitrososphaerota archaeon (assembly GCA_964513415.1). Classification (GTDB taxonomy): domain Archaea; phylum Thermoproteota; class Methanomethylicia; order Methanomethylicales; family Methanomethylicaceae; genus Methanomethylicus. The sequence continues at coordinate 11,031 of CAZEMX010000062.1, forward strand.
TCCGAGGAAGTGGAACTTGGCCCCTGCAGCCGCGCTCCTCCTCGCGAACTCCGCCGCCGCGAAGAGCCCGTCGGCCGCCTCTGCCTCGGTGAACCTGTCGAGGTCCAGCTTGTGCTCGGGCGTGAATGCGCAGACCCCGTGGATCCCGGAGAGCGGGAAGAGGTTCGGAAAGACCGTCGCCCCGCCGCACCTTATCCTACCCTCGGGGTCGAA
>CAZEMX010000063.1:0-8884 GCA_964513415.1 uncultured Nitrososphaerota archaeon
CGCCAAAAGGCTGATAATAACCCACATTAGCGCCAGGTACCCCGACCCAGAGGTCCTTGTGCGCGAGGCGAGGGCGGTCTTCGCAGAGACTGATGTCGCCAAGGATCTTGCGCGCTACACCCTGAAGAGATGATTGGCGCGCTCAAGGCATGCCGTCGCATCGAAGAAGGAGGTCGACTCGACGATGCCAGTAATCTTTGTGAATGAGAGGGAGGAACGCAGGTATCCCCAGTCTACAGTCCCCTTTCCGGCGACCATGTGCGCGTCGTAGTCGCCCTTGTTGTCGTGGATATGGACGTGCACGATGTGCGCCTTGAAGGCTTCGACGAAGTCCCTAAGGTTTGATGTGGTATTGGCATGCCCGACATCAAGGGTCATCTTCAGGTCGAAGCCAAGCTCCTCAAGCTGCCTGAATTCGCCAGGTGACTTGAGAAACGCCCTGACATGGCTCGGCATGTTCTCTATGGCGGCAGTAACACCAGCATCCTCCGCATACGAAATGATCTTACGGAGGGATGCGACATTGTGCTCCCAGTGGGTGCCGCGGTAGTAATCGTCAAGAGGAGACGAGGAACCGGGATGCACCACCACCAGGTCTGCGCCTATCGACACCGCGTGATCTATCGACTCTTTGACCTGCCTGATGGATAGCAACCTGAAGCGCGTATTCGCTGAGGCGATATTCATGTCCAGGATCGGCGAGTGCACAGTGAATTTTGTCCCGTGGCAGGACGCCAGCTCGAGAAGGGATCTTGCCTTCTCGCGGCTTATCCTGTCCTTCCAGTCGTCCAGAACCTCAATAAGCGGCGTGCCTGATGAGGCGTATTCGTTCAGTCTTTTGTAGGTCTGCCCGAATGTGCATAGCGTCGAGATCCCGATTGGCATAGCTCATCGACGGGTATACCGTCTACTGTTCTTGTTGCCAGCCATTCTATAAAGGAGTTTGGATCGGGAGTAAGGACTGTGAAGGAGATGGGCCCGAGCGGGGATTCCCCCTCCGGCCTGCAGAATGAGATATGCTCGACCGTCGCCACCTGCTTGTTTATCCAGAACATGATGCGGTCGCCCTCGATGTTGTGGAGCATTATCTTACGCGCGGCGTCAAGTATCCGCTCCCTCCTCAGCAACGCCCTGAACTGGCTGAGGAGCTGGGCGCCGCCTTCTTGGACGAGGAATAGCTTATTCCCCTGCTTCACCCTGCGGAATGCCCAGAAGCCGGTCATCGTGGCGATTGCCTTCACGACTTTTGCCTCGTCCTCCGTCGGGTTCACCTCAGCCTCGACGATGACGACGATCCCATTCTCGCCGTTTGCGACCCCTGCAGGGGCGGGACCGGTCGCACCGGCGGGCGGATCAGCTGTTTTTGGCATTCAGAAGTCCCTCAAAGAACGCTTTAGCGGATGCGCCGATGTCGCCGAGCGTGCCCTCATTCACGAAGACATGGTCTGCGAGGGCTATGATAGACCCTATGCCCACCTGCAGCTCCCGCAGGTCCCTTTCGTCGAAGGCAGCCCTCTCCTTTGGATCGTCTGGGCGCCCCCTCTTGAGCAGCCGGTCGAACCTAGTGGATGGTGAGGCGTGCACGGCGATGAGCTGGACGTCGGCGTTCTGCCTGAAGTAGTTCAGCTCATCCAAGCTCCTAAGCCCCTCAATGAGCACAGACGACTTGGACTCCCTGACCATGGCAAGGCATCGCTTTGCGACGACATCGTTGCCCTCCTCTCGCCTGAGCTTTAGCATGAGCGCGCCAAGGCTCATGGAGGATTTGGGAACGCCCCTCCTCTCGGCCTCCTCCCTTATGACATCGCCCATGCTGACTACCCTGAGACCGAGCTGTTTGGCCGCGTCGGCGACAAGTGATTTCCCAGAGCCCGGCATGCCGGTTATGCAGAAGATCAACCTGATCATCTCAAACAACATAATATATAGTCGGCATATAACGATTATCAGAGAAGGTTGTTCATGGTATGGAGACGGTCAGGGCGTTCCTGGCGCTCGAGGTTTCGAGAGAGGTCAAGCGGAAGATTATGGAGCTTCAAAATGAGATCGCTGGTTCCGGGGCAGACGTGAAGCTTGTCGGAGAAGAGAACATGCACGTCACCCTAAAATTCCTGGGCGACATCGATGAAACGACGGTAGGCAAGGTCGCAAACGCGATGGGAGCGGTCAGGTCAGAGGCGTTCTTGCTTGAGGTCGCCGGCGCCGGCGCCTTCCCAAACGCCAGGATGCCCAGGGTGCTATGGGTCGGAGCGGGCAGCGGCAGCGATAAGGTATCGAACATAGCGAAGCAGCTGGAGGCGGAGTTGACAAAGCTTGGCTTCCCGAGGGAGAGGGAATTTACGCCCCATATCACGGTGGGGAGGGTGAGGTCGGCGAGGAACGCCGCAGCTCTGGCGGGCATCCTGCAGAGGTACAGGGATGCGAGCTACGGATCGACTGCAGTAGACAGGATCGTACTCAAGAGGAGCGTTCTGACCCCGTCCGGACCCATCTACTCTGACATTGGAGATGTTAGACTTGGGCAGTGAGAAGAGCTTCAAGATCGATGCGAGGGCATTGGAAGAGGTAAAGACAAAGGCGATAATGCGGCTGATTCCAACGGATATGGACAGGAAGGCAGTTGAGAGGGCCGTCGAGGTGGTGAAGGAGAGGGTAACTAGCGCGGCAGAGCGTGCGGGAGTGCGGGTCCGCGTCGAGGTGGAGGGGTCGGTGGCCAAGGACACATGGATAGGGACCGACAGGGACGTCGACATGTTCATAATATTTCCGCGCGGGACGACGAAGGATGCACTCAAGGGAATCGGGATAGAGCTCGCGAAGGCCGGCAGCGGAGGAACGTGGAAGCTAGCATATGCGGAGCATCCGTATGTGGAGGCGAGCGTCGAGGGGTGCGTCGTGGACATAGTGCCTAGCGTCGAGGCCGCCGAGGGCGACGCCCTGACTACGACGGTGGACCGGACGCCGCTCCATACGAAGTATATCAAGAGGGCACTGAACGGCAAGGGCAAGGACGAGGTGAGGATGCTCAAGCAGTTCATGAAGGGGATCGAGGTCTACGGAGCGGAGCTGAGGATAGGCGGATTCTCGGGATACCTCTGCGAGCTGTTGGTGGTGAAGTTCAGAACCCTTGAAGGGACCATTATTGCAGCGGCTGGATGGGGGGAGAGGGCGGCGGTTGACATAATGGGGCACTACGAGGGAGACCTCGCGCTGGAGGCGTTTGACTCTCCGCTTGTTGTAGTTGATCCGGTAGACCGGAGGAGGAACGTGGCGGCTGCGGTGACCTCTAGGTCCTACGCCTCATTCGTCTCGGCGTGCAGGCGCTTTATCAAAGACCCATCGATAAACTTCTTCTTCCATGAGCACAAGGTGCCTACAGAGGAGGAGCTTCTTGAAGCGATAAGAGGGGGCGGATCGGATTACATGGCTGTGGTGACGGGGTGTCCGCGCGTCCCGTCGGATATACTGTGGGGGGAGGTCAAGAGGAGCCTCTCAAAGATCGCCAAACTGCTTGCACGGAATGGCTTCCTGGTCAAGGACTCGGCGGCGTGGACCGATGAGAAGGAGAAGGTCGTGCTCATGCTGGAGCTCGACAGGGCAGAGGTCGGTGCGGCGGTGCTACATGACGGCCCCAAAGTTGCCCTTGCGGAGGAGGAGGAGCGCTTCATCGGCAAGTACCTGACCTCCGAGCAGGTCGTCGCTGGACCTTACATAAGGGGAGACAGGTGGTACGTCGAACTGCGAAGGAGGTACAGAACCGCCAAGGAAGCGATCGAGGGCGAGTTCCAAAAGATCAAGTTCAGCGAAGATGTCGATGCCCAGATCAGGAAGGGGTTCATCGTTCTGCTCAACCAAGAGATGATGGCTATCGCAGGGTCGGAGGAGTTTAGGTCTGAGCTCTGGAAGTTCCTCAAGAAGAGGCCGGTCTGGCTGAAATGAGTGCAGGGGTAGCATCCTTGGAGGGGGGCGAGGAGTGGCACGGGCTTGACGATCCGAAGCTTGACCCTGTCCTGGCCTACCCCAGCGGCGACCCGATGCACCTCGAGAGGGTCAGGAGGGACCTCCGGCGCGTTGGCGTCGAGGGGATAATGTCCTTTGGCGGGAATAGCATAGGCAGCTTCTGGGTGCTCGGCAAGGGCTGGGTCGGCGTGGTCTGCCTCGGGAGCATAGGGGGCAGGCGGGTTGCGCTGAAGGTAAGAAGGGCTGACGCCGACCGCCCGAATATGCTCAATGAGGCGAGGATGCATGCCCATGCCAATTCGGTCGGGGTAGGGCCCCGGCTGCTGGGGCATACGGAGAGCGTGCTTGTGATGGATTATGTGAATGGCTTGCCGATCATAAGGTGGATCGACGTGCCCAGCGGGCAGGAGGCGGGCGAGGTGAGGGGCATGGTGTCGGACCTGCTCGACCAGTGTTTCAGGCTCGACATGGCAGGGCTTGACCATGGGGAGCTCTCCAACTCCAAGAGGCACGTCCTAGTTGAGCGCGGGGGGAGGGCAACCATAATCGATTTCGAGTCCGCGAGCGCCTCTAGGACCGTGCGCAATGTTGTCGCCATGACGGGCTACCTCTTCTGCAAGGGCGCGGTTGGTAACACCATGCGAAGATACTTCGAGTGGGACGAGTTTCGGCTGAGGAGGTGCCTCAGAGAGTATAAGGAGAGCAGGTCGGCAGAGAACTATGAAGGACTCAGGGAGACGGTCGGGCTCGGGCGTTCCAGGTTATGAGCAACTTTATTAAAGCGTATGCCAGATTCCACTCTGGAGACCGCCGAAAGCGGTCGTTGATGATCGAGAGTCTCGGACCAATACGGAATGACGAGAACTTACCCGACTGCCACGCATAATTTTATGGTAAACCCATCGCAGAACGCATTGTACAAATCGGGAAAAGGTATAAAAGGGGATAAAAATAGTCAGAGAAACGTGCAGAAACGCAGGAGTTTTTGCATCAAATAGTAAAGGAGATGAATCATAATGGCAGCTAGGGAGATGTTCAAGGCAACCTGCTCTGCGTGCGGTAAGGAATGTGAGGTACCATTCAAACCAGACGGCACCAGGCCAGTGTACTGCCGCGAATGTTACAGCAAGCGCAGGGGCCAGAGAAGGCCATAGAACCAGACGACTGGTTTTAGCATAATGGTTCAATAGTTTCAAAATTTTTATTTATAAACTATCTATAATCAATGAATTCGTTGCTGAGGCGCAGGAGGGCAACGGGTGCCCGAATGGCGCAAAAAAAGGAGGAGTAGAGGAGAGGGTCACTTGAGCTCTACTACTTCAGCCTTCGCGGCATTCGACTTTACGGATGCGATCCCGTTCTTCGCGGAGTCCTTCGTGTTGTAACCTTCGCCTACGGCAATTATCTCGCCATTAGCAGCGAGAAGTCTCCACCTGAATTTCCCAGCCTTGTCCTGGTATAGTTCAAATTTTGGTGCTGCAGGCATATTTATCACTTGATATTAGATTTAGACAAAGAATTATTTAAAAATACCTAAAAAGATTGAAAACCTCTTTGAATTAACTGAAAAAGTGCATTTTTTTGCGAGAATAGACGGTTTCTACCGTTAAAGAGTAAAGACCATTACGCATTAATGACCAGAATGTAACGGGTTAAATAGACGAAAAATGAAATGTGGATGAGCGGTGTCTAGTCATGCAAAAAGATGATGGGATAAATGAGTTCAGGTTCCTTGAGGATTATGCCCGCAAATTGGGGGCGGTTGAGGCAAAGGTAGTCCCGGCGAGCTGCATTGTCGTTGAGGAGAGGGTGGTATGGAAGTGCAGAATTGGCTGCAGGGCATACGGCAAGAAGCTCGTTTGCCCGCCGTTCACGCCGGCCGCAGAGGAGTTCAGAAAGGGGCTCCGCGATTACAGATACGCGCTCCTGCTGAAGTTCGAGTCACCGGCAGAGGCCGAGCAGGAGGTTGTCGACAGCGTTACTAGGTGCGTGGTTGACCCCAACATGCCGGCAGATATGAAGGAGAAATCGAAACAGTTCTGGGCGGCATGGAACAATGATAGGAAGAGGATACTTCTCGCAGTGCTGGAGCTAGAGAGGGCAGTGTTCAACAAGGGCTACCCGCTGGCGCTCGGTTTTGGCGTGGGCGCCTGCTGCCTGTGCGAGAAATGCACGCTCAAGGTCGGAGAATGTGCGTTCCCGACGATGGCAAGATTCAACGAGCATGCAGTGGGGGTCAATGTAACCAAGACCTACAGGAATGCGGGGATCCCATTCGGCTTCCCGGTCAAAGGGAAGGCATTCGCCACAACGATGGTGCTTATAGACTAGGCAGCCCGCCATGAATGCTACCTTAGCCTCAGCTCTACGTAATAGTGACCGACTAGCCCCGGGAAGATGGCAGGGGATATCGCCCCCCTAATCTCGTCTGGAGGGGCCGAACCGCCCCATGAGGCGATATAGTAGTTGTCGTAGCTGTGGTTCCAGACGGCATCGTTTGCAGCCCAGACCAAGACCACAGGAATCCCATCAATGCTCATCGTTGTGTGGGTCTGGTTCGTGTAGAAGGAGGATATAGAATATTCATGCCGCGTCAGGGCGTCGCCTAGCCCCGAGGAGAGCGACAGTATGAGCCTACCAGAATTCCCATATATGGCCAGCGATGCATTCCAAACTGCGACGTATTCGAACCCGCCGTGGGACTGACCCGCGTCGCTTGCCAGAAATGAGCCATTCATCGCTACGCTACCGGGGCACGGATTCAGGCAATATAGCAACCCTGTGGCCACCAGCACTGCGACCACCACGATGGGCGGTGCGAGTGGCGTGTAGGATTTAGCACACATCATATGATCGTATCGCGGACGACTTAAAAAAAGCATCCGAGGCTTTATGGAACCTCTTTTGCGAGCGATGCCGCCGATCCACGTATGTCTTGCGCGCCGTATATCGCCCGGCCGACGATAGCGTGCCACCGCTGGCCCATCGCCTCCGACACGGAGGAGATCTCGCCCCCCTGGGCCCCGATGCCCGGCAGATAATAGGATGGCTTCGGAACGGCAGATTCGATCGTCGACCTCAACATTCGTGCTTGGTCTGGCTTGTTCCCGGGTAGGACGAAATCAGTTACCCCTTTGGAGCAGGCGATTTCGATGATACGCCCGATAGTGGACGGATCCCAGAATCCCCCTTTGTTGTTCAGAAAGTCGGGTATGGTCATCATTGCGCCGACTATCGGAGTGACGTCCCGCTTGAGCAGGGCGTCGATCCAGGCAGATTCAGCAGACGGGCTAGAGAACGGGAAGAGTATCGCATAGTCGATGCCAGCTTCGGCCATTACATCGGCGAAGAGCGCGCCGGTGTGGGGCACGTCTGTGCCGCCCTTCTGGTGGTCGTACATGATCGGCTTGTCTGTGCGGTCCTTTATCGTTCTGACGACGCGCTTCAGACCGTGCTCGAGGCCTAATGCAAAGCCCACCTTATAGCCCCCGATCTTTGTAATGTCGCAGGTTGATGAAACAAGGTCGTCGAGTGACTTCAGTGAGATGACGTCGCATGCGACTATTATGCTCCGCTCCATACTGATCTTTGATGAGCGCTTGCTCATCGCGCCTTCCCCCCGTACTCAGCCAGGTAAGCACGAACCGAACTTGCTTCCCCCTCAGACGCTAAGCCGAGCGAGAGCGCGGTCGATAGGACGTCATTTATATCCACTATCGCGAGAACGCGTATGCCATACCTCTGCTCGAACTCGCGCGTCGCAGCCATCTCGGTCTCCCCCCGCTCCAGCCGGTCTACAGCTATCATAATGTATGAGATCTCAACATTGGCTGCAGACCGGAGCACATTCAGGACCTCCTCCTTGGTTTTGCCGGTGGTCATGACATCGTCCAGTATTCCCACCCTGTCGCCGTCCCTTAGGGCGCTTCCGACAATCATGCCCCCCTCACCATGGTCCTTAGCCTCCTTCCTGTTGAATGAAAACCTTATGCTGATGCCGTGGTCGCGGTGCAGCGCCACGGAAGTGGAGACTGCGATCGGTATCCCCTTGTATGACGGCCCGAAGAGCACGTCGGTGCGATCAGCCAGCCCCGCATCCACTATAGCCCGCGCATAGAATGCGCCCAACTCGGACATCCTTGCGCCGTCGCCTATTGCACCCAAGTTGACGAAGTAGGGCGATACCCTGCCGCTCTTGAGCTTGAATGACCCGAACTTCACGGCACCGCTCCTTATGAGAAACTCGGAGATGTCGCGCTTCAAAGAATCCGCCTTTGGCTTGTGCTTATCCACGTTTCCGCTGCATGTTTCATTAGCATTCATTCCATTGTACACCATCCTTTGAAAATGCAACCAGTTCAGCCTCTCCCTAGGCTGACCGCCTTTCCGCTCGCGCTCCGCTTGAGCCGCCCAAAGTCCCTTCCGCCGAGCAGCTGCCTGTAGGTGAATACAGGCCCGTCGACGCATGTGCGGTAGCCATCGAGGGAGCAGCTCCCGCATATCCCTATTCCGCACTTCGAGTGCCGCTCGACTATGCAGAATATCCTTGAAGGGTCGGCCACCCTAGACTCGATGTCGGCGACCCTCACGAGCATCGCCTCAGGTCCGCAGTTAAGGAACTCAGCGCCGCCATGCTCCCGCAAGTCCATGATATCAGTCACAAGGCATCTCTTGCCTGTTGAGCCGTCCTCGGTCGCGACCCGGACGTCTAAAAGGTTGCGCATCTCGCGGAGGAGCGGGAGCTCGGCCTCGGAGCGCCCTCCTATGTAGGCGCAGACCACATTCCCCCTGAAGCGCTTCGATGCAAAAAATATCGGCGCTACGCCGGTTCCACCAGCGACCAATATGCACCGCGAGGAGGGCGAGTAAGAGTTGCCGTATGGTCCCCTCACCATCAGTTCAGAGCCCGCTTCCAGCCTGCACA
>CAZEMX010000063.1:8984-10915 GCA_964513415.1 uncultured Nitrososphaerota archaeon
CCGGCGCGCCTGAAGGCTTCTACGTCCGCAAGCGAGGAGATCCCGCCCATGCCGATTATTGGGCAATGCACGGCGGACCGGACCTCGGCGACGCACTTGAGGGCGATGTCCCTGATTGCGCCCCCAGACAGCCCACCCAGCGTGTTGTTCAGAAGCGCGTTCCCGGATGCGTCGGAGAAAGCTAAAGGACCCACAGTGTTAACGGCGGTTATCCCGTCCGCCCCGGCCTCGACCGCCCTCCTGGCGATAATGCCGGCGAGCCCCACGGACGGCACGATCTTTGCGAATATCGGCAACCCAGTTGCGCCCCTCACCGCCCTGACGATGGATTTCACCAGGTCTGGCTTTGTGCCGATGGTCGCCCCATATCCGGAGGCATGAGGGCAGGAGAGGTTGAGCTCGAGCCAGTCTGCGTACGGCGCGATCCTAGATGCGACCTCCGCGAATTCGTCTTCGGTCCCGCCGAATATCGACGCCATCACGACCTTGCCATGCTTGCGGGCGGCGGCCAGCGCACCGAGCGATGCCATCTCCTCCGCGAATGCGTCCATGCCGGGATTTGAGAGGCCTACTGCGTTGATCAGCGAGCCTCCGATGCCCGCAACGATGGGCTCCTTGCACCCTTCGCGCTCGAATTTGCCGATGCTCTTGGTTGTAATCACGCCGATCGAGTCTGTTGACTCGGCTATGCGCAGGATCTCGTCCGGAGTAGATGCAGCTATGCCCGACGGTATAACGAACTCGCCATCAGGGAGGTCAAACCGCATAGACTACGCTCCTCCCTTTTGCCTTGCTGAATGAGCCGTCACTGTAAGCGGCCTCCCCCATTACAAACGTGTGCTTCGGCCAGCCAACTATTCTCATACCCTCGTATGGAGTCCATCCGCATTTATAATGTAACCCCTCAGCACTGACCTTCCGCTCCTCCTTCGGGTCGAGGATGGTTATGTCGGCGTCGAATCCTGCCGCGAGCGCCCCCTTTCCAGATATCCCGAAGATCCTAGCGGCGTTCCGGCTCGTCAATGCGGCGAGCGCCTGCAGCGGCAACCCTGACTTCAGGAAGGCATTGAAGATGAGCGGCAGGGCAGTCTCCACGCCAGGAACCCCCGACGGCGATGAGATGTCGTCTCGCCCCTTCGAGGCGGCAGTGTGCGGGGCGTGGTCGGACCCGATGCACTCCACCCTCCCGCCCGCGACGGCCTCCCAGAGTGAGGCACGGTCCGATTCGTGCCTCAGGGGCGGGTTGACCTTGGCGAATGAGCCCATGGTGCGCAGCAGGTCGTCAGTAAGGAAGAGGTGATGCGGCGTCACCTCCTTGTAGAAGGGCGAGGCCAGATCGACCTCATCGCCGGACGTGAGGTGGCAGACGTAGACCCTGCCGGGCGTGCCCCATGAGAGGAGCTTCCTTATGGCACTCAGCGCTGCCTCCTTCGGGCGCCTAGATAGATGGTCCCTGCCGCCAGCGCTTGCCCTGATCACGGCCTCATCCTCTGCATGGACGGACGAGAGCTGGCAGGTGCCCAGCAGCTCCTTCAGCGTACGGTCATCGTCTATAAGCAGCTCTCCCGTCGAGCTGCCCATGAACAGCTTTAGCGATGCAGCACGGCGCATCCTCCGAGATGGAGGGTGCCCCAGACCTGCTGCGAAGACCTCATTCGCGTTGGACCTCGTGGCACCGAGGTGCAGCCCATAGTTGACACAGGGGCCGCCGGAGGTCTGCGCCTCTATCAACCTGATCTTCTCAGAGAGGAGGTGCGCGGAGGTAGTTGGGGGACGGGTGTTGGGCATCTCCAGCACGGTCGTGACGCCGCCGGCGAGCGCGGACATCGATCCGGACAGCCAGTCCTCCCCGTCCATGCCAGGCTGCCTGAAGTGGACGTGTGGGTCGATCATACCGGGCATTACGACCATCCCGTCGGCGTCCACCGCCG
>CAZEMX010000064.1:0-5967 GCA_964513415.1 uncultured Nitrososphaerota archaeon
CTGCCGAGGGAGGCGATCTCTTGGGGCAAGGTCAAGCCGGCAGCGAAGCAGGTGGCAGTCTTCGGAGACGTGACGATAACGCTCCCCATACTCGTCGGGGCGCAGCTTTAGGTCGTGAGCCGTTGAGGCTTAGGCACTGCTATCCGGTAAACCACAGGCCGGCGATGCTCGGCGAGAGGAGGCAGTACTATTCCTCCTTGGACTTCGGCAACATCACAGGCTGGCTGAGGTCCAAGCCGGAGGGGCTTGACAGGCCGCTCTTCAGCATGGACCCCGGGAACGAGACGGGCTACATAAGAAGGCAGTACAGGCAGAAGAGAGGCAAGCTGCTCAACTTCACGGCATCTGATGCGCCAGAGCTGAGGGAGATGGCCCTGGAATACCTGCCCGAGGACATCTACTATGACAGGAATGTTTACAGGAGCCCGGACAGGTGCGCAGATTGCGACAGGAGGGGGCAGGGCTGTCAGGGTTGCGAGGAGCTCATAGGGCAGGAGCTCATGATGGACATCGACCCAGAGAACATAGAATGCCCCAACTGCGGCACTTTGGAGGACCGCGTGAGGGGGGCGTCCATGTTCAAGTTCTGCTACATATGCTTCAGGAAGGCGGTCGAGCAGACGCGGGCACTCCACAAGAGACTTACAGAGGAGGGCTACAGGGACCTGCAGGTCGTTTACTCGGGGAGGGGGTTCCATGTTTATGTGGAGGGCTGGAAGGCAACATTGATGAGCTTTGGCGAGAGGAAGTCCCTTGCTGAGAGGCTCAAGGGGGAGGGTTTTGCGATCGACCCTTGGGTGACCGAGGGAGAGGCGAGGCTGGCTAGACTGCCGTTTACCTTAAACGGCATGGTGAGCAGGATATGCATGCCGATAGAAGTGGGAGAGATAGAAATGTTGGACTTCTGGCGGAGTAAAAGATTCGTCCCTGGCTTCTTGGAAATAGACGGTTCATTGGGCAGTCGGTAAAAAAAATAGCGGCCGCGGCAGTTACTTCTTTGGCTTCGCGGCGGGCTTAGCAGCTTTTACTGGTTTCTTAGCAGGTTCCTCTGCTTTCTTGTACTCTTTCTTCTTAGCGGCAGCCAATTTTTAGTACCTCGTTATCATCTTCCCTTGTGTAACTTTATAATAGTTTCTATCAAAAAATTTTTCTGAAGTGGAATAGAACGCTTTTTTGAAAGATGCCGTCTAAAAAAGCAAAAGATGGAAGGCAATTTAGATCGCTAACGTTTGTTTGAAAGATATCGGAGATAGAGCTGGTCGATTGCCCGGCGGGTAACGTAGCCGGCATGTGGCCTTAAGCCGCCCCCGAAGGTCTTTGGTATATGGAGGAGCTCGTGGATCATAACCTTCACCTTATCCTCTTGGGACATCCGGTCGTACCTCTCCGATATGACCTCTATGATGTAGTAAGAAGGGAGGTCCAGCGCCTGCTGCCAGATCTTAAGCAGCGAGTAGCACCTTGCAATGCCGCGCTTCGACCGAGAACCCTTACTGCGATAGCATACAACGCGCAAGGGATCAATATAACCCAGAGGGATTGTCTTGACGAGATCTTCCATCAACAGCTGTATGTCTTGGGCCTTATGGTATGAAATGGGCATGCAGCAGGTCACCGGAAAAGAGATTGCGGGGAGTTGCGTTAGACTAACGCCTTCGTCCCCTGCCCCTGAAGCCACGGTCGTCGTGGTATAGGGGCTTGAACCTCGGGATCTGCTGATCGTAGGACCGGTTCGATACGTTGTTCTCAGTGTTTATGGTGGCCAGGGTCTCGGTCGTATCCTCAAGCGTCCCGTATTTGCCGACGTTGAGGCGCATGTTACCCCTGAAGAGAGAGACGTATCCGTTCTTGACCATGACGGTCTGTTCTGGCTTGACCTTAGAGATGTCGCCGTCCCATAGGCTTAAGATTATTGACGCGGTCTCATCGGCAACTAATGCATCGGCGACGTTGTGGGTTGACCCGTCCTTTGTTGAGACCTCACGCGCTGGAGAGATCTCCACGACCTTTGCCAGAACATCCACACTTCTAGATCCAGGGTTCAGTTCTTCTATCTTTTTTGATTCAGACATTATATATCCAACTTTTACACTTGTCCGACTCGGGAAAACCAGAGTCCGCACGAGAAGATAAAAAAGGGAAGCTGATAAGCTTTCCTAAATCATCCTGGCACCTGAAACGAATTCGTCGAACCATTTCTGAGATTCAGGCAAGGGCGCGCTTACGGGCGGGCTCTTGAAGCCGTAGGCGGACACGCTGGTCAGCGGACCGCCAACCCCCCGGTCGATGGCCACCTTCACTCCCCGGACGATGTCAAGCAGCGCCCCGGCGCCGTTTGAGCTGTCGACAGTGCGGAAGTATATGTCGATCACGACGTCGCTTCCGAGCGCGGCCTTCCCCTCGACGTAGAAGTAGCTAGTCCTCCGGTCCTTCATGAACTCCACGAAATCGGAGGTGCCTGTTGCGACTTCGGATTCGGCCGGCAGGAATTGCTTAATGGCGTCGGCCTTGACCTTGCGCTTGGATTCCCTCCTGAAGTCCTCGAGGACGCCGAATGCCTCCATCGATCCGCCTATATCGAGCTGGTATGTCTTGTCGATCTTGACTCCACGCTGCCTCAGGAGGTCCAAGAGACCCATGTGGAACACGGTCCCGCCGATTTGGCTCATCAGGTCGTCGCCCACCAATGGAAGGGACTTGCCACCGAACGCATCGGCCCACCTCTTCATCCCGGCAATCTTCGATGGCGTGCAGTTTACAAATGCGCATCCTGCTTCTGCTGCGCAGGATGCATAGTATTCGGTGGCCTTCGTGCAGCCCGTGGGCAGCAGGCAGATGACTATCTCGCATCCCGTTCTCGAGAGAAGCTTTGCTACATCGACCTCTTTTGAGGGATCGACCTTGATGAGATCCTTCAGAACGCCGTCTGCGCCGTCCAGCACAGGGCCCTTGACTACGATGATCCCGAGCGCCGGGACTTCGCAGAATCTGGGGGCGACGTTCGGTGCAGCGAAGATGGCACGTGACAGATCCTGCCCGACCTTTCTTGAATCGATATCAATAGCGGCGACCACGTCTATATCTGAAGGGGAGTAGCCCCCGACTATAGGGTGGATCAGCCCCGAGCTGTTCTTTTCATGATAAAGCGTGCTTTGTACAAGAGCGGAGCTACAATTCCCGACTCCAACAATTGCTATCTTGATCTTTCCCATCTGCAGGCACCTTGAACAGAGACTAATTGGCGTTAGGGTATTAAAAGCGATTGCTGGGAAACTGCCGTCCGCCATGACTGGCATAAGTGTAAAACAGATATACGAAAAGTATATATTTCAAAATAATAACTGTTGAACACAGATACTAAGGGCTGTATTTTGATGGGGGTTCAAGAGGAGGAGTTCAGGCAGGCAATGGAGCGGCTCGAGCGTGAAGTGTTGGCTATGAAGAGCTATCTCGAGCAGATAATAAGCGACCAGCAGGAACTCCTCAATCTGGCGCGGAGACCCCGGACTGAGCAGGAGGCTAACGGCGGGGACGGGGATGAGATGTCCAGCAACGGCTTGGACGTGAGCATACTGCTCAAGCTTCCGGACCATCTGAGGAAGACGATGCTCGCCTTGGCGAAGCTGATAGAAGGGAGGGCTGACGAGGTATCTCAACTTACGGGGAGGGCCCGCGCCATCGAGAGCGGTTACCTCAACCAGCTGGTAAGGCTGGGTTATGTGAAGAAGGTCAGGAGAAAGCATCAGATATTCTTTGTACTAGGCGACGGTGAATGAGCAATGGGAAAATTTGTCACAATACATTCGTTTAAAGGCGGAACGGGTAAGAGCTACCTCTCTGCAAACTTGGCCACACTCTATGCGTTGCAAGGCAAGAAGGTTTGCCTGATCGATCTTGACTTTCGGGCACCTACGCAACACATAGTATTCGAGCCCAAGGGAGTCAGGAGGTGGGTGAACGATGTGCTTAACGGCACCGCCAAGGTCGAGGAGTGCCTAGTCGACTGCTCCTCGAAGGTCGAGAATAGGGGAGTGCTTCACGTTGGATTCGCCGACTTCTCGACAGAGGCAATCAGGGACATGATATCCAAGGGCAGGAAGTGGGAGACCGAGGCGCTCCACAGGATACTGAGCATGAGGAAGGAGCTACTGGAGAACCTCAAGTACGACATCGTCATTGCGGACACCAGCCCGGGGATTCAGTATTCATCAATCAACGCGGTCGTCGCTGCAGACGTAGCAATCGTGATATCCACGCTAGACGATTCGGACATCCATGGCACCGCCAAGATGATTGGTGAGCTCTACGAGGTCTTCCAGAAGAAGACGGTGGTAATAATAAACAAGGCCATAGGCGGAGCGGACTTCATGGATATCGACAAGTCGAAGATTGTCGATGAGCTGCAAACGAAGTATAAGGAGGCGGTAATAGGGCTTCTGCCTTGCTTCTGCGAAGTGGGAAGAATGAAGAGGGCGTCGATATTCGCCTACAACTACCCGAAGCATCCATTCACCGAGGCGCTCAGGGTAATCGCTGCCAAGATTGACCTCATCTAGGCAGCAGAAAGAATTTTTTAATCGTATTTTTCTTTTATGCGCTTAGCCCGTTCGATATAATCCTGCAGGTCTCTCGCCTGAACGACCTTGTCCGGGAGCGTCTCAGGCAGATACAAAGTAATGATTACGGCAATGAACAGGAAGATACTCGTGAGCGGGAACGTCTGTTCCGGCGGCAATTGCAGATTCGTGGCCTGGAGAGTGTTAGTTAAGAAGAACATAGTGGTGGCAATACCAAGGGATATTGCCAGATACTTAGGTCGACTAACAGACGTCGCCAAGTCACCCCAAATTATCAAGGTGAAGAGCGTTGTGAGTATGCCCCAAGCAATTCCATCTATAAAGGTATATCCAATGAAAGTGCCATATGAAAGAGTAACCAATGCGTATTCAACGCCGAGATAAGCATAAGCGAAGACCATGATTTTCTTTCTTCCTATGACATCCATCAGAAAGCCGCCTAAAATCATAGCGAAAAGACCAATAAGCGTAGAATAAAGACTTATAGCATTAAGTTGAGAGTGAGGAACCCATTGTAACGCGACATTGGTAGCTATCGCATCCACCAAAAGAAAGATGATCCATGCAACGAAAAAGTAGAATTTTGCACTCACACTAGAACTGGCGCTAGGAAGATCTTCAATATTTTGAATCCTGTAAGTACTTTTATTTGCCAATATTAAAGACATAGCTTTGATTGTAATCATCGTTACCGCAAGTGTTGTAAGATCAGATATCAATAAAGAAGTGGCGAATAGTAGTGCATAAACAATAAAAAGAAATATGCCTGAAGCAGCTCCTCTATTTTCGAATCGAGTTAAACCGATAACATAATTCAATAAATCAGGAAGCCCGATGCTACTTGATGCCCCGCCAAGTATTGCCAGCAATATGAGCTTAATATTTCCATCTAATGGATATAACAATACAAAGCCGAAGAGTATACCAATTAAATTTAAAACTGAATGATCACGTTTATTCAGTTTCCTTGCTACGATTGCACCTATTGCAAAAGAAGTCACTGTGCATATGATTAATAAAACTAGAAAAAATGACGTTTGAGATAAAACCAAGGTAGAAGATACGATAGAGTGATTTGAAAACAAAATATAAACATAAGCCACGCTAAGCATGGCATAGCCAGAAAGGGCAAAGTCGGAATACAGGGCCTTCCATCCCCCCGACAGGGAAGTTTTAAGCCCTTCTAATTTTGACATCGTTAGAACATGCTAAAAGCATTTATTTAAAGATGCGTTTATGCGGATGCTTTTTGTTTCCATCGGCGAAACCGAAAAACATTTATTTGAGCTAAGTGTATAATTGTTTGACTAAAAAACAATTAGTCTTTAGAAAGTTTGGGGGATAAAATAATGAAAACCTATAATCCAACTTCCGTAAGAATCTGGCTTCC
>CAZEMX010000064.1:6067-10436 GCA_964513415.1 uncultured Nitrososphaerota archaeon
TTCCTGTCTAATTATTCATTAAAAAGCGTTAGTAGTTTTGACGGGTCCTTCACGTGGCGAAGGGCTAGTTTTGATTGTTGTAACAGTTCCTGAATATAGGCCTTAGTTTTCTCGAAACTGCCGTTGTTCTCGATTATCCCAAGAAGCGCGTCCAATTCGGCAGGGTCGCCTGTAGCCTGTATCGCAGTAATTTTCTTGATGCAACAAGGGTCGTCCAGCGAGTATATCAAAGGCAACGGAAGGCTCTCTTTAGCGATCCTTGAAAAGAGCTCCCGCTTGTCATTAAACGTATCTTCGATGTCGTCGCGCAGTATCACCGCCATTCCAAGCATCCTTCCAAATGTGCCAAGCGCATCGATCTCCTGGGGGGACCCCCTTCCAACCATAGCACCTACGCGCGTGTATGATTCCACGTCCGCAGCCTTCATCCGCACTATGCGCAGGTACATGTCGGGCGTGACCTTGATGTTCCGGACCAGCTCCAGCTCGTCGACCTCTGCAGACCCCAGCTCATAGAGGCCGTTCTTTATCGTTCGGATGATGTCGCTTACCTGCTCCGGAGACACCTGTTTCGAGAGCAGGTAGAGTTGCGACATGCCCTCGATCAGTAGCGCGTCGCCGGCAAGCATTGTGACGTTTGACCCATATCTGCCAAGGGTCGTCTGTACGCATTTATCTGTCCTTGTAAAGGAGCCATCAACTATATCGTCATGTAGATCGAATGCCCCCCCGGAGAGGACCAGCGCCTTGGCGGCAGGCAGGACCGCGGCAGGGTCTCCACCAACAGCCTCGCAGCACATGACCATGAGGGCTGCGCGAGAGTAGTCCTTCCATCTTTCGGAGAAGCTTATGAGGGCACTCCTTGCGGTGGCAGAGGGAATCTCGGCGTTTGCCACGTCGGCAAATGCGGATTTCACGATAGGCTCTCCGATCTCTTTAAGCAGATCTCTGGTCTCGGGCAATCGAATCACGCAAGTTACACATTATCGCCATTTCAATAAAAGACTAAGTGTAAGACGTTGGACCGACGTCAGCGCCGCCACGCTGCGATCTTGGAGAGCAACATGATGCCGAATGCGAGCAGCGACGCGAACCCCATATACAACGCCATCAGGAAGGAGACATCGTATAACGCCGCAAACGAGGCACTTAGAGTGGAGGCGTAAGAGAGGATGCTCCAGTATGTGTTGAAGTACCAATGAACCAGCAGCGAGCTCTCCCACCCGTACCTGAGGCAGCAGTACCCGAATATGAGCCCACCGATGAAGGTGGTCGCCACCTTTCCGGATTCCCAGGCGCCGCTTGCCACATGGGCATACGCGAAGATAATGGAGGAGACGAGCACCAGCAACACCTTCAGGTTAGTGAGGGTCCGGTCGCGGCCGAGACCCATACGCCGACTGAACGAGTCAGGCTTGAATAGTGCGAGGAAGACGACGGCTAGGCGGTCCCGGCGCCGCATGCTAGAGATCTTCACTGCAGACTGGAAGAGGAGGTAAACCGCAATAGGAAACGCTATAGGTACCAAGCGGAAGCTGACCTCCTCTATGAAGGCGGCATAGGAGGTGAAGAGGATCTCCTGGAAGGGGTCAGGGAAGATGATGCCCCCAACAGGCACACCGACGTTCTCCTCAATCATGTGGATCAGGGAGAAGGATACAAATGCAGCGGAGCAGATTGCGGGCATGCCCATCAGGAAGTTTGAGAAGATGCCATTCGCTGCCTTCTTCCTGAGCAGGTCCTTTGCAGATTCAGAGTACCTAACGTTTGAAAGGGCGGCGACCGCAAAGGCAATGGCAAAGAGCCCAGACAGCAGCAGGAACAGCCATCCAACTGTGAATGTGCCAGGAAGGCTAAACTTCGTGTAGTAGAAGACGTAGAATGAAAGCTGGGTGAGCGATTTCGAACTGAATTCAGTGCCCTCCGATGTAAAGAAGAAGACGTAGATACCGATGATAATAGATGAGGCATAGGACAGCAGAAAAAGTAACGATACTGCAGGATAGACGCGGCAGACGAGGTCGCCCATACGTACGGACCGATTTGCAACGGCTGCGTCGCGATCTTCACTGGATCCCATCGCTTAACCAGAACCTTCAGAAGTGTATCCGGCCCACTAGCACTCTGCCCTTGCCTGGGTCGGGCATGAACTCGACGCCCCTGAGCTTTGGCAGCTTGAGCAAAAAGTCCCGCTCCGTGAGGATACCTACAGGCCGGCAGCCGGACATGACTATCAGTGACCCGACACTCGCCAAGTTCATGGATTTGACGGCGTCACACAGGTCGACGTCAGGGCTTACGGTCTTGGGGTTCATCGTTGACATCTTTGCGACGCTCGTGTTGAAGAGAAAGTCGGAGAGCCCCATGGTGATTATGTGGTCAACATAAGGGCTTGCCAGAAATCGGATTATATCCTTAACGGTTATTATACCCCACAGCTCCCCCTCGTTCATTATAGGAATACGCCTGATGTCGTGCTTAACCATCATCCGCATCGCGTCGAGCAGGGTGCTCTTTAGATCGAGGGTTATCAGCGGCTTCGACATTATCTCGAATACCTTGACGAACATCTGGCTTGCCTCGAAGAGCCGGAAGAGATGCCGTTCAGAGAGGGACCCCCATATCTCGGAGGCGCCGTCCAGCAGAGGCAGCATGCCGATGTCGTGCTTGGCCATGAGCCGCATCATATCAGGGAGAGAGGAGGACGTCGATCCCACCAGAGGAGTCCTGTTGACGATCGGGCTGATCGGAGACTCCAGGGCCCGCAGTATGTTGCCCTCGCAGTCGCGCTTGACTATCTCGAATTTGTCCCCGCCACCCAAGTAATTGAGTATGTCCTTTGCCGACACTATGCCAATCATCTTGCGCCCGTCGTCAGAAACAATAGCATGCCGGACGCTCTTTCCTGCCATCTTCAGAATTGCTGACCTCGAGCTGGTGTCCTGCGTCAGCACGACGGCTGGCGGGTGCCTGGCAATCGTAGTCACCGGAAAGACGGACATGCCGATCACATTCCAATAAGTAACAACGGCATAAAGTTAAAGATGACGGTACCGTTAAACTATAGCACCATACGGAGATAATGCACCGATGCACCTCTTGCTATATGACATCCAGGCGAAGAAGGATCCCCATGGCATCCGGATAAGGCTTGTGAGGGCGCTCAGGAAGGCAGGCGCATACCAGCTCCATAGGTCTGCGTGGGTAATCGATGAGATTAACGACTGCCTGCTAGGGATAGTGAAGGAGTATAGGAGCGCTGGTGGGTCTGTGAAGATTACGGAGTGGCTGCCGAGGACTATAGGCGAGGTCTCACCGGCAAAGGTCAGCCTCCTCAAGGTGTCCATAGCAGTCAACGGCAACGGACCGGTGCTCGAAGGCGCGCACCTTGCACTGAAGGATGTGCTCACGGAGATGGGGTTCATGGTCGACGTGAGGCCCCTTGGAGAAAGTGCATCAGTTGCGCTCGCAAAGGAGAGCGGCATCAGAGCGTCGCTGATGCAGATCAACAAGAGCATCAGCAGGACGCTGGACGAGGCGGCATTAAGCGACCTAGACGCGCTGATAATTCTCAACTCGGGGAGGAGCGTGCAGAGCGGCGTCATATTTGGGGCGCAGACGATATCGAACACAAGGATACTGAAGAACATGGCATCGCTCCCGCTGATGCAGATAGAGAGGTTTGGGAAGGCGGATGCTGCATTAATAGTCTGGTGCGACGCAGCGAGGGGGCTTGCCAGGAGGATTGCAGACGAACTCAGGATACCCATGCTCATGCCTAACCTTGAAACGAAGGCAATAACGGTTCAAGGCAGGAAGGAGATCAGGCAAGTGCATTATGCAAACATGGGAGACACGCTGATCATGAATGGCAGGCGGATAGGAGTGTGCCTGACGGATCAGGTGTATGTCGTCGTCGAGGATGGGAAGCTGGTCGATATAATCGGCGGTAAAATTAGCAAGAGGGAAGCGCGGAAGATACGCGTGGATAGCCTGTCGTCCGCGATCGTGAAGACCGTATCGCCCGCAGATAATGAAAAATAGTTAATTAATAAAAAAAAGGGGTTAATGAACGAAGACACCGGCGCCGATTACCTGTAGGATTGCAGGAACGAGTGCGATTGTGCCGATGACTGCAAAGATCAACGAGAATGTCACCAAGCGCCTGATCGCCGCCATGCCGACCGATTCTAGGTCACCTCCAATCTTCAGATAGTGCCTTATTGCCAAGCTCCAAACGACAGCCGCGATCGATAGGCCATAGCTGGCAACCACCACCAAGAACAGAGGCGCATCGTGGAAGATGAAGCAGTACGGACATGGGACGGCTGAGGTCTGGTCAAAGACGATCCGGCAGCAAGGCACTGTA
>CAZEMX010000065.1:0-10281 GCA_964513415.1 uncultured Nitrososphaerota archaeon
GTTCTTCAGGGCGCTGAAGGGGCTCACTGATCCCGAAGAGAAGAGGAAGGCCTTCAGAAGGACCTTCTACGACACGCTCACGGGCATCGCCAAGGAGGAGGGCGCGAAGTACTTCATCCAGGGCACGATCGCGGCAGACGTCGTCGAGACGAAGGGAGGGGTGAAGACGCAGCACAACGTCCTGGACCAGATAGGCATCGAGACGTCAAAGGAGTACGGCTTCAGGTTCCTCGAGCCGCTGGTGGAGCTCTACAAGCCCGAGGTTCGGAAGGTGGGAGAGAAGCTCGGGCTCCCGGCAGACATGTACCAGAGGAGGGCGTTCCCCGGCCCAGGGCTATCGCTCAGGGTCATTGGGGAGGTCACTCCTGAGAGGGTCGCGGTCGTGCGCAAGGCGACCAAGATAATCGAGGAGGGGACATCCGATCTGAGCAGCTTCCAGGCGTTCGCGGTTCTGCTGAGCGACAAGGCCACAGGGGTAGAGGGCGGGAAGCGCAAGTTCGGAGAGATCATAGTGATCAGGGCGGTCGATTCCAAGGATGCGATGACCGCGAAGCCGACGAACATACCGTGGAAGAGGCTGGAGGAGATCAGGGACAGGATACTGGCGGAGCAGCCATCGGTCGTGAAGGTCCTCTACGACCTAACGCCGAAACCCCCGAGCACGATCGAGTACATCTAACCGCTGACTGGACAGGGAGGGGACCGGGTCAGGGCTTGAGCATCGACTTGAGGACGCCCCGGAACTCCCTCTCCAGCTCCTGATTTTTTCTGAACTCGTCGTCGGTCATGGAGAGCATCTCCGCGAACTCGATCACGGTCTGCTTCGTAACGAAGTCGATGTTCTCGAGTTCGGCGACCTTGTCCTCGATCTTCCCGGTCTCGAGGCATTTTGACATCTGGTCCGTGATTGCCATTATCCGCTTAATCCTTTCGTCATCAGGGGTTATGTTGAAGCCGAGCGACTTGAGTGCATTGAACACCGTGACATAATGGTCCTTTGCCTCGGGCGTGCCCGTTTTGACTGGCCCGACATGGCAATTGAAGGTCTCGGCAGTTGCCCGGTAGTAACTCTCGATCAGGTGGTCCACCCTCACCTCCCGCGAGACCTCCACCATGCCGGCGTTCACGAGCTTCTTCACGTGGTAGTATACGGCTTGGGGGGTGATGTTCAGGGTTTCAGCCATCTGGCTCACAGTCATCTCCTTGACGCGGAGCAGGAAGACCATCTTCCTCCTAGTTTCGTCAGCTATTAGCTGGAACGACTCAGGATCATTGATGGTTTTAACTGGCTTCATATCCGTTTCGCCCTATTATGGACTTATTTAAGTATGTATAAAAATATTTTGCTATTAAACATCCATACGTATAATAAAATAGGTTCATTTTCCATTTTAGACATCGATTTAAGTATGTATATAAATATTTTTCCATTAAATAGGCATATTTATAAGCAAGTATTTTTTTTATATTAAAATAGCCATTTTAATATGGCAGGTAGGAATTGAACATGGCTCTGAAGAGTAGCGTTAGGATTAAGGTGGGAGCTGTAGAGAACGCAGTGAACGCAGTAGTGGTTGCAATAACGGGAGCATTCGGCACGAGCGGGCGGCAAGAGATGCATGCCTCGAATGATATGGCATTTGCAGACATGGAGGCGAGGAAGGCGATCGCTGCTGACAGGCTCTGCTCTGAGCGCCTCATAGACACGGCAAGATGCAACATCCAGCACAGGGTCAATTGAAGGACACTGCGCGCATGCACAGCCCATCCCAACCGCAAGGCAGCCACCGATAGAGAGGGCTGCATGGAAAGGTGCGGCAGGAGCGGAACGCACTGGCTGCGCGTAACTGGCAGATGATCATTCTTCATTAAGAGGCGGGCTCGGCTACGCCCGCGTTCTTCTGGTTGTTGGGAAGTTCCACGATAAACGTCGCGCCTGCGCCGGGCGTGCTTATGGCGCTTATCTTTCCGCCGTGCATGTCTACGATCTTTTTTGCGACCGCCAGCCCCATGCCCATCCCCTTTGGCCTCCCGGTGATCAAGGGCGAGAATAGCTGATCCATAACCTTCTTCGGTATCCCCACGCCGTTGTCCTTCACCTCAACCCTCGTCGTGTCACCGGAGGATGAAGCGGAGATCGACAGCAGCCCCCCCTCGGGCATGGCCTGCACGGCGTTCGAGACGAGATTCATGAACAGGCGCTTGGCGAGCAGGGCGTCGACATCGATCTTACCGACGTTTTCAAAATGCTTGGCAAGTTTGATGTAGCGGGGGACCGCGCAGTCGTGGATCACCTCGTTCAGTAGCGCGGTTATGTCCTCGGAGGTGAAGCTCGGCTTGAGCGGAGAGCCATAGTAGCTCAGGTCGCCGACGATCTTGTCCATGTAGACGATGTTACGCTTGAGCCGCCGCAGTGAGGCGGATGCCAGCTCCCGCATCTCCGGCTTTGGTATGTCGTTAAGGCAATCATTGAGGAGGAAGGATACGTTCATCATCGACTGAAGGGGGTTCCTCAGATCGTGGCCCACCATCAGGGCAGTCTCGCCGATCGCGGCCAGCCGCTCCTTGGCCTTCAGCTCGCGATCCCTGTCCTCAAGCAGGCCTTCGAGCCGCTCCGCATCCGACTTGAGCGCGCGCTCGATCTTCTTATGTGCAGTTATGTCCACGCCCACTATAAGGGAGAGGGGCAGCCCATCGACATCGGTGAGCGGGTAGTGGAACGAGATGTAGGTGTGCCCATCGCTCGATGACCATTCGCTTTGCACGCATTTTCCGCTCCTTATGGCGAGGACGGAGGTGCAGTTCTCGCAGACGCGCTGCCTGCCCTTCAGCACCTCCCAGCACCGCCTGCCCTGCGGCTCTCCGAACAGCTCCTTGAACGAGCGGTTCGCAAAACGTATCGTTCCGTCGGAGGCATGGAGGTAGACGTATGCGGGTATGAAGTCGAAGAGCATGCTCATCCGCTGCAGGCGGGTTATCAGCCGCTCGTCGGAACTGCTCTGGTCAGACAGGCAGGAGACGACAAAGAGGACCCCTTCCGGCACGGGGAAAGCCTTGGACTCGAGGAGGCGCATCTCCCCCTTCGGCAACCTGATCACGAATGTGGATGCGGCAGGGATTTTGCTCTCCATGACTTTTTTGTATTGGGCATGCAGGGGATGCTTCTCTATACCCTGTACGACGTCCTCGCTCCTCATCCCGACTAGCCCATCACGGGGCAGCCCGACAAGCCTCGAGAAGGCGCTGTTCGCGGAGATTACCCGGCCCTCCGTATCGACCAATAGCGCGCCGTTGGCTAACGCCTCAAGGATGCTGTCGCGCACCTCAGGGGGCACGTTAGGGAAAACCATACTACTAGTAAAGAAATCGCGCTCGCTTAAGGAT
This sequence comes from uncultured Nitrososphaerota archaeon, assembly GCA_964513415.1. Classification (GTDB taxonomy): domain Archaea; phylum Thermoproteota; class Methanomethylicia; order Methanomethylicales; family Methanomethylicaceae; genus Methanomethylicus. The sequence goes on from CAZEMX010000065.1 coordinate 3,385, forward strand.
ATATTTTGCTTAATATAATGGTAAAAATATTTGTGTGAAACAGACGCCCCGTAGAACATTGAGTTGTGAAGAACAGACCGTTTTGGAGAACAGACACACAAGGCGGCAACCGGTGTGCAGGCACTATGTGGTCGGCGCCGGGATTAGGGCTATCGCAGTGCGGCTTGAGCGCGGATTGCGAGGGCAGCGGCGGCGAAAGCGTATTTATCGTAAGACGACAGATTCATGCTATTGTGGCGGCGAGGTATGACAACAGGAAAGCGGACGGAGATTATCAAAGCGCACTTTGAAGGCGAGGCAGGGGCTTACGATGGCAATGTAGTCAAGATGGTGCCGCATTACGAGGAGATGCTGGACGCCGTTGCCTCGGCTTTCCCATTCCACCCAGATGCGGATATCAAAATAGTCGACCTCGGGAGCGGCACGGGCAACCTGTCGTTGGCGCTCAGGAAGAGGTTCCCGAACGCCAAGGTGAGTTGCATGGATATCTCGGGGAAGATGTTGGAGACCGCACGGAAGAAGCTGGGGGAAAGCCGAACGGAGTACATCCTAGCGGACTTCTCAGGGCATGAGTTTGACATGAAGTGCGACGCAGTCGTCTCCTCGCTGGCGCTGCACCATCTCGAGAGGAAGGCTCGGAGGCAGTTCTTTGCCAAGGTCTACGGGGCGCTCAATGACGGCGGGGTCTTCGTCAACGCCGACATTGTCTTGGCGAGCAGCTCACGCTGGCAGAAGATGTACCTCGCAAAATGGGAGGGTTTCCTTGCACCGTCGCTGCCAAAAGAGAAGATCGAGGAGACGTATGCGAGATATAGGAGCGAAGACCGCCCCGTCCCCCTGCTCGGCGATATCCAGCTCTTGAGGGATGTCGGCTTCAGGGAGGCAGATGTCTTTTGGAAATACTATAACTTCGCGGTCTACGGCGCCATCAAGTAGCAAGCGGCGCACCGGTTCCACCTTCGGCGCCTTCCCCTAACGGCACGGGGAGTCGATTCTGCGCCCTAAGGGCATTTTTTGGTGGGATTTTTCATGCGAGCCATAATAAGGCTTCAAAGAGGGCGCTATGGTGGGCCCGCCCGGACTTGAACCGGGGACCTTCGCCGTGTGAGGGCGACGTCCTAACCAGACTAGACTACGGGCCCGGCTAGATATTGGAAGAATAAATGGGGAATAAAAAACTTCGCTAATTTTAGCGCTTGAGTTCGCGTCTCTTCCAGCGGAGCTCGTCGCCACGACAACGCCTGCACTTCACGGCTGAGGCTGCGTTCCTTGCACCGCAGGACCTGCATACCTTGATGTAAAGCAGGTGCTTCTGCGCCAACTGCTGCTTTTCTGGATCTTGGATAGGCATTAGCTATACACCGTTTTTCTTCATACAAGGAAACCGGCGTTATAAATATTTCCTTGTTTTTCTTTCGATAATGTTCAGAATTTCACTTGATAATGGAGATCACGACGTGGGATGCGGTCGAGACCACCCCGTCGATGTTGGAGACGCTCTCAAGGAAGCCGTCCAGCCGCGACTGCGGCACCTGCGCAACGAGATCGATCTCGCCGGTAACCCTGAAGATCCTCGAGGCAGGGAGCCTGCGCACCTGGTCGTAGACCTGGTCGCGCTTGAACGGCTGTATCTTGAGGAAGACGAACGCCTCGGCGGTCCCGATCCCCAAGACCACCAGAGCCTTCTCGGTGAGGTCGATGAACCCCCTGCCGGTCCTTATGAGGCCCTCCTCGCGGAGCCTCCTCAGGTGGATGTTCAGTGCCTGCCGCGTGAGGTTCAGCTCGCGGGCTAGGTCGCCCTGGGTCTTCTTGACGGTAAATACGCCGGTGCTCTCGCTTGCCCTGTAAAGCATCCGCAGTAGCTGCATCTGCCGGTCGGTCAGCGAGGGGCTCTCGGGCATAATATACAGCCGCCGTTGAGCTTTACTTTTGTAAATGGTAATTTAACGTTTTCTAGGACAGCCCTTGCAAAATGCAAGCATGCTGGCCGGCGCCCCTGTTGGACGGCGTATGCAGGCGGTAAAAACGTCAGAAACCGCTTCGATAGAATAAGCGTTCTTTTGCAAGGCATTACCACAATATATTTATTCAAGAATTTGGTAAACTCGTTAGCCCTTTAGAGGTGCCGAGGGATTATGAATGCCACAGGAGAACACAATACTCGTCGGGAAGAAACCGCCGATGAATTATGTTCTCGCTTGCCTGACGGCATTCCATGAGGGAGCGGACGAGGTGCTGATAAAGGCGCGGGGCATGTCGATCAGCAAGGCTGTCGACGTGGCGGAGATCGTGAGAAACAAGTTCATGCCCCAGGCGTCGATAAAGGAGGTCGGCATCGGGACGGACGAGGTCCCGCTCAAGGAAGGGATGGGCACAAAGAGGGCGAGTTCAATAATGATAAGGATCAGCAAGACCAAATGAGGCGCACGGATTGAAGACCCCCATCTGTTACTTCTGCGCGAAGAGCGGCGTCCTTTGCCCTAGGTGCCAGGAGAAGCTGGACAAGGGAGAGGTTACGGAGGCAGACGTGGAGGTCTCGAAGTGGTTCTTGGAATACGAGGCGAAGAACACTGGACTGAAGGACTATGTCATCCACAGGACCGTGAAGCTGCCGAAGATGATGATCATAATGGTCAGCGGAGGGTCCAACGCAAACAGGCCGCTCCTCCAGAAGGTGAGCAAGCAGCTCAGCGACGAGAGGAGGATAACCGTGAGGATAATAGAGAAGACATCCAGCATCAAGAGGCTGCTGGAGCAGATAGTGACCCCCGCTAGGGTGATGGGGGCCAACACGGTCTGGCTGCCGGACGGGAGCTGGGAGAGCACGATAAGGATGCCGAGGGCAGACCAGAGGAAGATGCCGCTCGACCAGAAGTCGGCGGAAGAGGCAATCAAGATCCTGACCGGCGAGGTAATCCACCTCGTATTCGAGTGACACGCCTTCCACGATAAGCTTTTTAGAGCTTGGGAATTATCTCTCTTCAAGGTGTGCAAGATTGGCGCAGAGGACGCACTACACGTCGCAGGTCATGCCGGAGGACGCGGAGAAGCAGGTCACCGTTGCGGGATGGGTCCACAAGCTCAGGGACCTAGGAAAGCTCAAGTTCATCGTGCTCAGGGACAGGGAGGGGCAGATACAGATCACGCTCAAGAAGGGCGTTACCGACGATGCGCTTATCGCGGTCGCCAACTCTCTGAGGGAGGAGGACGTGATCTCGGTGGAGGGCACAGTCAAGCCGACCAAGATCGCACCGAAGGGCAGGGAGCTGGTGCCTTTGAGGATCGAGGTCCTCAGCAAGATCGTGCAGGCGGTTCCGGTCTCGGTATCGGGGAACATCGAGTCGAACCTGGACACGCGGCTCGACTTCAGGGTGCTCGACCTGAGGAGGCCGGAAGTGATGGCGATATTCAAGGTGCAGTCCAAGCTCATAGAGGGTTTCCAGAGCTATCTTGCATCCGAAGGCTTCAGGCAGGTATTCACGCCCTGCCTCATGGGGGCTGCATCGGAGAGCGGCGCCGAGGTCTTCCCGGTGGTATACTTCAACAAGAGCGCATTCCTGAGGCAGGACCCGCAGCTCCACAGGCAACTGGCGGTCATCTCGGGCATGGACAGGATATACGACCTGGGCCCGAGCTGGAGGGCCGAGCTCAGCCACACGCCCAGGCACCTCTGCGAGCACAGGGGCTGCGCTGTCGAGATGGGCTTCATAAAGGACGAGCAGGACGTCATGAGGGTGGAAGAGGCGCTGGTGCAGAGCGGCCTTAGAAAGGTCAAGGAAGAGTGCAAGGAGGAGCTGGAGGCCCTTGGCAAGCAGGTAGAGGTCCCGGCTACGCCGTTCCCGGAGCTCAAGTTCCCAGAGGTCTACGAGATACTTGCCGAGATGGGCAAGAAGGTCGAGTTCGGCGAGGACTACGACAGGGAGGGCGAGGCGCTGCTGTCCAAGTACGTCAAGGAGAAGCACAAGTCGGAATTCTTCTTCGTCAACAGGTTCCCGTTCAAGGCCAAGCCGTTCTACGTCATGAGGGTTGACGATGAACCGGCATGGGCGAGGAGCGTCGACATGATCTTCAAGGGCCTCGAGCTCAGCTCCGGCGGGCAGAGGGAGAACAGGTACGGCAAGATAATGGATCAGGTGAAGGAGAAGGGCCTAAGCCCAGTGGGCGTCCAGTGGTTCACCGAGTCCTTCAAGTACGGAGCGCCGACCCACGGCGGTTTCAACATCGGCATCGAGAGGATCACCATGCAGCTGCTGGATCTGGCAAACATAAAGGAAGCGGTCCTCTTCCCGAGGACGCCGGACAGGCTGCTGCCATGAGGGGCGCAATGACAGTAGCGACCTCCTGTGCCTTGCCTCAGAACCCCGATGCCGCAAGGTCCGCGGGGCGCATGATCTCCCTGAGTATGACGGTCGCGTAGCAGCTCTTCGGCAAGGTCATCCTCACGGTGAGCTTGCGCTTCCCGCCGTCCATATCGTCGGGCCCGTCCATCATCACGCAGTTTATTGGCGTGAAGGTTGCGGCCCTCAGCGCCCCATCGAAGCGCATCCCCGCCACGCTGCGGAAGTCGCCGATTATGATGCCCTCCTTTTCAAGGAGGGAGGCGTATATGCCGCCCTCGGTACCGCCGAAGTCGCTCTTCTCGCCAATGACCCTGACCATCGTCACCGCGCGCCCAGACCTGACCATCGAGCGGAGGTTCGATACGTTGGATGCGTTGCACCTGAATGGGCGGGAGGGGGATCCCCACTTGTCGAGGGGGGCAACGAAGTCCCCGATCTCAATCTCCCGCACGCCGTGTTGGGCGTGCCGCTGCGAGAGGGCCAGATTGAAGAGGTAGGACTGGTAGGCGTCGACGAAGAGGCGCAGGAGGGTCTGCGGGAGCGAATGCAGGCACCCCTCGTAGTCCGACGGGCGCGAGAGGAGCCTCTCGATCACCCTCCTCTCAAACGAGAGCGAGGCGGGGAAAGACCTGAGGGCAGCGTTGAGGTCCCAGCCTGTGGCCAGCTCGGACCTGGCGGCCCTAATGGCGCTCGGCTCCCAAGGGTATGCGGCCGCCAGGAACTCGCGCACTGCGCCCTCGTAGTCCCGCCTGACCATGAGGCGCCCGACCTTGTGGGTGTTCGGGCGAGTCGTGCCGAAGCGCTGGTGCCCGTAGTAGTTGAGCGCCCACTCGACCGGCGCTGCCGCGGTGACCGGCTGGAGGGAGGCGGGGCTGATCGAACGTATGGCAATCGTGAAGCGGTTGCCCTTCAGATCGCCGGGCTGTACCGGCCATCTGGAGTATCCGACGACCCGCAGCTCCATGTCGTGGAGGTCGTACGGGACCTCGCCCTGCTCGAGGCGCCGGCCTATCGAGATGATCTGGTAGGTCACTGCCTGGCGGTCCTTTATCCCGGCGAATCCAACCTGTGCGCCGAGCCTCGACGAGAGGTAGGATATGACGGAGAGCTGGTCTCTGGACACCTTCTTGAGCAGCGCCAAGGTGTGCCCTCCCTGACCCCGGTCGAGAGACCAGAGGTCGGGCCCAGCCTCGATGCCCTCCGGCGTGATCTCGTTGACGACGAAGTCCTCCGGGAGCCGCCTCAGCACCCCGCCTAGGGCCGGGCGTTCGGACGAATAGTACTGCATCCCCAGCTCTTCCTCGAGGGCGGAGGAGGTCTTATACAGCCGCATGCGAGCACCCGCTCATAGAAGCTTGAGCCTTCCAGCTATCCTGTCGATATAGGCGGACGGGGCGGGGCCGATGCCGAGGCAGGTGACCGTGCCAGGCTCGAGCTCCGTCAGGCCGGCGTCCTCTATCAGGGCGTTCGGGAGCGAGTCCAGGTCGGCATCCTTCTTCAGGTTCAGGAGGTCGTCCAGCGAACCTACCTTCAGCGCGACCTTCTTCTGCCCCTCCTGCAGCCAATAATCGGCCCAGTCCGGCTTGCGCCTCTTCGCGCTGACGTAAGAGGAGACCGCGGCGTGCCCCGCCTGAGCGGCGACCTTTCCCTTGCTCATCTTGAGGTCCTGCCTGACGATTATCGCCTGCTTGAACTGGAAGTCCATCGCGTTACACGAATTTTTTTAATGCGTAGGGGCATAAAAAAGGTATCGAGGAAATAGCGTTGCACGACGTCTTGGTGGTTGGCGGAGGCCCCGCAGGGCTCCTCGCAGGGGCGGCTGCGGCGGAGATGGGAGCCCGGGTGAAGGTGCTGGAGGAGGACGGGGAGGTCGGGGAGCCCGACCACTGTGCCGGCGTGGTCAGCAGCAGGGGGGTGAGGGCGCTGGTCGGCGGCCGGGGGGCGGTCATCAATGAGATAAGGGGCGCGAGGATATTCTCCCCCACGGGCAGGTGCTACACGGTCAGGGCAGGGGACGTGAAGGCTTACGTCGTCGACCGCCCACGGTTCGACAGGGAGATGCGCAGGATGGCGGAGGGGGCTGGAGCAGAGGTCGAGACGGGGGTGCGTTATGCCAAGGGGATGGAGTGCAAGGTGCTCGTTGTGGCAGAGGGGACGAGGGCGATGATAGCAAGGAGGCTCGGCTTCGAGGTCCCGAGGTCCATACCCGCGGCGCAGCTTGACTTTGACGCCGACTCGCCCGAGCCGGACATGGTCGAGTTCCATGCCAGCAGGCTCGCAAGCGGCTTCTTCGCATGGGTCGTCCCGAGGGGGGGGCGCATCAGGGTGGGGCTGGCGTCCTACAAGGGGGTCCCCCTCCAGCTGCTCAGGAGGCTCGTGCTAAAGGACGAGGGCATCAGCAGGGCCGTCGGCGGGGCGAGGTGCTCGGAGCCGATCTTCGGAAAGATCGTGGTGGGCGGGCCGGTGAGGAGGGCGGTGAGGGGGAACGCGGTGGTCGTCGGGGACGCGGGCGGCTTCGTGAAGCCGACGACCGGAGGGGGGGTTGCGATCGGCGGGG